>JAHBAA010000142.1 GCA_018385425.1 Acetatifactor sp.
CGTCCCTTTTCAAAATGGTTCTCGCTTCTTGCGCTCCGTATGCGGGAAACACATTTCAGAAAGGGAGGCTGCCCTTCCTCGTTCACAGTATGTACGGGTTGTGTGCAGATTATTCTCTTTCTTCTGCCAAAATGACCGTCAGTTCCTTGGGATAGCGGTTTAAGATCTCCACCCCATCCCGGGTCACCAATACCAGATCCTCGATGCGCACGCCAACCTTGCCGGGCAGGTAGATGCCGGGCTCGATGGAGAAGATCATGCCGGGGGCAGCCACCAGATCGGAATGGGAGGACACGTCTCCTGCCTCATGCACGTCCAGACCGATGAAATGTCCCAGTCTGTGAGTAAAGAAGGGCCCGTATCCGGCGCGGGTGATCACCTCTCTGGCCGCCTTATCTACTTCACTGAGACAAACTCCCGGTCGGATCATAGCCTCCGCTGTCAACTGGGCGGCCAACACCGTCTCATACACTCTGCGGCTCTCCTCGTCCGGCTCTCCCAGGAAAAAGGTTCTGGTCATATCTGCACAGAAGCCATCCTTCTTGCAGCCCACATCGATCAGCACACACTGACCCTCCCGCAGCACCGTTTGATCCGGACCGTGGTGCCCGTTGGCTGCATTGCCTCCGAAACCCACCAACGGTTCAAAGGAATACCCGTCTGCTCCAAGGCTTCGGTAGATCGAAAGCATCTGCTCTGCAAGCCCGATCTCCGTAATGCCGGCGCGGATCAGCTTCTGAAACTCCCCCATGGCCAGGTCGTTGATCCGGGAGGCCTCCCGCATCTTCTCCTGCTCCTTTTCATCCTTGCAGGCACGCACACGCTGCATCACTGCGGAGGCATCCACGAAGGAGGAAGCGCCCTGCTTCTCCATCAGTTCCAACAGAAAGCGGGCCTTCATGCTGCCGTCAACCCCCAGCGGGGCGCTTTTGTCCAGATAGGGCAGTAAGCTCGCCGGTCCGCTCTCACCGTCAGAATACCGGAGGATCTCCACACCCTCCACCTCGCTTAATGTAAACAGCCTGTTGGCAACCAGTCTGTGGGCTCCATCAGCCTTCAGCAGCAGCGCCCAAAACCGCTCAAAGGGCTCCTCATAATGATCCGTAAAATAAAACAGGGAAGCAGGATCCGTCACCACCATCTGGCTAAGACCCAGCTTCTTCATCTCCTGTAAGGTTCTCTCGATTCTCTCATTCTGCATGGAAAATCCTCCTTTGCATTCCTATTCTTTCAGTATTGTATTTCTTTCGCGTTTGACCTGAATATGGGGTACACAATTTGAAACAGGTGTCTGAAAAATTTCACTCCCACTATACTTTAATCTCTGCCCTCCGTCAAGAGACAGCGCTTGCCTTGCGGCTCGTCCGAGAAAAAGAATGGTCTGAAAAAACCGTTCCTACTGCCCGGCAGCATCTTTTTGTCTCTCTCCCTTCTCCACCAACGCTTTGTCCACATCCTCTTCATAGTTTCGGATGGAAACTTCGATGGGTGTGGGATCCTTCTTCAGCTTCCGCCCGCCGATATGGTTAAAAAACACCGTGATCCCAACTGCCAGTCCAATAGAGTAAGACACCTCCAACACATTGATGCCGTCAGGCTTGCGATTCATCACCAGCTCATAGATCTCCGCAAACAATTCCCGCACACCCACATCATTGTGGTACGCCATGATGGTAAACCCGGTTCCGAAGAAGCTGACCAGACAGACAAATGCCACCTTTGCCACAAGAAGCCACCTGCTCTCCTGCTTCTGCGTTCCAAGCCGAACCAGGCAATCCGGCTCTCCCACGATCTCCACCGAAATATCCTGACAGACCGCCTCCATCTTCTGCACGATTTGAAGCGTACTGAGCACGTGGGTGTCCTCATCCTGCGGAAAGCGATACAGCTTTACCGCTTTCATTTTTGCCTCCATCAGCTTGTCCGCACAGTCTACCTCCGCTACATCAGACAGAAAAACATCCCTGTCTGACACCTCCACACTTCTCTGACACTTGATATAGATATTACAGTCCTTCATACAACCCTTTCCGCATCCCTTTTTCCACCGGGAATCCTATTACTTGTCCAATCCTGCCGTCGTCCAGAGGCACCTGTAAAAATAGTACAGGGAACCGATCAGCTTGCCCACAGCCATGGCCCAGATCGCCAGCCGCATCCCTGTGCCGAAATTGATTCGCATGGACAGTATGGGGATGCTGTCCAGCACCTCTGCTATGGCCAATGCCAGACATCCCACAAAGATCCCCGCAAAGAATCCATAGATGACCTGAAGCGAGATCCCCCAGAATGCTCCCGCTGCCCCCAGAAAAGAGGCAACCGCCCCGGCATAATAGGGATAGAAGATACTCGCCAGTCCCCCCAGAATCGTCCCCCAGATGATCATCTCCTCATACAGCGTCACATGCCTCGCTGTGTGAGTCTTTCCCACAAACCGGGGCACCAGCCCCACCGCAGCAAACACAGTAAACACTCCCGCCGAGGACAGCACACCGTAGCTTGCCCCGGCCGCACACAAAACCAGCCACTTCATCTTTACACCGCCTCTCTTTCCCGTTAGTATCCCACTGCCTCCGAAAAATATGCAAAAAAATACTGCGTCTTCCTATCGGAAGACGCAGCACAATTACAGGCACATGTCTGCAATATAGATACCGGTGCGGTCAGGATACAAGCATCCCGCTTATTCCCAGAGCGGCGCAAAACTGATATTCATGTCCACGTTGGTCTTGATGCCCTGCACCGAACCCTTGTCTGAGTACTGCCATACCTTGAACTCGTAGGGGAAAAACATTCTTCTGTTGTAAGCGGCATACCACTTATCGTAAGCCTCCAGCGCAGCATAATCGATCCGGATGGCTGCCATCTCTGTGTTGTGGTAGATCATCGGCCGGTACCCTGCCTGCGCGATCTTCTCGCAGAACCGCAGGGTCAGATTGGTGCGTTCTTCCGGCGTCAGATTGTTCATTCGTCCGTTTCCGCTGATCATCTCCACATCGTATACCACAGGGCAGTCCAACTGATAGGAAGCGATATTGTCCAACACCAGCTGCACCTCCTCATCCAGCTCCGCTTCGGTGGTAGCCTGGCTGAACATATACACGCCGACTTTGACGCCTGCCTCCTTCGCCTGTTGAATATTGGTGTGGAACATCTCATCCACCACCAGTTTTCCCTCGGAACCGTATCCCCGGAAGCCCACCCGGATAAACGCAAACTCCACGCCGTCCTGAGCAACCAGATTCCAATCGATGACACCCTGATGACTGGACACATCGATTCCCTTGTAGGAGGTCACCTTGCCGTCTGTCAGATACTGGAATTCTCCATTGTCCAGGACATTCAGATTGATCGGATCAAGGCTGTTCATCTTCAGTTCCCTGTTCACCGGCACGAAATGATACTTTCCGCCGGCTGCCACCACGATATCATCGGGGTACAGCTCCCGCAGCAGTTCTACCACAGTGACTCCGTCCAACAGACCGCCCTTTAAGTCCAACAGCACCTGATTTCTTCCCTGAATCAGGGCATCAGACGCTGCCTGCGCGATCTTCGCATCTACTTCCTCCTGGGTATAGACAATGGTGCCGGACACCACAGGCGTCACATTCTCCTCTATATCCGATTCCCGTCCAATGGTCCTGCTGTACACGATCATTGCTCCGGTCAACAGCACGATCAGTATCACAAGGCAGCAAAACAGTGTGAGGAACACCTTCAGCACGCCGGTCTTTCCGGTGTCCTTTTCAAATGTGCCTTTTGCCTCCAGGTACTTTGCCTCCCTTTCTCCGGAAGGTTCTCTCTCCCCGTCCTTCTTCTGCTCCGGTTCCTTCTGATCTTCCTCTAACAGTTCTTCATCGAAATCATCATAGTCCTTTAACTTCATCTTCCTGCTCCAAAACCCTCCGTATCTCAACACTACTCTTCTATCATATACGAATTTCCCCCATAAGAAAAGCAGTATTTTCTCTTTTCACAAAATCTTAAGATTAGGCTTCTCCCGCCGTATCCCGCATACGCCTCAGAATCTTTTTCTCCAATCTGCTCACCTGAACCTGACTGATTCCAAAGAGCCTTGCGATCTCTACCTGCGTCTTGTTCTCAAAGTACCGAAGCGTGATCAGACGCTTCTCCTCTTCACTCAATGTGCCTAAAAGCTGTGAGATCAGCATACGGTTCAACAGCTTCTCCTTCTCCAGATCATCCTGCACGTATGCACCCAGGGTGCTGTTCCCGATGCTTCCCCGATCCCCCTGCACCACTCGATCCACCAGAAAGCTCTCGCTCCCGTCCTCCTGATACACAGAGGCATACAATGACTCCACCTCCGAGGAAGCCTCCATCGCCACCACAATGTCCTCCGCGGAAAGACCGGTATCCCCCGCTATCTCCGACAGAGTAGGTTCTCTTCCGTTTTTTGTCTGAAGCCTTTGTCTGGACAGTCGTACCTTTAAGCCATTCTCCTTGATCGTTCTGGATATCTTCACCGGCCCGTCATCCCGAATGAATCGCTTGATCTCCCCGGTGATCATCGGCACTGCATAGGTGGAAAAGGCAAGCCCCAGGCTCAGATCGAATTTGTCGATGGCCTTGATCAGACCGATGGTGCCGATCTGAAACAGATCCTCCCCATCTACTCCTCTTCCCGCGAAACGCCGAACGATGTGATGCACCAGTCCCAGATTTTTTTCGATCAGTACTTCTTTGGCATTGGTATCTCCGGCTTGGGCCCGGGCGATCAGTACTGACATGTCCTCCATCTTCAGTCACCCTCTTTAATCCAATCACCCGCCTCCATTTTCTTCTTCATCCGTACAACGGTCCCCTGTCCCGGGGTACTCTCAACCTCCAGTTCATCCATAAAGGCCTCCATCAGTGCAAACCCCATCCCTGCCCGATTCAGATCCGGCCTGGAAGTGTACAGCGGAATCATCGCCTTGTCCACGTCCTCGATTCCTCTCCCCGTATCTTCAATCTCGATATGTAGTATCCCATCCTCCAACAGACAGTGCAGTCTCACCTTTCCCGGATGAACAGGCTGTGACTTGAGCTTCTGCTTTCCTTCTCCTCCGTATCCCTCCAGATTTCCATACCCATGGATGATCGCATTGGTCACCGCCTCCGATACCGCCGTCTTGATATCATCCAATTCCTCCAGCGTAGGATTTAAATGAGTGACAAAGGCTGCTACCGCCACTCTGGCAAAGCCCTCATTTTCAGCCACTCCGTCGAACAAAATCTCCATCTCGTTTTTCACGCTTAACACCTTTCCCTTTCTGCCGCCTTTTTCATACAAAAGTGAAAGGCAGTCACATGATTTCCACTAGCTTGTGAAGTCCCGACACTGACAGGATCCTTAAGATCTGACGGCTGCAATGTATGGCGAAGACCTTCCCCCCGAAACAGGAGATCTTCTTATACCTTCCGATGATGATCCCCACTCCCGAAGAGTCCATGAATCCTGTGTCTGCAAAGTCAAAGACGATGTTTTGAACCGATTCATCCATCAGTAATCTGTCCGCCTGTTCACAGATGTACCCTGCATTGTAGTGGTCAACCTCCTTTGGAAGCCGTATCATTAGGTAATTGTCGATGATCTTGAAATCCTCTCTCGTCAGCTGTTCCATAGACACTCCTTTCTCACTGCAAAAGATAAGGACCTGCAGATCTGCAGGTCCCATCTTTCGTAATCTTATTCTCTTATTGTGCCGGTGCACCGAGAGCATCCAGGTACTCTCTGGATTTCTCCACTCTCTCGGATTCGGGATAGAGTTCACATACTTTCTGGTAATACAGAATGGCATTCTCATTGTCACCGGTTCTGTGGTAGGCTCTTGCCAGGAAGAAATAGGCATCAGCGCCCAGCTCGCTGTAGGAGGCATAGGCAACCGCCTTCTGGTAGACGGGGATGCATTCCTCGTACTTCTTCTCATCATATAAGCTTCTGGCCTGCGTATTATACTCCTCAAACAGCCCGGGTGCAATGGCATCCTGCATGGTATAGAACAGGGAACGGAAGCCTTCTGAAGCCTCCTCCAGATTCACCTCACTGCTGATGCGCTGCAGTTCCTCCGAGGTGGCATGTTCATCGGAATGTGCCAGATACGCCGCTGCCACAGTCACCAGATCGTCCAGAGACTTCATCGATCCGTCCACGCCAACATAGCCGGTCAATTCCTTCTCCATGTCGGCGATCTTTGCAGACAGAGCCTGATTCTGATTCTCCAGTTCCTTGACGGCCAGCGTCTTCTCCTCCAGCTGATTGCTGATCTCGGAGATGGTCTTCTGTGCGTCATTATTGACATTCGTCTTGACTGCAGGGAACATGAGAAAATAGGTGATCCCCGCACCGATCAGCAGGCCGATGGCAATGTTCAAAAGAGTGCTCCATCCGGTACTCTTCTGTTCAGCCACTGAGACAGGCTGGATGATCAGCTCGTTGTCGCTGACATAACGCACTGCCTCCTCCTTCTTTTTCTTCTGAACGCCCTTCACATCCTCTTCCGGCTCCAGCATATGCTCTACTTCCTTCAGATAGCGCAATGCCTGCGTATTGTTCCGGTCAATGTCGATACACTTCTTCAGTTCTCTCTGGGCACGATCCCACTTCTCGCTGTCCATATAGAGCAGTGCCAACAGCAGGTGGGCACGAACAAATCTGGGATTGACGGAAAGCACCTTCTTTAACTGCAGCACGGCCATATCCTTGTTGCCCTGTCTGCAGCAATTCAGCGCGATATTATATTTTTTGATGGTGGAATTGATCGCCTCAAACCTTGCCTGATTGGACTGCAGCTTCTCCATAAAATCATCTGCAATATTCTTCTCCGGGCGCAGGTTCTTACTTAAGATCCACTCACTGAGAGCGGACACCACCTCACCCATCTCAAAATATACCAATCCCAGCAGATTGCGGGCTTCTATATTATTCTTATTGTATTCCAGACTCTGCCGCAAACATTCCGCTGCACCGGACAGATCCCTTACATTGGCCTTCTCCAGACCTTCATTGTACAGGGCATTTGAGGTTGCAACGATCTTCTTATACAAGACCACATTGGCACCGCATGCAGTGCAATAATCGTGCTCCGACAGGAGTACTCCGCAATGATAGCAATACATTCCTACACCTCTTCTGTCTCTGTTTCGTTTTCCTTCATCGTCTTGATCAGCAGATCGGTCAGATCCGTCAGATTCTGCTTGTAGATCGTATCTTCAATCTCCTCAACCTCAAGGCTGGGGTGAAATTTCTTCAATTCCTCTTCAAAATTAATCATCTCTTACACAACTCCTTTATCTCTCCGACCAGATACAGACTCCCGGCTATATAGAGCCTTTCGTCCGCTTTCCGGTCTCCCAGGGCCGCCTGAAGGGCCTCCCCACATGTATCATACATCCGAAAATGACAGTCGGGATACTTTCCAAAGCAAGCTGCTAACTTCTCCTTGGAGATCGCCCGCCCTGTAGTCATATGCGTCAGGTAAAATTTGTCAAACAGCTTCGCGGACACGATCTGATCGATCATCCGCTCATAATCCTTGTCTGCTACCACACTGAACAAAAGACTTCTCCTGCCGGCTTGTCCATCCAGAGAGACAGACTCCAAAAATGCCCGGACGCCGTCCTCATTGTGGGCTCCGTCCACGTACACCTGCGGAAGGATCTCCTCCATGCGTCCGGCCCAGAAGCAGCCTGAAATTCCTTCCCGGATCTGCTCCACAGTGATGGAATGTGCCGTATCCAACTCCTCAATGGCACGAACCGCAAGCGCCGCATTCTCCATCTGATAAGCGGCAGCCGTGTGCAGGCAAAGACTGATATCCTTATAATACCGAGTGCTCACAGAAAAATCAATGCTTTTATTCCGAAAACTTAACAACCTGTAGTCTCTTTTCGACACAGACACTGCCGGTGCGCCAAGTTCCAACGCTTTTTCGTCAAAAACTGCTGTGGTTTCCGGACAAGTGTCCCAAAAGACAACCGGGGTGTTCGCCCGAATGATGCCGGCTTTCTCCGCTGCGATCAGAGAGACCGTGTCCCCCAGATACTCCACATGATCCAGACTGATATGCGTAATGACGCAGAGCTTCTTGGCAGACACCGCGTTGGTGGCATCCAGCCTGCCGCCCAGACCGGTCTCCAGAATGCAAAAGTCCGGCTTTTCCTCGGAGAAGAGCAGCATCGCCATGAAAAAGAGATATTCGAAGAAGGTGGGATGATAATCCGGTTCCTCCTCCCCCTGGAAAACAAGTTCATAGACCCGCAGAAACGCATCCAGAAAAGCCTCCTTTGAGACCATCTCTCCGCCCACCACAAACCGCTCTCTCACATCTGTCAGATGAGGGGAGGTAAACAGTGCCACCCGCTTGCCGGCGGCCTCCAGTATGGAGCGCAGATAGGCACAGACCGAACCCTTCCCATTGGTCCCTGCCACGTGGATCACCTGCATACTTTGATCCGGGTCTCCCAGCCTGTGTAGAAACCGCTTCGTATCCTCCATGGAATTTTTGCCGGTAAATCTTGGAATCTGATAGAGATATTGTACTGCCTCTTCGAAGGTGGTAATGCACTGCTTTTTCAAAACCGTTGTCCCTCTTTTCTTCCTGCTTTGAATTGAAACTGTATCTTAATTTCCTGCATTTGTCAAGTGAAAAGGACCACTGCAGGTTTTCCTGCAGCGGTCCCGGACAAATCCTTGTCAGCAATTACTGAAGCTGAGACAGTCTGACTGTCACCTGCTCCATCATCTGCGTATACTTTGCAAGCTTCTCTCTCTCCTCGGCGATCTTTGCTTCCGGTGCCTTCGAGAGAAAACGCTGGTTGTTTAGCATGCCGTTGACACGCGCAAGCTCTCCCTCCAGTCTCTTCTGCTCTTTCTTCAGTCTCTCGATCTCCTGTGCGATGTCAACCAGCTCTGCAAAAGGAATGTAGAGAGTGGCGCCGGGGATCACTACGGAAACAGCATCCTCGGGGATACCTGCCTTATCCTTCTGCATGGTCACGTCGCTGGCGTATGCCAGAGAAGCGAAGAACAGCTTGCCGGCGGTGAAGGTGTCGAGAATCTCCTCCTTCTCGCTGACTACGAATACGCTTGCCTTACGGCTGGGCGCTACGTTCATCCCGGTTCTGAGATTGCGGATGCCGCGAACTGCCTCCTTGATGATCTCGATGTCCTTCTCCTCAGATGCAAAAGCGCGCGCATCGGTATACTCCGGCCAGGAGCTGATCATAATGGACTCTTCCTCGCTCTGCAGTGTGCAGAAGATCTCCTCTGTGATGAAGGGCATATAAGGATGCAGCAGCTTCAGCGCATCGATCAGCACCGTCTTCAAGGTCCACAGTGCAGCGTTCTGGCTGACTGCATCGTCGGAATTGTACAGTCTGGGCTTTACCATCTCGATATACCAGTCACAGAACTCATCCCAGATGAAGTCATAAACCTTCTGTACGGCGATACCCAGTTCAAAGTTCTCCATGTTGTCGGTCACATCGCGGATCAGAGTATTCAACTTGGACAGGATCCACTTATCCACCGGCTGCAGTGCATCCGCAGCAGGGGCGGTAACCTCCTTGCCGTCCATGTTCATCATGATAAATCTGGAGGCATTCCACACCTTGTTGGCGAAATTACGGGAGTTCTCTACTCTCTCATAATAGAATCGCATATCATTTCCCGGTGCATTTCCGGTGATCAGTGTCAGTCTCAGTGCATCCGCACCGTACTGATCGATGATCTCCAAAGGATCGATGCCGTTGCCCAGTGACTTACTCATCTTCCTTCCCTGACTGTCTCGAACCAGTCCATGGAACAAAACGGTCTTGAAGGGCTTCTCTCCCATCTGCTCATAACCGGAGAAGATCATTCGAATGACCCAGAAGAAAATGATATCGTAGCCGGTCACCAGTACATCGGTAGGATAGAAATACTTCAGATCCTCGGTATTTTCAGGCCATCCCAGTGTCTCGAAGGGCCAGAGTGCGGAGGAGAACCAGGTATCCAGTGTGTCGGGATCCTGTGTGAAATGCGTGCCGCCGCACTTCGGACATACGGCAGGTGCTTCCTTGGCAACCACGACTTCCTTACAGTCATCACAGTAATAAGCAGGAATTCTGTGTCCCCACCAGAGCTGACGGCTGATGCACCAGTCCCGGATATTGTCGGTCCAGTTGAAGTAGGTCTTCTCCATACGCTCGGGAATCAGCTTGATCTGGCCGTTCTTTACAGCCTCTACGGCGGGCCGTATCAATTCATCCATCTTCACGAACCACTGCTCCTTTACCAGAGGCTCAATGGTGGTCTTACAGCGGTCATGGGTACCTACATTGTGGGAGTAATCCTCGATCTTTACCAGCAGTCCCATCTCGTCCAGTTCTTTTACGATCGCTTCTCTTGCAGCGTAACGATCCATTCCTGCGAACTTGCCGCCGTTCTCATTGATGGTGGCATCGTCGTTCATCACGTTGATAATGGGCAGGTCGTGACGCTTGCCGACCTCAAAGTCATTGGGGTCGTGGGCGGGAGTGATCTTTACCACACCGGTACCGAACTCTCTGTCTACATAGGCGTCGGTAACGATGGGAATCACACGGTTTACGATGGGCAGAAGGACACTCTTTCCGATCAGGTGTGCATATCTCTCATCCTCGGGATGGATGGCCACAGCGGTATCGCCCAGCATAGTCTCGGGACGGGTGGTGGCAAAGGTCAGAAATTCGGTCGTGCTGGGGGTACCGTCATCATTCATGATAGGGTACTTGATATGCCAGAAATGACCGGCCTGCTCCTGATATTCCACCTCGGCATCGGAGATGGAGGTATTACAGACAGGACACCAGTTGATGATACGGGAGCCCTTGTAGATATAGCCTTTCTCGTGCATCTTCACGAAAACCTCGGTAACTGCCTTGTTGCAGCCCTCATCCATGGTGAAGCGCTCTCTGTCCCAGTCACAGGAAGAGCCCAGCTTCTTCAGCTGAGAAATGATTCGTCCGCCGTACTCTGCCTTCCACTCCCAGGCTCTCTTCAGGAAGCCTTCTCTGCCCAGATCATGCTTATCGATGCCCTGCTTTTTCAGGGTCTCGATGATCTTCACCTCCGTGGCGATGGATGCATGGTCCGTACCTGGCTGCCAAAGGGCATTGTAGCCCTGCATTCTCTTGAAACGGATCAGAATATCCTGCATGGTGTTGTCCAGGGCATGTCCCATATGGAGCTGTCCCGTAATATTTGGAGGGGGGATCACGATCGTAAAGGGTTTCTTGGAGTGGTCCACTTCTGCATGAAAATACTTCGCTGCAAGCCACTTCTCATAGAGTCTGTCTTCTATGCCCTTGGGGTCATAGGTCTTTGCAAGTTCTTTGCTCATAGTTTTTCTCCTTTCTTATTCTGCGGCAAAAGAAAAGCCCTTTGCCGATCCTGCAATCAGCAAAGGGCGTGAAATACGCGGTACCACCTTTGTTCATAAGTGCCTCACAGCACTTATCTCAATGACTTCCATCAAAGTCTCATCCGGTAACGGGGATGACGCGGGACTGCTTACTGTTCTTTTCGGCACTCCGGCTCAGAAGCTACCTTCCGCACACCTTCCTTCAAGCGGCCTCACAGCGTATCTTGCGATACAGCCGCCCTCTCTGGCAAGGGGTCATGCATACTCCTCTTCGTCACAGCCTTTTTTCTATAGATGAACTATAATCCATCCGTTCCCGTTTGTCAACCGGTTTTTGCGGAAATGATGCGTTCCGGAAAGGGCAGGGAAATACCGTTCCCAATGCCCCTACAGAAGAGCAGCCAGTGAAAGGATCAGCATATGCAGCGGATAAAAGGCATAAAAACCGATCTGAATCGGTTTGTTATGGGGTCCCTGTTTCCCCTGATACAACCAGATAGGAACCAATGCCAGACAGGCTAATGACTGCTGAACGATCAATAGCTCGTGTCCAAAAATCTGTACCGGAACGGATAAGCCTCCAATCAGCGTCACATTGATCCAGAACAGTCCAGCCAATTGTCCCAGAAGGCACCACCATTTTCTTCCGCGAAACAGGTAGAAAACAAGTATCATCCAGATTCCAAATCCAAAATAATCTACCATCGTAAGGAATCCAAGCACATAGCCTGCAACTGCGGTAAACAAAAAGACGATGATCGTCAGCAGCGGCTTTTCTTTCTGACGCGTTTTTTCCACAACAAAAATACAGAAAAGTCCCAACAGGAATGTCCACAGGACATTTTGATGGAAGGGGTAGAGCGTACCTCCTCCATACATCAGGTTGAAGGGCAGCTCGGAGAGAATCGCCCAGAAGAGTAGCCTGCCCATATATTTCTTCAAATTGTGCGTGTGAAAATAGCCCTCCACCAACAGAAAGGCAAAGATGGGGTAAGCAATCCTTCCCACCCAGGTGAGCCAATCGTATTGGGGAAGGACAGTTGCCCAAAGATGATCGCACAGCATAAGAAGCATGGCAATGATATGAAGTGTAAAGGAACTGATACCCTGAAAGGTACCGGTTTCCTGTTGAGAAAAACGGTTTGTGTGAAATAGATTGCTGAATTTCATGGAATAGGTCGTCTCCTGCACTTTCTCTACAAAGCGATCCCCGTTATGCAGTTGTCAGAGTGCCGGTCTTTCGCCCTCGTCCACTGCCCTGCATCGGGATCTGTTGCTTTGTAGGATAATATTATTATCATATCAGTACAAAAAACATTCAGCAACCATTATTTTGTGATTCACTCATACATTGCATTTGTCCATTTCGGAATTCTCCCCCAAAATGACTCCTTTCGATGGAACTCCCTCTTATTTGAGGTCTCCGGCACGCAGGAAATTCTCCATGATCTGCCTTCCCTCCGGCGTCAGCACCGATTCCGGGTGGAACTGAACACCGTAAACGGGATACTCTGTGTGTTCCACCGCCATCACCTCGCCGTCGCAGGTATTTGCAGTCACCCTCAGGCAGTCCGGCATGGTATCCGGGTCCGCTGCCAGCGAGTGATATCTTGCCACGGTGATCTCCTGCTCCATCCCCCGAAACAGCACGCTGTCTGTGTCCAGCTTCGCCACGGACTGTTTGCCGTGCATCAGCTGCTTTGCGTAGGTGACCGTTACCCCGAACACCTCGCAGATGGCCTGGTGTCCCAGACAGATGCCAAGGATGGGCACTTTTCCGCCGAAGGCACGGATCACATCCTCGCAGATTCCGGCGTCAGAGGGTTTCCCCGGTCCGGGTGACAGAATGATGTGGGTTGGAGCCAGTGCCTCGATCTCCTCCACCGCATCCAGCTGAAGGGTAGGCTCACTGTACTTGATGTAGTCATAAGAGAAATACCCCACCAGTCCTCCGGTAAAGGAGGGCAGGTAGTCAAACTTGGGACTCTTGTTTTCCTAGATGATACTGCGGATCCTGCTGCAGATATCCTCCCGTGTCGTCTGAGTGGTAAGCGGGGTCTTGATGGTGACGGTCCCGTTGTAGCCTGTGATCTCCAACAGTGGGTCATACCCTAAGAAGGAATATCTCCCCCATCGTTTATCGGCCTCCGCACTCTCCAGCAGATACACATGACTGCTGACATGCTTCAGGATGCGCAGCACCTCCACCGGCGTACAGGTGTCGGCATAGATCTCCGTGCTGATGGGTATGACGCCGACGCACTCCTTTTCCATCAGTTGCTTGCATTCCTCCAATGAAGGCTGTACTTTCATCTGTTTTTTCCTCCTTAAGAAAGTTGATTGTCGGAATTGTGTTCCCTTGCCTCAAGACCCGTATGTCTGCTTGCAGACACGCTTTCGCTACAGTCTGCGATAGACAAACCGGTCTTGTCCGGAGCACAACTTCCGAAGAGAACAAAAATCCCGCCCAAGACAGAAATAGCCATTTCTGTCAAGGACGGGTAAAAATCATCTACTCGCGGTGCCACCTTGCTTCACCTGTTACAGGTGCTCTCGTCAGGATACCAACATATCCCCGGCAGCTGACGTGTGCCTGACGTCGCAGAATACTCGAGTCACCTCTTTCCCTGCGCCCTCCGTGGTCCATTTAACAGCTGACGATCTGACCTTTCTCAGCAGCCGGTCTCTCTGTAAGTGCCCTCGTGACTTAAGTCACGAACTGTTTTTATCTCCACATCTACGGTTTTGTTCCTCTATGAACTTGTTTTTATCATACTACTCCACCGGGGATTCCCTGTTAAGACTTTTTTACGGGAAAGCGACAGTGTAATGAAGCAAATTCTCCTATTCAAACAGCGGGGTCGAGAAATATCTCTCAGCCGTGTCCGGCAGAATGGTGACTACGGTCTTGCCCTTGCCAAGCTTTTTCGCCAGGGCCAGTGCTGCCGCCACATTGGTTCCGCTGGAAATACCGCACATCAGTCCCTCCTTGCGGGCCAGATCCTTGGCAGTCTGCAGTGC
Source organism: Acetatifactor sp. (assembly GCA_018385425.1). GTDB lineage: Bacteria > Bacillota > Clostridia > Lachnospirales > Lachnospiraceae > Acetatifactor. The sequence continues at coordinate 14,409 of JAHBAA010000142.1, forward strand.
CACCTCGTCGGTGACGATAAAGATGTGGTCATAGATCTGCTGGTTCAGCACCTTGGGAACCAGACCGTCTCCGATGCCCATCTGGATATGGGTTCCCACCGTTCCGCCTGCTAACACTGCGGCATTCTCCGGCTCCACAGCCCAGATCTCGATCTGCGGGTTCAACGCCTTCAGGGTCTCACCGATACCGGTGATGGTGCCGCCGGTGCCGATACCGGAACAGAACCCGTCGATAGGACCTGCCACCTGCTCTAAGATCTCCAGTCCGGTGTGGTGTCTGTGCACCATGGGATTGGCTTCATTTTCAAATTGCTGGGGCACGAACACCTTGGGGTTCTCCGCAGCCATTCTGGCCGCCATCTGCATGCACTCGTCGATGCAGTCACCAATGTTGCCTGCATCGTGCACCAGAATCACCTTCGCCCCATAGTGCTCCACCAGAAGTCTCCTCTCCTGGCTCACGGAATCGGGCATGATGATCACTGTCTCGTAGCCCTTGACTGCTCCTACTAACGCCAGACCGATCCCCTGGTTGCCGCTGGTGGGCTCCACAATGATGGAGTCCGGTTTTAAGATTCCGTCTGCCTCCGCCTTGCTGATCATATTGAAAGCGGTACGGGTCTTCACCGACCCTCCCACATTGAGACCTTCGTATTTTACCAGCACTCTTGCGCTGTCCTCATCCACCATATGCTGCAGAGCAATCATGGGTGTATGTCCGATTGCCTCCAAAACGTTATTGTAAACCATTTTCTTTCCCCTTTTTCTCCGGCGTTTTTCTGAATCCGGCATTCTGCGGCATAACGGATATGGGAAAATGCTGCAGTCGGGTTCAAAAACACGCAATTTGTAATACAGTATGCCATAAAACGGAAAGAAACACAAGAGAGGCGTGACAATTTCGTCACGCCTCTCAAAATATTCTATGTCAGGACTCCGGGTTACAATTCAGCCTCGATCCAATTTGCGTACAGTGTCAGATGTTCTGAGATGGGACCTGCCTCATAGGGCTTCTCGAAAGCCTCATCCAAATACCAGCCGTCAAAAACAAATCCTCCATATATCGGTTCCGGAAGCTCCGGAATCTCTCCCACCGGTACCGAAACGTAATAAAAGCTTTCCCACGCTATGTCATCCACCATCACATAACCGGAACCCAGATTCAATTCCACATTGCAGACCCACTTTGCATAGAGCGTAATATCCTTCGTCACCGGTTCTTCTACATAAGCTGTCTCATAGGTATCCTCGTAGTACCAGCCCTCCAGGTCACAGCTGTCGCTGGGAGTCGGCCATCCCTCCGGCATCAATACGACATCGCCGTGTTCTACCGGCTGTTCTACCGGCTCCTCGCCGTTTTGCGGCTGAAGGGTTACGGTGTAGACGTTGATCTCCCACTTGGCCGTCAGGCTCAGGTCACCCGTGATCACTTTGTCGGAGGT
>JAHBAA010000073.1 GCA_018385425.1 Acetatifactor sp.
TTTTTTCATCACATATCCCATCTGGCATCCAATGCCCTGGATAATGTTACCTCATCGATATACTCCAAGTCTCCTCCCACGGGAACACCGCTTGCGATCCGGGTCACCCGTATGCCGGTGGGCTTTACCAGCTTGCTGATGTACATTGCGGTAGTCTCTCCCTCGATGCTGGAGTTGGTGGCGACGATGACCTCCTCCACGTCATGCTCCAGACGGGCGATCAGTTCCTTCAGCTTGATCTCTCCCGGTCCGATGCCGAGCATCGGTGAGATTGCTCCGTGAAGCACATGATACACTCCGTCGTACTTTCCGGTCTTCTCATAGGCTGCAAGATCTCTTACATTCTCCACCACCATGATCACCTTGTGATTGCGCTTCCCATTGGCGCAGATCGGACAGATATCCTTGTCTGTCAGGGTAAAGCACTCCCGGCAATACCTCACGTTAGCTTTGGCCTCAATGATGGTATTCGCCAGACGATTCACCTTGTCTGCCGGCATATTAATGAGATGAAAGGCCAGGCGCTGGGCCGACTTGTCTCCGATTCCCGGAAGGGCAGCCAACTCCTCTATTAACTTATTAATATGTCCACTGTAGAGTTCCATTAGAAAGGAAAGCCTCCCAAACCGCCGGTCATTTTGCCCATGATCTCTGCATTCGCCTCGTCGGCCTGACGAAGAGCCTCGTTGATTGCAGCGAGAATCGCATCCTGCAGTGTCTCAATATCCTCAGGGTCCACGATCTCCTCAGCAAGCTTGATGCGAAGAACTTCCTTCTTGCCGTTGACCACTGCCTCTACAGCTCCGCCTCCGGTCTTCGCCGTAAACTCCTTCGTTTCCATCTCCTTCTGGCTCTCTTCCATCTGTCGCTGCATTCTCTGTGCCTGCTTCATCAGATTGTTCATGTTTCCGGGCATTCCGCCGGGAAATCCGCCTCTTTTTGCCATGTTTTCTTCCTCCGATTTCTATGTCTGTGTATTCCGTAATATACTTCCCGATCTTCCGACAAGCTAAAAATTATCCTCCACATCATCCTCATCTGATGATTCCTCTTCCAGCACGATCTCCACCTGTTGTCCAAACAGTTTCCGGTAGTCAGGTTCGATCTGTTTCGCCGCCGCGCCGTCCTTCGCCACGTCAAAGACGATTGATACCTGTTTGCCGACAAACTCAGAGACCAGGCGTTCTGTCTGCAGTCTGTGTTCCTCATTGCCCAGAAAGAAATCGCTTTCGAGCCCATCCTCCAGAACAATTCGAAGCTTTCCGTCATCCGTGTCATTGACTGCAAGCACGTTGTTCAGATAAGTCTTCAGAGGATTGTCCGCCCTGGCTACTACTCCCTGCCAGGATCCGGTTATCTTTTTGATATCCTCCGAAACGGCCTCGGGAAGGACCCGTATCTCTTTCGCCGGAACAGTCTGCGGTGCAGAGGATGCTGCAGCGATGGGAGTGAAACTGCCATTTTTCAGATCCTCTTCTATCTGCCTGATCCGATCCAGAATAGAATCGGTGTTCTTCTCCGTCTGAGGCTTGCAGAGTTTGATCAGGGCGATCTCCACCAGGATGCGCTTCTGGGCAGCATATTTGATCTGGCCTGACAGATCCGAGAAGATACGGATATATCTCACCACCCGATTGACGTCCAGCAGGGAAGCCTCCTCTTTCAATCTGGCCAGATTTTCCGACGACATGTCGATCACATCCTCCAGATTGTCGGATGTCTGCACCAGCATCAGATTGCGCAGATACCAAGTAAAATCTGTGACAAACTGAGTGAGTTCGCGGCCCTGCATCACGATTTCTTCCAACAGCTGCACACAGCCGTTCACATCCCGATCCAGAACATGTCGAAGCAGTCGGCTGAACACCTCCGTGTCCACCGCGCCCAGCACATCCAGAACCATGTCATAGGTCAGTTCATCACCCAAGTGAAAGGCGATACACTGATCCAACAGACTGAGGGCATCACGCATGGAGCCGTCAGCCATCTTGGCAATATAGCGAAGCGCCCGGTCCTCCACCTGTACAGCCTCCGCAGCGGTCAATTCCTTCAATCGCTCCGTGATGGTATCGATGGAGATCCTCTTAAAATCATACCGCTGACACCTGGATAAGATGGTGATCGGAAGCTTGTGCACTTCCGTAGTGGCCAGAATGAAGATAACGTAGGACGGAGGCTCCTCAAGCGTCTTCAGCAGAGCGTTAAACGCTCCTATGGAGAGCATATGCACCTCGTCAATGATATAAACCTTATACTTTCCCTCCGCAGGGGAATAGGATACCTCATCCACGATCTCACGAATGTTGTCCACACCGTTGTTGGAGGCGGCATCAATTTCGATCACATTCATGCTGGCGCCGGCTGCGATCGCTTTACAGATGCGGCACTCTCCGCAGGGTCCGTCCTCGGTAGGGTTCTCACAGTTCACTGTCCTGGCAAAGATCTTGGCAATGGTAGTCTTGCCGGTCCCCCGGGTGCCGGTAAACAGGTATGCATGACCGATACGCCCCGCCTTCAGCTGATTTCTCAGTGTGGTCACAATATGGTCCTGCCCCTTCACATCTGCAAAGGTGACGGGGCGGAACTTACGATATAACGCTGTATATGACATAAAAAACTAATCTCCAAACGAAATGCCAAGAAGCTTTGCTTCCTTGACAACTGTGGAATCAGGCTTCACCATCTTCAGCTTTCCTGCCACATCTGCAAGAGGCACTCTGACGATCTCCTGATTCTTCAAACCTACCATAAAGCCATACTGGTTGTCCAGGATCAGCTTGCCGGCTTCCGCGCCCAGTCTGCTTGCAAATACACGGTCATAAGGGCAGGGGCTTCCGCCTCTCTGCATATGTCCGGGCACGGTGACGCGAACCTCGCGTCCGGTCTTCTCCATGATCTGAGCAGCTACCTCATAGGATACGGAAGGATATTCCTTCTGCTCCAGCTTTTTCTTGTATTCCTTCTTGGAAAGTGCCGCATCCTCCTTGGAAATCGCACCCTCTGCCACCGCAACGATGGTGAACCGATGTCCGGTCTTGTCGCGCTCCTCGATCTTTGCGATGACTTTATCAATGTCGTAGGGAATCTCAGGAAGCAGAATAATGTCTGCGCCGCCAGCCATGCCGGCATAGAGCGTCAGCCATCCCACCTTATGCCCCATCACCTCGACGATAAAGACGCGGCCATGGGATGCTGCTGTAGTATGGATGCAGTCAATGGCACCTGTGGCAATATCCACTGCGCTCTGAAAACCGAAGGTCATGTCGGTTCCCCACAAGTCATTGTCGATGGTCTTGGGAAGTGTGACAATATTCAACCCCTCTTCCCGAAGAAGATTCGCAGTCTTGTGGGTGCCGTTTCC
>JAHBAA010000160.1 GCA_018385425.1 Acetatifactor sp.
GTTGCAGACTGTAGCGAGGCGTCGGTACTTAGGCTGCGTATTTTGCAGCCTTATGTACCGCTACGTCGAGGTCCAAGCGAAAGCGTGTCTGCAAGCAGACAGATTGGGCGAGCGGAAAACCTTTTCCCGGACAACGTGGAAACTTTTTCCAATAAATATCGTCTATAGAAGTAACTTGAAAGTTGAAAAGAAGGGCGGTACGAAGCTATGAAAAAGAAATTATTGTTGCTCTTGTTATCCTGTACACTGTTGACCGGCTGCGGTGCTGTACCCATAGAGTCTGAGCCACAGCAGGTCCCGGAGGAGGCTGGCAGCCGGATCCAATCTGAGGACGATCAATGTTCCGCTGCTGTGTCCTTTGAGTCTCCCGAGGCAGACGCTCCAAAGATCTCCTCCGTCACCCTGACAAACATCTATGAGCGGGCCGCTTTCTTTGCGGACCAGACCTACCGGAATGCCCCCGGCAACACCCTTGTCAGTCCTCTGTCACTGGACATGGCACTGGGGCTTGCCGCTGAGGGAGCGTCCGGTACCACCGCCGAGGAGCTGTATACATACCTGGGCGGAAAAGATTTCACGGAAAAAGCTGCAGACTACATCGCCTATGCCGATGGTCTGACCAAAAAGGATCAGGCAGAGCAGTCGGATGGTCTCCTCACAGAAGTCGTTGTCGGTGGACCTGAGGACGCTTACACCTTCCAATTCACCATCGCAAACTCCATCTGGGTGAATGAGAAGCGAAAACTGCAGGAGGAATATGCGGACCGGGTGAGGGCTGCATATCTGGCGGAGGTGGACAGTGTGGATTTTGAAAAGGATAAGGAGGGGACCGCCAAGCGCATCAACAACTGGTGCGATGAACGGACCAACGGACTGATCCCTGAGATTATCCAGCCCAATCAATTGACCGCCGATCTTGCCACCATCCTGATCAACTCCGTCTATTTCGAGTCTCCCTGGGAGGACAAATGGGGAAAACGGGAGGGAGACTTTACGGATCTTTCCGGCAACACCACCACCCAAGAGATGCTGATGGATGGCCTGAATGACTACTTTGAGAATGACTTCGCCACCGCTTTTGCAAAGCCCTATTATAACGGGTTTGAATTTATCGGAATTCTTCCCAAGGAAGAGGGAGATTTTCAGATCAGCGACCTGGACCTGGAGAGCCTCCTGGCCTCCCGCACCGGAAAGTATGATGTGTATGCCAGAATGCCCAAGCTGAACTTCGAATGCACCTCGGACAAGATCATCCCGATCCTGCAGGCTCAGGGCATCCAGCGAGCCTTTGATGAGACAGCCGCAGAATTTGACCGCATCATCGAGCAAAAACCGGACGAGGTGACCTATATCAGCGACATCATCCAGAAGTGCAGGCTGGAGCTGGATGAGGAGGGCACCAGTGCGGCTGCCGTCACCGCCGTGCTCATGAAATGTGGAACCAGTGCTATGGATGAAAGAGAACGAAGAGATGTCTATCTGGACCGCCCCTTTGCCTTTCTGATCTACGACAGTCAGAATGATACCATCCTATTTGTAGGAAAAGTGGTCAGTCTGGACTGATTGCACGATACCTGTTTCTCCCCTTGAGACCTAACCGTCCTGAGGGGAGTTCTTTGCGCAAAACATTCCAAAGGAGGATCACCCATGCTGTGGACTGAAAATCGAATCACCGAATATCTGTCCGACTGTACCCTCTGTCCCAGAAACTGCCATGCAGACCGTTCTGCCGGGCGGCTGGGCTTTTGCGGGCAGACCGCTGTGGTCACTGCTGCCAGGGCGGCACTCCACTACTGGGAGGAGCCGGTGATCTGCGGAGAGGCCGGCTCGGGAGCAGTGTTTTTCTCCGGCTGCAGCCTGCGCTGTGTGTTCTGCCAGAACCATACCATCTCCAACAGCGAATTCGGAAAACCGATCACTGCGGAAGCCCTGGCGGACTGCTTCCTGCGCCTGCAATCCCTGGGTGCGGTGAACATCAACCTGGTTACAGGCAGTCATTTCATCCCACAGATCTGCATGGCTCTGGAGCAGGCAAAGGATCAGGGGCTGCACCTCCCGGTGGTGTTCAACAGCTCCGGCTACGAATCCGTAGCTTCCCTGAAGCTCTTAGAAGGGCTTGTGGATATCTGGCTGCCGGATCTGAAATATTTCTCTTCTGAGCTTTCCGCAAGCTATTCCAAGGCGCCGGACTATTTCGATGTGGCAAGCCGTGCCATCGGGGAGATGGTACGCCAGGCGGGAAAACCGCTCTTTGATGAGGCTTCCGGTCTCATGAAGCGAGGAGTCATCGTCCGCCACCTCTGCCTTCCCGGTCAGTCCAAGGACAGCAAAAAGGTACTGCGGTATCTTCACAGCACCTTCGGAAATGACATTTATATCAGTATCATGAATCAATACACGCCCCTGCCCCATGTGGCGGAATACCCGGAGTTAAACCGAAGCCTCACCGAAGAGGAATATGAGAAGCTTCTCACCTTCGCTGCGCGCATCGGCATCGAACAGGGCTTTCGCCAGGAAGGCGGCACCGACAAGGACAGCTTTATCCCCGCCTTTGACGGGGAAGGGCTCCTATAGTATCCCCCATTTCGAAATGGTGTCCCTTCGCCTTTCGTCCTGCATGTCTGATTGCAGACACGCTTTCGCTTGGGGTTACAATCTCACCCGCAGGAGATAATAACCGAAATCTCCCTCGGAAGCGGGTTCTGCTTCACTTTCAAAGCTTTCAAAACCATACAGAATGGCGGCCTGCTTTTCCCGGTCTGTGTAATGCCCGGGGACACCGAT
>JAHBAA010000163.1 GCA_018385425.1 Acetatifactor sp.
GGTGGATCAGAAATACTTAAATTATGTGCCGCTGCAGTATAACAATACCATTTCCCTGCAGGAGTTTGCGGAGGGCTACAGACTGTTCGCAGCCAGCCAGATGAAGCTGTACTATACACCGGAGATCGTGAGAAGATTTGTGGCAGGTATGGCGGCAAGTAAGCTCTTGATCCTGGAAGGTATCTCCGGTACCGGTAAAACCAGTCTCCCTTACTCCTTCAGCCGTTATATGATGAACCCGGCTACCCTGGTTTCCGTACAGCCTTCCTACCGTGACAGAACGGAGCTGTTAGGTTACTTCAATGAATTTTCCAAGAGATTTAACGAGACAGAGTTTTTACGTGCCATGTACGAGGCGGGCTACAAGGAAGAGCCCAGCCTGATCGTGTTGGACGAGATGAACCTGGCGCGTATTGAGTACTACTTTGCAGAGATGCTGTCCATCCTGGAAATGCCCAGTAAGGATGAGTGGATCCTGGATCTGGTGCCGACCGGCTGGGAGCAGGATCCCAAGCTGTTGGAGGATGGTAAGATCCGGGTATCCGATACCCTGTGGTTCGTGGGAACTGCAAACAACGATGACTCTACCTTCACCATCACCGATAAGGTTTACGACCGTGCGATCCCGATCGAACTGAATGAACGTGCAGCGGCATTCGAGTGCGAGAAGTACCCTACCTGTCCTGTGACCACCGATTATCTGGAAGCTCTCTTTGCCAAGGCAAAGGAAGAGCATCCTATCAGCGAGAGCACCATTGAGAAGATGAACAAGCTGGACACCTATCTGCAGACCCGTTTCAAGCTGGCTTTCGGTAACCGTATTACGAAACAGATGTATGATTTCATCCCTGTGTATGTAGCCTGCGGCGGAACGGAGCTTGGCGGTATGGACTACATCATTGCCAGAAAGGTTTTGAAGAAGTTTGAGAGCCTGAACGTCAGCTTTGTCCGCGACGAGATCAAGGGTCTGATCGCCTATATCGAGAAGACCTTCGGAAAGAGTAATATGGAGGACAGCCGGGCTTATCTGACCAGAATTCAGAATCTCTATTAACGATACGAAAGCTAAGGAGATGCATCATCCATGGCAAATACAATTAATGATCTCTATCTAAAATATGTCAATAAAGTGGGGAAGACCCTGGAGAACGACCGATACTTTCAGTATCTGTTCGAGATGGTACAGGCCGGGGAGAACGTTCTGCACCAGAGACACCAGGTGCTCCACAAGGTGGTTGACGAGCGTTGGCTGACCACCATCGAGGAAAGCCTGGACGCCATCAATACGATCATTGAGAAGCCTCGCCGCTACATCAAGACCAATGAGGAAGTGGTTCCCGTGGCGTTGGCCCGCAAGATCAGTGCGGACAGCGTGCGGCACTTAAGCATGAACACCCAGTTCATTGCCAGCAGTGAGGATGGGGATATTCAGCCGACGAAGATTTTGAATGTGAGCACCGAGGAGACCTACGACCTGTATGAGAATCGATTCATCTATCACCTGATCCAGAGACTGGTGACCTTTATCGATAAGCGTACCGATGTGATCTTCTGGTCCACCGGTGATGAGACCACCAATGTGCTGAGTTATCAGAGTAAGGTGGACGATGCCTACGAGGAGATTTCCTATAAGTTGGAGATGACGGTGAAAAACCGGCAGAGCTTCGCAGAAAATGACTCCGACAATATGTCAGTCTTCATGCGGATCGACCGCGTGCGTCGTCTGGTGCTGGCCCTGCGCAACAGCTCCTTCTGCAGTATCATGGCAGGCTGCGCCAAGGTGCGAAGCCCGATCCAGCGTACCAACCTGATCATGAAGGATCCCAACTATCGAACCTGTTATCAGCTCTGGCAGTTTTTGGAGCGTTATGATGAGGTGGGTTACACCATCGAGGCTCAGGACAGTACCCTGGAGTTCGATGAAGAATATATGATCCAGATGTATACCAATCTGATCACCAACTACACGGTTTTCAAGTCTCTGTTGGAGGCTGATCCGAGAAAGCTGGATCAGGCACCCAATAAACGGCGCCGTGTGATCAAGCCCAAGTTCATCAAGAAAATCGAGGAACAGTTCGTCGACGACCCCAATATCGAGGAAGTAGAGATCCGCAGAGTGTTCCTGGAGGAGGTTACCCAGGCACAGCTGGATGCCGAGGCAAAGCTGGCGGAGGAGACCAAGGCCAAGGAAGAGGCACTGGAGGAACTGGACCGTATCGACGGCGAGATGATCGGTCTTCAGCAGCAGGTAGGTATGCTGATGGCACAGCTCCAGGAGGCACAGATGGAACTGGAGGAGCTTCAGGAACAGAAGGACCTGATGACTGCAGATCTGGAGGCCGCTAAGGAAGCATATGAGGAGGCTGAAGCTGCGAAGGATGCGGCACAGGCTCTTGCAGCACAGACAAGGCAGGAGGCAGATGCCGAGATCGCCAAGACGAAGGAAGAGGCCGAAACACAGATCGCTCAGACTAAGGCACAGGCGGAGGCTGAAGTCTCCCAGACCAAGGCGCAGGCAGAAACGGAGATTGCTCAGACCAAGGCACAGGCTGAGGCACAGATCACCCAGACCAAGGCACAGGCGGAGGCGGAAGTTTCCAAGGCACAGAAGGAGGCCGAGGACTTTGCAATCCGCACCAGACGGGAGACTGCAGAGTCTGTCCTGAAGATTCAGCAGGAAGCGGACGAGAAGGTTGCCCAGATCAGCCGGAAGGCGGCGGATGCCGTGGCGGAAGCAAAGAAAAATGCGGATGCTGCCGTTTCGGAAGCAATGCAGAATGCAGAGCAGCTTGTGACCGACACCAGACGGGAGGCAGACGAACTCATCGCCCGCACCGAACAGAAGGCTGCGGCAGACCTGGCCGAACTGCAGCGTGACAGCACGAACAGGATTCAGACTCTGCAGCGTGAGAAGGAAGAGCAGCTGGCTGCTCTGAAGGATGAGACCCAGGCGCAGCTGACCGCCATGAAGGAAAACACCGACAGACAGGTTCGTACCATCCGGGAGGAGGCTGACAGACAGATCACCTCCACCAAGACGGATGCGGATCAGCGCATTGCAGCCACCAAGGCAGATGCCGACAAGCGCATCACAGCGGCAAGGACGGATGCGGATCAGAGGATCGCTGCCACCAAGGCAGATGCGGAGGAGCGCATCGCTGCCACCAAGGCTGAGGCACAGCAGATGGTGGATGCGGCCTGCGAGAAGGCGGAAGCTGAGATAGCGCGCACCAGGCAGGAGGCTTCCCGGACCATCTCAGAAGTCACTGAACGGGTCAGCAGAGAGTCCGCAGAGTCCATCGCACAGACCGAAGCGAAGGCGAAACGCGAGGTGGAAGAGGTTCGAAAGCTTCGCAATGACGCGATGCGTGAGGCGGAACAGGCAAAGGAACGCGAGCAGGCTGCTCTGAGACGGGCGGAGGAAGAACACAAGAGAGCCGAGGAAGAGTACACCCGGGCCCAGGAGGAGGCAAAGGCCAGAGCCAAAGCCGAAGAGCGCGCTCAAGCCAACACCTTGTCCAAGAGAATTCTGGCAGCCTGGGATGACCGCAGGGCCAGATCCGAAGAAAAGAAAAAGAATAACAAGGATGATGAACAGTAGTGTGGAAAAAGATTCGTAGAGTACTTGTCAATCTTGTAAGCATTGTATCTGTTTGTCTGATCATAGCCTCTGTGCTGGTACTTTTGAAGGTGATCACTACCAAACAGGGAGAGGCACCGAATATTTTCGGCTACTCCCTCTTTCGGGTAGTGACCGGCAGCATGGAGCCGGAGATCCCGGTGGACTCCCTGATCATTGTGAAGAGAGTGGAGGCCTCCACGCTTCAGGTGGGAGACGTGATCTCCTTCTATTCCCGTGACCCCTCTCTACAGGGAGAGGTAAACACCCATCGAATCGTGGACAAACACGAGGGAGAGAAGGGATGGATCTTTACCACCAAGGGTGATGCCAACAATGTGGCGGACCGATACGACACACGGGAGGAAGACCTGTTGGGTAAGGTCGTTTTTTCCTCCGGCTTTATCGGAAAACTAGTCAGACTGCTTTCCAATCCGCTTGTATTTTTCCCGTTTATCATACTGCCGCTGGCGATCCTGATCTTAAAGAACATCATTGACAGCGTCAAAACTGCCGGAGCGCTGGTCCGAGAGGAAGAAGAAGCCGCAGTTCGTGAAGCGATACAGGCAATCAGGGAAAAGAAAGAACAAGAACAGAAAGAACAAGAGCAGAAAGAGCAAGAACAGAAGTAACAAGAACTGATAGAAAATTAGTAAGGAGTAGAAATGGCGGGAGCAATAAAGATTAAGAGTGGAACAAAGCTTCAGATGGCTTTCGATGTGGACGTGGATAAAGACCCGGTCTTTAACATGGTCTGTACCTTTAATAAAGCATTGGATGAGTCGGCGTTTCTGATCTCCATTCCTGCGGTGAACGGGAAGCTGTTGGAGATCGATGAGAGCAAAAAGCTTCTGCTGCGCTACGGCTCCGGAAACGACACCATGTTTCTGGCTGGTTACGCAGATGATGTGGTAAAGGACGGCATCCGAAAGTACTGGAAGATCAGACGTGTTACAGAACAGAGACAGTTCTTTCAGCGTGCTGACGAACGTCTGAAGGTGCTGCTGAAGGTCACCTACAAATCCGATACCTGGATGATGAACGATGACGGTGTGATCGAGAGCGAAGATGGTATGACACTGGATATTTCAGCCGGTGGTGCCGCTATCTACCTGAACAGCAAATTTGACGTGGGAGAAGTGATCAACATCTCCTTCCCTCGTGTGGGAACCAGTGAGAAGGGACGCGCCATCAACGATATCGTGGCGGCAGTCTGCTGGCTGCGAGAGGCTCCCAAGGGAAGCCTCTATCGCAATATCTGTGGTCTCCAGTTCCGTTTCGGGGAGAGTTCCGATCGCAAGAGGGTTCAGGGCTATATTGAAAATGTAAAGGAAAAATACAAACTGTGAAACTGAAAGACTTTGGTGAGGATACTCCGAAGGAGACTTCCGGAAAGAAAAAGAGACCAAAAAAGAATACCGACCATATTGTCCGCATCGAGGAGTTGGAGCAGATAATGACACAGTCCGGCGGCGAGCTGGATGACGAGGCCATCGTCTCCATGTATATTCCCAGAAGAAAGGCAAAAAGTCTCGGCGCAGCCCTGCTGCGTATGGACCGGATGCAGCTGTTTCTGCTGATCATGGTGATCACCGTCGCTTTTCTCTTCATCCTGGCGTTTATGCAGGAGAAGATGGGTAACTTCACCATCAACCTAAACCGACTGGAGCTGTACCGCAAGGGTATTGCCATCTCCGCCACCGGTGATTTCGAGGATCCCACTGCCAGACTGGTGGTCGAGACCGTACAGGATGCCACCAACACCACCCTGTCAGACCTTCCCACGAATCTGGATGACTTCGACGGCAGTCACAACGGCCGCAACTACATGGCCTATACCTACTATGTCCGCAACGCCGGCAAGGAGGATGTAAACTATGTGGCGAGAGTGGTATTGAACGCCTG
>JAHBAA010000088.1 GCA_018385425.1 Acetatifactor sp.
GTGTCTTTGAGATTGGGGATTGTTTGCATCGTACCCTTTTATGCCTGAAAATTACATCGAGATGAAGCTTTTGGGATATTTTGATGAAAGTTTGACCGCACGGTGGCTACGTCTGTATTTTCTGATGCGGCAGATTAAAATTCATACAAGTTATTTGGTCCGGTTTTTTGCAGAATGATGTAATAGATTGACATGATCAGAAAATCGATGCATTCCGGACTATGAATCTTTCGAATGGAGACTTAAAGGCAACAAAAGTTTGATAGTGAATCGGTTTCGATGTCATGGATTTCATCGAATATTCACAAGGATGGGGTCTGCGTTGTAATTCAATTGAATATAGCGTGATGCAACCGGAAGAAATCATCGGAATGTTGAACTTCAATTTGTTTCGAGGAAGAGGTGTGCAGCGAATGATCCAACTCCATGTATTTCCGATGTGATACATCAATTAGCAGGGCAGGGATTACGCCACAAACCCGCCGGAACGCTTGGCGTGGCGTAAATCAAGGTAGGAATTACGCCAAAAACCCGCTGAAGCCCCCATCCTGGCGTAAACCGGGGCAGGAACATGCCCTTCAGGAGGGCCGGGACAGGGTGATTCCGGGTCTATACACACTGATATAGAAAATTCCACAAAATCCTCTTGACAATTTAGTGCAATAGGGATACTATACGATATGATAATACGTTTACTAGATTAAGAGTGGCTCGCAAGCCACTCTTAATTGTTTGTTAGGGACTTGGTTCGCAGCTCGCCCGGCACCTTGCCCGGCACCTTGCCCGGCACCTTGCCCGGCAGCTCGCCCGGTGCCTCGCCCGGCACCTTGCTCGGAGCACTTGCTCGTGAGACCGGTCCCACAGAATGAAAAAGGAGGCATGTGATGTCCCGTAGAGAAGACTATGAATCCAAGACAGAAACCCTTCTGGCCCCTATCGTGGAGAAGTTTGGCGTATCCATCTACGACGTAGAGTATGTGAAGGAAGGAAGCGACTATTACCTGCGAGCCTACATCGATAAGCCGGAGGGCGTAGACATTCAAGATTGCGAGAATGTGAGCCGGGCGCTTTCCGATGCACTGGACGAGGCAGACTTTATCGACGAAGCCTACATTCTGGAGGTGAGCAGCCCCGGACTGGGCAGAACCCTGAAGAAGGATAAGCACCTGAGAGCCAGCATCGGTGAGGAAGTGGAAGTGAAGCTGTTCAAGCCCATCGACAAATGCAAAGAATTCGTAGGACTTTTGGAGAACTTTGATGAGGCGACACTCACCATCCGTATCGGCGACGAACAAAAGACCTTTGCCCGCACCGATATCGCATTGATTCGACTGACCTTTGATTTTTAGAATACAGTACAAGAGAAAGAGACAGACCCCCGGAGGGGTCGGAATGGAGGAGAAGGAAAAGAAATGAATAAGGAATTGTTGGAGGCACTTGACATTCTTGAGAAGGAGAAAGAAATCAGCAAGGAGACACTGTTTGAGGCCATTGAGAACTCCCTTTTGACGGCATGCAAGAACCACTTTGGAAAGTCTGACAACGTGCATGTTGAGATCGACAGAAATACCGGTGATTTTCTTGTGTATGCTGAGAAAGAGGTTGTGGAGACCGCTGACGATGTGGAAGATTCCTGCCTGCAGATCTCCCTTGAGGATGCGAAGAAGATTTCCATCAAGGCAGCAGTGGGCGATGTCATCCATGTAGAGATCAAGTCCAAGGAGTTCGGCCGTATCGCTACACAGAACGCAAAGAACGTGATCCTGCAGAAGATCCGCGAGGAAGAGCGCAGCGCCATCTACAGCCAGTATTATGAGAAGGAAAAAGATATCGTCACCGGCGTGGTTCAGCGCTTTATCGGCAAGAATATCAGCATCAACCTGGGCAAGGCAGATGCGATGCTTTTGGAGTCCGAGCAGGTGAAGGGCGAGGTATTCAGACCCAACGACCGCATCAAGGTTTACGTGGTGGAAGTGAAGAGCACGCCCAAGGGACCCCGCATCAACGTCAGCCGCACCCATCCCGAGCTGGTGAAGAGACTGTTTGAGGCAGAGGTTACCGAGATCAGAGACGGCATCGTTGAGATCAAGAGCATTGCCCGTGAGGCCGGCAGCCGTACCAAGATCGCTGTGTGGAGCAACAATCCCAACGTTGATCCCGTGGGTGCCTGCGTTGGTATCAACGGCGCAAGAGTCAATGCGATCGTTGACGAGCTGAACGGCGAGAAGATCGATATCGTTAACTGGGATGAGAACCCCGGTCTGCTGATCCAGAATGCTCTCTCTCCTGCAAAGATCGTAGCTGTATTCGCAGACCCTGATGAGAAGACCGCTAAGGTCGTTGTGCCGGATTACCAGCTCTCTCTGGCAATCGGCAAGGAGGGGCAGAACGCAAGACTTGCCGCAAGACTTACCGGTTACAAGATCGATATCAAGTCTGAGACTCAGGCGAAGGATACTCCCGGCTTCCGTTATGAGGACTACCTGGATGAGGACTATGACGAGGAGTACGATGAGGAGTATGATGGGGAATATGAAGAATATGACGAGAACGCCGAGGACCGGAATTCTGAGGAAGAGTAATCGTCGGGTCCCCCACCTGAAGCGTTTGGAAAGGCAGGGAATAGGATGACCAAAAAAATTCCCTTGCGACAGTGTGTAGGCTGTGGCGAGATGAAGAACAAAAAAGAAATGATCAGAGTCTTAAAGACCACCGAGGATGAGATTTGTCTGGATGCAACAGGCAAGAAAAACGGACGGGGTGCATATATTTGCAGGAGCAGAGAATGTCTGCAGAAGGCCTGCAAAAACAAAGGGCTGGAGCGGTCCTTCAAGATGAGTATTCCGGCTGCGGTGTATGAGACCTTAGAGAGGGAGTTTGATACCATTGATGCAAAATAAAGTGTTATCCCTGTTGGGGATTGCCATGAGAGGCCACAATCTGGTCAGCGGTGAACTGCAGACGGTGGAAGCCATTAAAAACGGTTCCGCCTGTCTTGTCATCATTGCCGGGGATGCCTCCGGCAACAGCCGCAAGCTGTACAGTGACAAGAGCAGCTTTTATCAGATTCCATACGTTTTATTTGGCACCAAGGAGCAGTTGGGAAAAGCCATCGGCAAGGATGAACGCTCCGCAGTGGCCGTTTGTGATGCCGGACTGGCCCGTGCGATTCAAAAGCACCTTGGAAGTCACGACACCGCGGATAGTGAATTTGGAGGTATGAATGGCGAAAATAAGAATACATGAACTCGCTAAAGAATTAGGTTTTGAACAGAGCAAGGAGATCCTGGCTTATCTGAAGAGTCAGGGGATCGAGAAATCCGCCTCCAGCTCTGTGGAAGATGATGTTGCGAATGCAGTGCGCAAGGCTCTTTCAAAGAACCAAACGCCTGAGAAGACTATGAAGAACACGAAGGAGGAAGTTCAGCCTGTGAAGGAAGAGGAAAAGAAAGTATCTGCAGAAAGCAAAGCAAAGGCTGACACAGCCCCTGCGGCTGAGGCTGCCAGGGAGGCTATGCCCAAGAAGAAAAAGACGATTATTTTTGTAGGAAACGCCGGTAATTCCCAGGGAAACAGACCGGGAATGGGCGGCAGACCCGGCGGAAACGGCAATCGACCTGCCGGCAACGCAGGCAGACCTGCCGGCAACGGTAACGGCAGACCCGTCGGAGCAAATCCGTCCAGACCGGGAGCAAACGGCGGAAAGGGAGCCGCAGCGGCGAAGCCTGCACCCCGCACCCCCATCAAGCCCCTGACTCCTCCATCCCCTACACCCAGTGTGCAGATGGTGAGCTCAAAGCCTCAGCCGAAGCCTCGCACCGAGGCACCTGAGATTGAGAAAAAGCAGGCGGTACCGGTTGAGACTCCGGCAGAGGTGAAGACACCCGCTGCAACCGTTTCCGAGACTCCTGTGACAGAAACTCTCGCTGAAAAGCCTGCTGCACCCAAGGCCGAGAGACCTGCAGCAAGTGACAGACCTCAGACAGAGAGAAGCAATGACAGACCGCAGTCTGATCGCGGACCCAGAGGAGACAGACCTGCTTACCAGGGCGACAGAAACGGCGATCGGAGCGGCAGACCTTCCGGCGACAGAACCGGCAGACCCGCAGGTGATCGCAGCTTTGGCGATCGTGGACCCAGAGGAGACAGACCTGCTTATCAGGGCGACAGAAACGGTGATCGCAGCGGAAGACCTTCCGGCGATAGAAACGGCAGACCCGCCGGCGATCGTAATTTTGGCGATCGAAACGCCAATCGCGGTGACAGACCCGGTTTCGGCGGACGCAGCGGCAGACCCGGCGAAGGCAAGGACTTTGGCGGCAAGGATTTCGGCGGCAAGGATTTCGGCGGCAGACCCGGACAGGGCCAGGGCAACCGCGGCTTTAACGGCGCATCCAGAGACGGACGCGGCGGCCAGGCAGGCTTTGGCAGAGATAAGAACCAGGGCGGCAAGAGCTTTGGCGGCGATGCAGCACCGGTGAAGGATCTGGAGAAGAAGCGCGAGGAAGACAAGAGAAGGGCCAGCAGCGCCGAGAAGAGCAAGAAGAGCAAGAAGGATCACATCTACGAGGAGGATGCGGCACTTCAGAACAAGCCCGGACGCTTTATCAAGCCTGAGAAGAAGAAGGAAGAAGTGGTAGAGGAGCAGATCAAGGTGATCACCCTGCCTGATACCATCACCATCAAGGATCTGGCAGACAAGATGAGAATGCAGCCTGCGGCCATCATCAAGAAGCTGTTCCTGGCCGGCAAGATCGTGACCGTAAACCAGGAGATTTCCTATGAGGATGCGGAGAACATCGCCATGGAGTACGAGATCCTCTGCGAGAAGGAAGTGAAGGTGGATGTCATCGAGGAGCTTCTGAAGGAGGACGAGGAAGCCGAGGAGAATCTGGTGGAGAGACCTCCCGTAATCTGTGTTATGGGACACGTTGACCATGGTAAAACTTCCCTGTTGGATGCAATTCGAAAGACCAATGTTACCGATCGTGAGGCCGGTGGTATCACCCAGCACATCGGTGCATATACTGTAGCTATTGACGGACGTAAGATCACCTTCCTGGATACCCCCGGACACGAGGCTTTCACCGCAATGCGTATGCGCGGTGCAAACTCCACCGATATTGCGATCCTGGTAGTGGCTGCCGACGACGGTGTAATGCCCCAGACCGTGGAGGCTATCAACCATGCCAAGGCAGCAGGCATCGAAATCGTCGTTGCAGTGAACAAGATCGATAAGCCCGCAGCCAATATCGAACGTGTGAAGCAGGAACTCACCGAGTACGAGCTGGTTGCTACCGACTGGGGCGGAACGACCGAGTTTGTTCCCGTATCCGCAAAGTCCGGCGAAGGTATTGAGGATCTCTTGGAGACCATTCTGCTCACTGCAGATATTCTGGAGCTGAAGGCGAACCCCAACAGACGTGCAAGAGGTCTGGTGATCGAGGCAGAGCTGGATAAGGGACGTGGTCCCGTGGCTACCGTTCTGGTGCAGAAGGGTACCCTCCACGTAGGCGACTTTGTCTCCGCAGGTGCCTGCTATGGTAAAGTTCGTGCCATGATCGACGACAAGGGCAGAAGAGTAAAGGAAGCTGGTCCTTCCACCCCCGTTGAGATCTTGGGTCTGTCCGATGTTCCCAGCGCAGGCGAAGTATTCCTGGCGCATGAGAATGACAAGACAGCCAAGTCCTATGCTGAGACCTATATGGCTGAGAACAAGGAGAAGAAGCTGGAGGAGACCAAGACCAAGATGTCCTTAGACGATCTGTATGCACAGATCAAAGAAGGCAACCTGAAGGAGCTGAACCTGATCGTCAAGGCTGACGTACAGGGTAGCGTGGAGGCTGTAAAGCAGTCACTCCTGAAGCTTTCCAACGAAGAGATCGTGGTAAAATGTATCCACGGCGGCGTAGGTGCCATCAATGAGTCTGATGTGACTCTGGCAAGTGCCTCCAACGCAATCATCATCGGATTTAACGTTCGTCCCGATGCCACTGCGAAGGCTACCGCCGAGCAGGAAGGCGTAGATGTGCGTCTCTACAGAGTCATCTACCAGGCAATCGAGGATATCGAGGCTGCGATGAAGGGTATGCTGGATCCTGTATTTGAGGAGAAGGTGATCGGTCATGCTGTGGTTCGTCAGGTATTCAAGGCATCTCAGGTCGGCAACATTGCCGGTTCCTATGTGATGGACGGTATCCTGCAGAGAAGCTGCAAGGTTCGTATTACCCGTGAAGGCGAGCAGATCTTCGAGGGTGCACTTGCTTCCCTGAAGCGTTTCAAGGATGACGTAAAGGAAGTGAAGGAAGGCTTCGAGTGTGGTCTTGTATTCGAGGGCTTCGATGCAATCAAGGAAGACGATATGATCGAGGCATATATCATGGTTGAGGTACCTCGCTAGAATTTGAATGACGCGCGGCCTGGCGGGAGAGCTGTCCGGGCCGCGTTTTCCACACTT
>JAHBAA010000020.1 GCA_018385425.1 Acetatifactor sp.
TTTCGCCTCCATTCGGGCAAACTTGACTGCTTCGCAGTCTTCGAACAGTTGCCCTCGGTGGAGGCTGGCAGTGCAAACCTCGCGACGAAAGCCTCGCAAGGCAGGATTCGTTGGCAGTCCCGGGCCTCGCAGGGGGACGAACATCGGGCTCGCGGGGGGAGGTCACAGTGCAAACCTCGTAAGGTGGGTCAAAGAAACAGGGGGATAGTCCGGTGCAGTCTTTTGCACCGGACCGTCCCCCCTTTGGGTAGTTTATTGAAAGCGACTGGCCATCTGGTAGAGGTTGTAGTACTGGCCCTTGAGAGTCATCAGCTCCTCGTGGGTACCTTCCTCTGTGATTCCGTTCTCGGTCAGCACCATGATTCGATCGGAATTGCGGATGGTGGACAGGCGATGGGCCACGGTCAGAGTGGTTCTGCCCTTGGCCAGCTCCTCCAGAGATTTGGCAACCTCATATTCGCTCTCGTTGTCCAAGGCCGAGGTGGCCTCATCCAGGATAATGATGGGTGCGTCCTTTAGGAACATTCTGGCGATACTGATGCGCTGCTTCTGGCCGCCGGACAGCTTCACGCCCCGTTCGCCGATGTAGGTGTGGTATCCGTCCTTCAGCTGGGTGATAAATTCATGGGCGCCTGAGCGTTTTGCAGCCTCCACCACTTCCTCCATGGAAGCCCCGGGCTTACCGTAAGAAATATTCTCATACACCGTGCCGGAGAACAGATATACCTCCTGCTGCACCACGCCGATGTTGGACCGCAGACTCTTCAGGGTAAGCTCCCGGATATTTTTGTCGTCGATCAGGATACTGCCCTCCGTGGTATCGTAAAAACGGGGAATCAGGCTGCACAGCGTGGTCTTTCCGCCGCCGGAGGGGCCTACCAGCGCCACCTTCTCCCCGGGTCTTATGGTGAGATTCAGATGCCGGAATACCTGATTGTGGTCATCCGGATACTCGAAGGTCACATCCCGGAACTCGATCTTTCCGGCGGGCTTTTCCAAGGGCTTGGCGTTCGGTTCATCAAAGATCTCAATGTCTGCATCCATGATCTCCAGAAAGCGCTCGATACCGGTCATACCTCTCTGGAACTGCTCCGCAAATTCAATGATCCGGCGGACTGTGGCGATAAAGGTGGTCACATACATGATATAGGCCACCAGATCGCTGGGACTGATGGAGCCGTTTACCACAAAATATCCGCCGGCCACCAGCGTCGCCAGATACATAATGCCGTCAAACAGTCGGGTGGAGCAGACGAACAGCCCCATGTACACATAATATTTCTTCTTAATCAGATAAAAATTCTGATTGCCCTCCTCGAACCTGGCATTCTCCAGTTCCTCATTGGCGAAGGCCTCCACTACCTTATGCCCCAAGAGGCTGTCCTCGATCCGGGCGTTCAATTCTCCCACCTGCACGCGCTGCTTCTTGGACATAGCCCGAAACTTCATGTTCAGATTGCCGCAGATCACAACCATGAAGGGAATAATGCAGAAAATGATCACCGTCAACGGAATATTGATGGAACAGAGAATGAAAAAGGAAACCACACCCTTTAGTCCGGCGATAAAAAACTCCTCCGGGCAGTGGTGAGCGAACTCCGTCACGTCAAACAGATCGTTGGTGATTCGACCCATGATCTGCCCCACCTTGGTATTATTATAGAAGGTATCCGACAGACGCTGCAGGTGTGCGTAGGCATCCCGGCGCATGTCTGTCTCGATCTTCGCCCCCATCACATGGCCGTTCACCGCCATGTAATAGTATGCCACCACATCGATCAGTCGAAGCACCAGATACAGCCCAGCCAGCTTCCCGATCAACGAAAAGGTCAGCAGAGTAACATCCGTCATGGCCTGATCGGTGATAAACCGCACGATCAGCGGCAGTACGATCTCACAGACGGTGGTCAGCGCCGCACAGAACAGGTCTGTGAACAATACCCTTTTGTGATTTTTATAATAGGGCAGGAACCGACGAAGCAGTTCACGTGATTTATATTTTCTATCCATTTCTTCTATCCTCTATCTGTGCTCCCCAATGATTCTCTCCAACAGCTCCGGGCAAAATACACCGGAACGGATCATGGCAATCTCCTGTTTATAAGGAGCGTAGGATTTCGTCTTGTCCTCCGGATCCGTCAGGTAAGGTGTCTCTAAGATCTTGGGCACCTCCTCAAAATCCGGGCAGGAAATAAACTGCATCAGGGCATCAAAGCCGATCTCTCCAAAGCCAAAATTGGCATGCCGATCCTTCGCTGCCCCGGGCACATTTTTGCTGTCGTTGATGTGGAAGGCAGCAATTTGATCCTTGCCCAGCAGTTTGTCAAACCGCGTCATCACCCCATCAAAATCGTGGATAATATCATATCCTGCGTCGGAGGTATGGCAGGTGTCAAAGCAGACCCGCAGTCTGTCGTTGCAGTCTACCTTATCATAGATCGCCGCCAGCTCCTCAAAGCTTCTTCCGATCTCACTTCCCTTGCCGGCCATAGTCTCCAGAGCTATATAGCACTTCATATCCCTTCGAAGGACCTGGTTTAAGCCTCTGGCGATCTGATCGATTCCGGCCTCCACGCCCGCCCCCACATGGGCACCGGGATGAAGCACCAATACGTTGGAGCCCATTGCTTCGGTGCGCTCGATCTCCAACGCCAAAAACTCCACCGCCAGCTCATAGGTGGAAGGATTCACTGTATTTCCCAGATTGATGATATAGGGGGCGTGGACGATGAAATCTCGAATGCCGTTTTCCTCCATCAAAGCCCTTGCCTCCGGGATACGCAGCTCGGAGATTTCTTTTCTTCTTGTGTTCTGGGGTGCTCCCGTGTAAAGCATAAAGGTATTTGCTCCGTAGGAGAGCGCCTCCTTCACGGAGCCCAGCATCATCTCTTTGCCGGCCATTCCCACATGACTGCCTAATTTCATCTGATCTTCCTCCTGTTGTCCCCGTAGTCTATTAAGTATATCCCTGTTCAGATAATATATCAATACCCTCTCGGAAAATCAGTCCTGTTTGATTGAGGGTGTTCCTTCGCCTTAAGACCGATATGTCTGGTTGCAGACATGCTTTCGCTTGGGCTCGCACGCAGGGTACCAAAGAGCACAAAGAACGTGCCCTAAGTACCGGCGGCTCACCGACAGTCTGCAACAGACATATCGGTCTTGGCGGAAACACCCTTCCGAAAAGGACCATATAAAAAACCACGGGGACAGATCAACAGGTCCCCGTGGTATGTGTTGCCTTATAATGAAGGGATCAGATTCCCGCCTTCCGAAGCTGCCCGCTGATCTTCGGGCCAAACACTGCTGCAAGCGCCATCTTGATCAGATCTCCCGGAATAAAGGGAATTACTCCTGCAAACAGTGCCGCCTTGAAATCCATATTTGCCTGGTAGGCAAGCCATGCTGTGCCAAGCGCATAGCAGATCACCGTTCCAAGCACCATACCGAGGAGGCTGGGAAGCAGCTTCCCCTTCGACCGGTCAATGAAGATTCCGGCGATCACCGCCATAGGCAGAAAGCCGATGATATAGCCTCCGGTCGGGCCGAACAGCTTTCCCACACCGCCGGTAAAATTGGAGAATACCGGTAATCCTGCCAGCCCGATCAGCATATAGACGATATAGCTGAGGGATTCCTTCTTCACGCCCAGGATATATAATCCAAAATAGATCGCCAGATTGGTCAGGGAAATCGGCACCGGTCCGATGGGCAGGGACAGAGGTGCAAGCACACAGGTCACTGCGGTCATCACGGCAATCAGGGCAATGGTTTTGATAGTGAGTTTGTTTTCACGCATGGTTTTTTCCTCATCTTTCCTTCTTTGATACAGCTGTAAGGATGTCAAATCCCATTCCGGTCAGCATCTCTCTGTCCTGGGCGGTATTGTTGCCGACCGTGGTCAGCATATCTCCGGTAATCGTTGCATTCACGCCCGCCCGGAACAGCCTCTTACCCCCGTCAGGAAAATAATTCCTCCCCGCAGCCATCCGAATGTAAGCCGTCGGATTCAGATACCGGAACATTGCCACGGTGCGAAGGATCTCCTCCTGCGTCAAGGGAGTCAGCCCCTCAAAAGGTGTTCCCTTCACTGGGATCAACGCATTGATGGGAATGGAGGGGATTTCCAACTCTGCCAGCGTAAGGGCCATATCCAGGCGGTCCTGCCAGGTCTCGCCCATTCCGATGATCCCGCCGGAGCAGACGGTCAGACCTGCTGCCTTGGCCAGCTCGATCTCCCGCAGCTTGTCCTGAAAGGTATGGGTCGTGCAGATAAACGGAAAGTATCGCTCTGAGGTCTCAATATTGGCGTGATACATCTCCACGCCGGCCTGTTTCAGCCGTGCGAAGGCCTCCTCGCTGATCAGCCCGTGGGATGCGCAGAGACGAAGCCCGCATTCCCGATGGAGCAGAGCATAGGTCTCCACCAGCCTGTCCAGATCCTTTCCTTCCACGGTACGGCCTGCCGTCACGATGGAGTAGGCATGTACTCCGGCTGCCTCTCTGGCTTTGCAATCCTCCAAAACCTCCTCTGCCGTCAACATTCCATGCTCTGTGCAGCCGGTATGATTGTGGGCAGACTGGGCACAGAACTTGCAGTTTTCACTGCAGCGTCCCCCTCTTCCGTTGATGATCGTGCACAGATCCACGCGGTTACCGCACAGAGACTGGCGGATCAGGTCCGCACCCCCTATGAGCTCCTCCAGGTCAACCTCTTCGAAAAAGGACAGGTTCTCCCCTCTTCGAAGTCTTCGGCCGCCGATGATCTCCTTTGCCAGTTGCTTCATATCCACAGATTTTTCCTCCCGATATAACAGTCGTTAGGAAGTATACCGCCAAAAAACAAAATTGTCAACCATAATATTGATTATGGTTGACAATTCGTTTTACACCGTTTCCAGATAATACTTAGCCTGCGCTGCAAAAAGCTTTGCATAGATTCCGTTATTCCGGTTCAACTTTGACCTCATTCGCATCCCGACCCGGGATCCGCTCACTCTTTTTCGGAACTTTCTGTGATATCGTTCAGGAACACACAGAAAACATCCCCATAAGCCTCCGAGTGGACAAACCTGCCGTAGTCTCTGACCCGCTTCACAGATCCATCCCTGCAGAGGATCCGATACTCCACGGAATCGATATCATTCTCCTTCTCGATCTGAGATGAGATCATCTTCTCGGTGCTCTCCAAGTCATCAGGATGAACCATCCCCCGGAAGGAGTTGCCGGTAAAGGCTCGAAACTCCTCTCCGTCAGCAAATCCGTACAGCTTCAGAAGCTCCCGGTTGAAGGAAATCAGTTCCTCTCCTTCCCCTGCCCTGTAGATAAAGAACCCTCCCGGAAGATACTCGGAGATCTCATCCATCTTCTGCAGGATCTCTCCCGGCAGATACTCCTTGTTCTTTCTGCGATCGTGGGTTTCCTCCAGATAATACTGCCGTTTGCTGCGGTACATATCCTGATCGGCCAGTTCAACATTTTTCTCCAACTGTGCCGCCCTCTCCAGCCAGACACTTCCCAGAGACGCAGACGGGCCTTCCCTCCAGGATGCCTCTAATTCCTTCCGCTTCCTGTCAAAGTCCTCCCTGCTTTTCTCAAAGGAGAAAATGACAAATTCATCGCCGCCGACCCGATAGATCTCTGCATCGGTAAATATCTTTCGCATAGACTGAGCGATCTCCACGATCATCCGGTCTCCTGCCTCATGTCCCTCTCTATCATTGAGCATCTTCAGTCCGTTGATATCCGCAAAGAGAATTCCCATGGGCTGAAGCTTTTTCTCCGGATCATGCTCTATCATGGCGATATCCTCAAAATACGCCTTACGGTTTTTGAAGCCGGTCAGCTCATCCGTCTCCAGACCGCTTACCGCCACATCATACTCCCGCATATGGATCAGATTTCCGATTCTCTTCAAAATACGTCCTGCGTGATAGGGCTTCTCGATAAAATCGGCCGCTCCCATCTGCATGCATTTTTCCTCTTCCTCCACACTGCTTAAGACAGTGGTCACAATGACGGGGATCCTGTTGAACAAAGGATGCTTCTTGACATGCTCCAGAAATTCGTAACCGTTCATCACCGGCATCTTGATATCCAGCAGAATTACGCAGACTGCCTGTCCGTATCGATTCAGCTTATCCAGACCTTCTCGGCCGTTTTCGGCAGTCAGAACCAGATATCGATCCTCTAAGATCTCCTCCAGAAGATCCCGATTGATCTCATTATCCTCGATCACAAGGACACAATTCTTTTTCTCGTCTGCAATCCTCGTCCGGCTGACGGAAACCCTGTCTTTCTCTCTGTTTACGCCGCCCTTCTGCAGCATCTCTTCATAATCCTTGTCCGGCATAGGCTTTGCGTAATAGAAGCCCTGTGCATAATCGCAGCCCAGTTCTCTCAGCTGGTTCCGCTGGCTGCCGGTCTCCACTCCCTCCGCTATGACATTCAGATGCAGCCTGTGAGCCATATTCACCACATCATTTAAGATACTCTGCTCCAGGGGTTTCTCGAACTCCGTGCGGATAAAGCCCATATCCAGCTTCAGAATATCGATGGAGATCTGTCCCAGCATATTCAGGGAGGAATAGCCGCTTCCAAAGTCATCCATTTCTATGACGAAGCCACGTCTCCGCAGATCCTCCACCGTACTGATGATCTGCTCAGGATTCTCCGTATAGGCACTTTCCGTGATCTCCAGATGCAGGTAGGAGGGATCAATTCTATATTTATCCACCAATTCGCACAGGTGCTCTACCAGGTGGGAATGGTAGATATCGGCGCGGGAGACATTGACCGACACCGGTACCACCCCGTACCCTTTATCCATCCAGTCCCGAAGCCTCTCGCAGGTTCGGTCCCATACATATTCATCCAGCTTGCAGATGAAACCGTTCTTTTCAAACAGAGGAATGAACTCCCCGGGTGACAAAAAGCCCCATTCCGGATGAATCCATCTGACCAACGCCTCAGCACCCACCATACGCCCATCGTGAAGGTTGTATTTGGGCTGGAAGAACACGGCAAACTGCTTCTGCTCCAACGCTTCCTCCATTGCATCGGTGATGATCTGCTCTCGCAGCAATTGCTTTCGGAGGGTCTCGTCATAGACAACAAGGTGTTTATCATAGATTCCCTTGATCGAATTGACCACCCAGAGGGCTCTGTCACACATTTTCTCTACCGGAATAGAGTGGTCCCAGACCTCATAGATACCAAGCTTGACAGAAATATTCTCCGACAGTTCGGACCGGGTCTTCTCCCTCGCTTTCACAAAGCATTTCCTTCCCTCCAGCTCGCTCTCTCTGTCCGTCAGGCACAGGAAACGATCCGCCGTAAATCGACAGCAGATTGCATCAGGGCTGACGCGCCTCTTCAGGATCCTTGCTTCCTCTATCAGAAGCTGATCTCCCGCCTTGCGGCCGAAAGTATCATTATACAGCTTAAAGTTCTCAAGATTGCAGCAGAGAATGGAATATTCCTTCTCAGGATTTGCATCCAGCACCTCTCTGACCTTTCGATAGAAATAGTCCTTGGTATACAGGCCGGTAAGCCTGTCGTATTTGAACTGATTCACCATAGCTGCAGTCTCGCGCAGCTTGATCAGGCTTGCCACACGATGTCTGATCACCTTCGCTCGGTAAGGCTTGGGAATATAATCCGTCGCACCATGCTCCAGCGCTTCGATCTCATCCTCCTCACTGTCTGCCTGAGTCATGACAATAATGGGGATATTGGCAAAGTCCGAATCGCTCCTGACCACATCCAGAAAATCATACCCATTCATCACCGGCATCATGATATCCAGCAGGATCAATGCGATGCCCTCCTTATTCTGCTGCAGTACAGCGAGCCCATCCAGCCCGTCCACTGCCGTCAGAATCTCATACTCCCCCTGCAATATCTCCTCCAACATTGCAAGGTTCAGTTCATTATCCTCTATGATCAAAATCTGTCTTCGCCGCATCCGTCCGTCTCCTAAATTTCAACCCAGCTGTCCAGCTGTTTGATACTGTCTGTTACGACCTGATAATCTTCCGCTACCTTCTGAAAAAGCTCCTCACACTGTGCCGGATCGATCTTCTCCGTATCCTTCTCCCGCAAAAGCTCCGTCAAGACAGACGCAGCGTCACCAAGTCTTGTCAGTCCCAGATTATAGCACACTCCCTTTAACGAATGGGCAGCACGAAATGCCTCTGGAAAATTCGCTTCCTGCAAGGACCGGTTCAGATCGTCAAAGCAAGGATCAGCGAGAAACTTCTTCAAAAATCTTTCAATCATCTCATCCTTCGGAATACGCTGTCTTACGGAATCATAGTCACCGCCCATAGCATCAAAACATTCCATTAACATCATCTCTTATCACCTGCCTGCATAATATTTCTTAGCATACATTGTAACACATACTGACAAGAAATACTTCTATTTTTTCCTTTTCACCAATGTTTTTACGCAAATGTAACGCTAAATGACGATTTCCTCTCTATCCTCCCCCTTGATTTGTCATGCAAAATGACATATAATAGAAAAAATGTATTCGAGGGCGAAAAAGTATTATGGAATTTCATGACAAATTAATCTTTTTGATGAATATTACCCAGACCACCAACAAGGAGCTGGCAGCTGCATTGTCTGTGGACCCTTCCCTGATCAGTCTCTTTCGAAGCGGAAAGAGAAAGCGTCCCCAGAACCCGGACTACTATACCAACATGGCTGCCTTTTTTTCCAGGAGATGCCCTGCTGCCTTTCAGCGAAATGCCCTGTCGGAAATGTTGGGACAAAGCTCCATCGGTATCTCCATGCCCACGGAGGAGTTGGCAGAGAGTCTGACTGTCTGGCTGTCGGAGGGCTCTGAGATCACCGCCAATCTTTTCTCCACTATGAACAGACCGGTTTCTCCGACTCCCGCACCTAAAGAACCCCCCTCCGCCGCTGCCCTGTCAGGGTTGATGACAGAGCAGCCCTCCTGCTCTTCGAAGGATTCCTCCCCCGGTTCCCTGTCTCGAGGACAATCTGCTTTTTACATCGGGGAGATGGGAAGACGTGCCGCCGTCCGACAGATAATGGAACAGATCCTGTCCTCTCCCACCCCGGGAACGATCTACGTCTCCTCTGACGACAATCTGGAATGGCTGCTCTCCGACTATTCCCTCACCGGTCAGATCCAGGCCCTTATGCAGATGCTCTTGGAACGCGGCTTCACCCTGTGTCAGGTCATGCCGCCCGTCAACTACCTGCCCCGGTTTGCGGAATCATTAAAATTCTGGCTTCCGGTCTACAGTTCCGGCAAGGTCTCTGTCTATTACTATCCTCGAATGCGGGATAACCTGTACCGACGATCTCTGATACTCTTCCCCGGGCATTGTGTTCGGGTATCTAATGCTCTTGGACTGGACAGCGACAGTGATATCACCCTGTTTTCTACCGAGAAAACGATCGTGGATGCCTATCTCACACAATTTCAGGAGCTTCTGTCCATGTGCCGTCCGGCCATCACAGGTCACACCGGGCTTCAGGAGTTTGCCCATCTCTACGGCTCACTGATGTCCCGTATGGAAAATCTGATCAGCATGACCTCCTTTCTGTCCCCCTGCACGATTCCCGGCGAGCTTTTCGACATCCTGCTTCAGACCGTCACCAATGAAAAGTGGAGAAACATTTTCCGGGAAAACAGAGTTCAGTTCGCGTCCTTTTCAGATCTCATGGAGACCCGAAAATATATTGATATGGCTTATCTGGCAACCGCCGAGGAGGTTCGTGACGGCAAAGTCTATGTAGGCTGTCCCTTTTCGTTAGATACCGATTCGCCGGTTTATACTCCGAAGACCTACATCCTGCACCTGCGCAACATCCTTCGGCTGATGGATACCAACGAAAACTATTGCTTTGTCCCCCTCGGCAGAAATCAACTGGAAGGCTTTGAGCTGTTCGTCAACAGTGACGGACTGGCCCTCTTGAACCGCTCCACCCCACCGGCTCTGATGTTGGAGCTGCAGCGTCCGGAGCTGGTGATCTCCTGCCAGGAATACCTGCTCCACAAGGCAGAGACCATCGGCTACAACGGCATACACAAGGAGACCACCCGCAAACAGATTCTGAAACTGATCAAAGAATTATCCTAGTCCGTTGAAAATGAAGGTTGCATCTCTCCGAAAAAAGACTATAATATGTCAGTGAAAAATTCGACATAAAATAGCGAGGGAATCTGACATGAATAAAGATTTGACGGTAGGAAACCCCCAACAGGTATTGTGGAGATTTTGCCTGCCTCTGTTTGGAAGTATTATCTTTCAACAGATCTACAACATTGCCGACAGCCTGGTGGCAGGTAAATTTATCGGAGAGAACGCTCTGGCCGCGGTGGGAAACAGTTATGAGATCACCCTGATTTTTCTGGCCTTCGCCTTCGGCTGCAATATGGGCTGCTCCGTCGTAGTATCCAGGCTGTTTGGTGCCGGCGATTACGGCAAAATGAAAACTGCTGTCTATACGACCTGTATTTTCAGCGGTTTATTATGCCTTTTGTTAATGCTGACAGGGTTATTGGGATCCAACCTGCTGCTTAGTCTGATTCGAACGCCGTCCGAAGTGTTTCACGATTCCCGAATCTACTTGGACATCTACATCTGGGGGCTTCCCTTTGTCTTTTTCTACAATATTGCCACCGGTATCTTTTCTGCATTGGGGGATTCCAAGACACCCTTCTTTTTCCTGGCTCTCTCCTCCCTGTCCAACATCGGCGTAGACATCCTCTTTGTCAAATCCTTCGAGCTGGGCGTGGCGGGTGTGGCATGGGCTACCTTCCTGTGTCAGGGCATCAGCTGCATTCTTGCGCTGATCACCGTATTTGTCAGACTGAAGGGCATTCATTGTAATACCGGGACTGTTTTGTTCGACCGGAAGCTGTTAGGACAGATCATCGCTATTGCCATCCCAAGCACACTGCAACAAAGCTTTATTTCCCTGGGCAATATCGTGATCCAGGGAATCATTAACGGCTTCGGCTCGCCGGTAATGGCGGGCTACTCGGCAGCCGTCAAGCTGAACAATCTGGTGATCACTTCCTTCACCACACTGGGCAACGGCATCACCAACTTCACCGCCCAGAATCTGGGCGCCGGCAAGTCAGCCCGAATCAGACAGGGTTTCCGCGCCGGGATCAAGTTCGTCTGGATGCTGAGCCTCCCTCTTTGTATGCTCTATTTCTTCGGCGGCGGCTTCGCCCTGAAGTTATTTCTGGAAGAACCCACTCCTCTTGCAATGCATACCGGAGTGATGTTCTTAAGGATCCTCTCCCCCTTCTACTTCATAGTTTCCGCAAAGCTTGCTGCGGACGGTGTTCTGAGAGGCGCCGGCAGGATGAAACCCTTTCTGCTGGCTACCTTCACCGATCTAGGGCTTCGTGTTCTTCTGGCATTTTGCTTTTCAAAGACTGCAATGGGTGCAACCGGTATCTGGTGCGCCTGGCCCATCGGCTGGATCATTGCTGCGGGAATGTCTCTGTACTTCTATCGCGGCTTCACAAATTGTGCAAAAGAAACCGCCTGACCCACGACAAAAGTCATGCATCAGGCGGCAGAAAACTAAATATTCAGATTGATCGCAATACTCTTCACAACATCTTCTATCACGATGGGCTTGGCGATATGCCCATTCATTCCGGCATCCAGGGATGCCTGAACATCCTCCGCAAAAGCGTTGGCTGTCATGGCGACAATGGGAATCTCGCGGGCATCCGGTCTCTCCGGATTGGAGCGGATGGCTTCCGTGGCCTGATATCCGTTCATGGTGGGCATCATGATATCCATAAAGATCATATCAAAGGTACCCGGCGGATTCTCCAGGAAGGTCTTCACTACCTCGGTTCCGTCACAGACTCTTGTGATGCGGATTCCCAGCTCCTCCAGCTGGACCATTGCAATCTCTGCATTCAGATCGTTATCCTCCGCCAGCAGGATCTTTACTCCCGTCAGATTCGCATTTCCCACATCAAAATTATGCTCCTTGATATTGCTCTTATCGGTAAACTCTACCGGAAGCTCCACAACAAAGGTGGAACCCTCTCCCTTTTTGCTGGTCACAGAAATGGTACCGCCCAACAGATCCACATACCGCTTGGTGATGGCCATTCCCAATCCGGTGCCCTTATAATGGGTTCTGGCACCATTTTCCTCCTGAGAAAACTCATCGAAGATATGCTCCAAAAAGTCCTCCGTCATACCCACGCCCGTATCGGCAATGACATAGCGCACCACCATATGCCGGTCATCCTCTCCGGTTCGGTAATCAGCTGTAAAGGTGATCCGTCCTCCGTCATCGGTAAACTTCACGGCATTGCCGAGAATATTCACCAGAACCTCCCGGATGCGCACAGCATCGGCGAGAACATACCGGTGTTCCGGCTCCGCCAGATTCGTCTGAAAAGTGATATTCCGATTCGTCAGGAAGCCATGCATGATACTCACTACCGTATCCGAGACCTCCGTAATATCCACGGGAATAGGTGCAAATTGGATATTACCGCTCTCGATGCGGCTGATATCCAACACATCGTTGATGAGCGTAAGCAGATGCTCCGAGCTTTCTCCGATCTTCTCCAGACAGATTCTTGTCTCCGGCTTCAGATCCTGCTTCATGGCAATGTTGGTAAAGCCGATGATGGCATTCATCGGGGTTCTGATATCATGGGACATATTATTCAGGAAGGTGGTCTTCGCAAGGTTTGCATGCTCGGCGATGTGAACTGCCTCCTCCAGTTTCTGATTGATCTTCTTATCCATGGTTCGGTCGGACAGATCCAGAATGTACTTTTTTTCTCCCTGAATGTCAGTACAGAATACAACCACCCGAAACCACATCACCTCTCCGGTCTTTTGGTGGACATACTCCCGATCCCACTCCCGCTGCTCACCGGGCAGAATGGAGGACAGCTGATCCAGAATATGGATGGTATCGTCCTGCTTGATCAGACACTCGATCTCATAGATACTTTGTGAGATCCTCTGCTCCGAAATACCAACCAGCTTCTCCACATTTGGGCTCACATATTCCACATGGAGTTCCTTTGCATCCACCATCACGAAGACATCGTCTACATTGGTGGATAGCTTGGAAAACAGTTCGTCCCGGGCCAACAGCTGATTGTCCTTCAATTTCAGCTTCTGTTTGGTCTGCTGAATAATGATAAAGAAGATTCCCAAAGCCAGCGCGGTGGTAATACCGATCATCACGATGGTAGTCATATACTGAAGCTGATTCATGCTGGCATTGACCACATCCGTGGGAACGATCCCCAACACCATCCAGTTCTGGAAATTGGCAGATTCGTAAACCAGGTAATATCTTTTACCGTCCACCTCAAACACCATTTCCCCGGAATTGCCCAGTCGGAAATCCTCCTTCAAAGCTGCAAGCTTCTCATCAGTCAATCCCTTGGCTTTATCCAACAGTGCAAAAACATTCCGCACATCCTGCATACTTTCACTGGAGTTGTCCAACACCACTCTTCCGTCAGGCAGGACCGCATAGGTGCTGGCCTGACCTCCGAAAGCAGAGATCTGGAGTGCTTCCACCAGATCAGAGTTGTTGAAGGTAATAGCAATGGCTTCATAGGTAAAGCCCCGGAAACTGTTTTGATTGCTGGGAATGGCGAACACCATGATCTCAGGCTGATCCGGAACAACGGAATTGACCACCACCGGCTGCTTATCCAGGATCAGCTTGGTAAGCTGCTCCTGCAGATCCAGATAACCTTTATGTCCGTCCAAAGTGATATAGTCACCGTTCCGTGAAATGAAAAAGAAATCGGTAAACCCGCTTTTTTGCCGTGCACGATTCACATAGGCCACGATCTCCTGCTCACTGGGCTGGACATCCAGATAGGGAGTCCACATGCTCATCCGGTCCCAGTTGACGGACACCAGATTATAGAGTGTCTGATTGGCCTGACGAAAAATCTCAACCAGATGAGAGGTACTCTCATCGAAAATCGTTTGGGAGACAAAGCTGAAATAGGCTGAACCTGCCCAGCCCACCCCGGAAGCCAGCACGAGGATCAGCAGCAATATCTGCAATCTTTTTTTCATGGGTTCACCCTCCTTTCCGCTTTATCTCTGCCGTTTATTTGCTTGGAAGAATCGTCACATACTCCGTAGGCTCCAAAAACTGCTTTGTCTTCTCCAGGGCCTCCTGCATACATTCCTGGCTGGAAAAATCGCTGGCCAGATAAGCCTGACGCTTTGACTTCAGATCCTCAGGCATGGGACAGTTGCAGAAGCTTTCATTCTCCATAAAGTTATCTGCTCCTACCAACAGCATCGTATAGGTGCCATTGTCATCCAAGGGCTGACCACCGACGGTGACGCTCTCCAGACGAAACTTCCCCCGCTCAGTCTCGGTAACCGTATATTCCAGCCCACTGGTAACAGGCATCAGGTTTCTGTGGCGGATCGGGTTGGAGCCGTCCTCCTTCACATTCACCATCCACTCCATAAACCGGCGAACCTCCTCACCGGTATACTCTCCTCGGTAGATCGCATTTCTGGCAGTCAAAATCCACTTCGCCTGCTGCATGGTATAGGTTCCGGCATAGATAGAGCTACTTGCCACAGGGGAATATCCGATGGCGATCTGGTCATCATAGGCTGCCCGCAGGGTGTTCATCATAGAGGACGCCGCAGCACTTCCGTGAACACCGAAGTCGTTGGAATAACCTTTCTCCTGAGTGAACAGAACCTCCTCTGCCTCCGGATCCACATAATTCATCAGTCTGGAGTTGAAAGCCTCGTAGGCGGCCTTGGTATCGTACTCCCCGGTCATCATCCTGTGACCCACATCCTGAGAGATGGCAAAAATCTCCGTGGATGCCAGACGCATATACAGGTGATTACTTTCGATACAATCCTGCACATACCGAAGGGAGGGGGAAGAAGCAATATTAACCTCTTTGTTGTAGGACAATACGGAGGTACCGGCCGCGATCTGCTTCTGCCCCTCCTCACTGAAGATCGCCATCAGGACTTCCTGAATCGCCTTCCACTTCGCTTCGTCCTTCTCCACCTTTTTGGAAACTGCCAGCTGACACATAGGATAGGTCAGCAGCCAGTTATCCTCTGAAGTCTCTCCGAAATAAGGAAGGATCACGCTGTTTGTACCGTCTTCCAGCGTAATGTTGTCTGCCAATGCCGCGGTGTTGCGGATCATGGCTGTCTGTCCGTTCCGATAGGGCTCGGTCACCTTGGAAAACTGCAGTTCCTCATCGCCGGGTTCAAAATGAACGTCCTTTAAGAACTGCTCGTACTTCTCGAAGACCTTAGGCCAGACAACGGTGTCCAGACCCACCGGATTTCCCTCGCTTTCACTCTCGTAGCTTCTGCGCCACTGAGTACCCTCCAGGCTCAT
This sequence comes from Acetatifactor sp., assembly GCA_018385425.1. Lineage (GTDB taxonomy): Bacteria > Bacillota > Clostridia > Lachnospirales > Lachnospiraceae > Acetatifactor. The sequence continues at coordinate 15,400 of JAHBAA010000020.1, forward strand.
CAGCTCCGGAATGGCACAGCCCTGCATCGTCTCCAGACAGGAGTAGTCATAGTACCAGTCGGTCTGATATCCCTTGATTCCTACAGCCTCGAAGGCCTCAATGGCAGCCACAAACTCAGCGTAATTTGTAGGCAGGGGAATGTTATACTGATCGAACAGATCCTTGTTGGCCATCGTACAGTCCACTTCGGCACACATGGGCAGCCAGCGGATCGCACCGCCGGGCTCCTTGTTCACATTCAAATAGCTGGTATAGAAGGTTCCCGCAACCTCCGTATTGCTCAGATCCATCAGATACGTAGACAGTGAAGCCGCATCATTCAACGAAAAGCGACGGCAGGTGATGATGTCCGGCATCTCCTCTCCACGGGCCATCAGGTCCTTATAATACTCCATGGTGTTGTAGCTCTGGATAAAGGTAAACTCGATCTCCGGAAACTTCTCCTCCAGCCAGGGCGTAAACTGCTTAAACATCGACCGGTCCCAGGCATAAAAGCTGATGGAGATCTTCCCATCCTCCTTGGACTGTTCACCCGGAGTCTTCTTCCCCGCGCATCCGGAAAGGGTGCCGATGAGCATGAGTACTGACAAAATCAGCGCTGTCAGGCGTGTTGTCTTTTTCTTCATTCTTGTTCTCCTTTGAATATGAGGATCTCCTGATGTCACGTCCTCTTTTTGCCGACAGAAAGATCGGCTCAAAAAAAAGGCACGCGTGTGATAACAGCATGCCTCTCTGATCTTTCCTGCAGCTGGCTACCATACTTTTGTTCAGGTCCTATAGCTTTGCGTCATACTTTTTCAAGTATTTTGCCCTTCTATATTCTATAAAAATGCAAAATAACGACTGTTTTTTATCTTACCATACCCCACATACAGATAGCAACAATTATTTTGTCGAAATATGTTTAATAAGTAATAGGTGTGCGGAACAGCGCGCTTAAAACACAGTCCGCGAGAAACAAAAGCAGCAATACCAGACAGACAAGCCTTACCTTTCCCGGGGAAGTCTTCTCAACCAGCTTTTCGGCCACCGGTTCCAGCATGTAGTGAAACACTACACCCATCACCGCAAAGGTCACCACACTGCGCAGGCAGATGATACCCTGCACATTCAGAAACAATCCCCGGTAATCCCAGAGTCTCAGATGAAAAAACCGAATTCCGACGTAGCCGATGATATATTCCACACCTCCGGTGACTGCAGCGCAGAGGAGAAACAACAGAATCGGGTGCTTTTTGACAGACTTCATGGCATAGATACCGAGCGAACCGATCCCATAGATCGGCAGCCATGGGCCATACAGGATCCCACGGTTACGAAGCATTCCCTCCGTATACCAGTAGAACACCTCCTCGTAGATCCATCCCGTCAGGCAGCCGATGAGAAAAACCAGAAATAGATAACACAGACCATCCACCATTTGCTGTTTCGTAATTGCTTTTACATTCATCTTTCGTGTCCTGCCCTTCCGCAATGCTCAAGAAATCACGCAAGGCACCGACCAGTTTTCCGGTGGAATCATCCTTATCGCGATATGCCATTTTATCACGCTCTCCTGTGAAAAATCAATCACTTCGATTGGATATTCTATTGACCCGTCCGCAGTATGAATACACCCAGGATTATTCCAGTCCACACCATACATAAACCCTGTGCTGCTTTCGCCTGTCATTACCACATCACCTGCTCAATAAGTCCTTCACTGTCTCAACAAGTTCTCCACTGAATCCCCCCAAATCATCCTCAGTAATCACGCCCATTCTAATAAGATATGTTATATCCCATACTGCGGAAGACTTTTCCAACTGCATTATCACACCGGGATGTTTCTTATCCTTATTGATTCTTTTCTCCAACTCCCAGAAATGGTCGGACGCATTGCCCGGCTTTGTAAGCAGGGCGGCATATTCTCTTAGGAGACGCTCCATGTAACGCTCCTGCCATGCAGGAACACGTTCACAAAATAGCTTCCAATCTGTTTTTGAAATATTCATACTGTATTCCCTCCGCTATGTTATTGCTCAAAAATGGATTATTTCTACAGCTGCTTCAGCCATGTTGCTGCCAGCGAGATCCAGCTCTCACACTCTTTTTGCATGTGCTGTCCGTCTGCAGAGGCTGTCAGCTTACTTCCT
>JAHBAA010000034.1 GCA_018385425.1 Acetatifactor sp.
GCTGTCCCGGCAAGACAGGTGGTTGCCGTATGCGGTGACGGTTCCTTCCAGATGTCTATGATGGAGCTTGCCACCATTGTGCAGCATCAGATCCCGGTGAAGATCATTGTGTTAAAGAATAACTACCTGGGCATGGTGAGGGAGTATCAGCACTATACCTACAAGGACCACTACTCTGTGGTGGATCTGTCCGGAAGTCCCGATCTGGAAAAGCTTTCCGCAGCCTATTGCATTCCGTTCCTTCGCATGACAAACATGGATCAGTGCGATGAAATGATCGATGCGTTCCTGGCTGACGATCAGACGATGCTGATGGAATGTCTGATCGATCCCATGGATCTGGTGAAGTAAGCAGAAAGGAAGAAAAAACCATGAAGATGAAGAAGAGAATCTATTCCGTGCTGGTGGAAAACCGTTCCGGTGTCCTCTGTAAGGTAGCCGGCCTGTTCTCCAGGAGATGCTTTAATATTGACAGCCTGGCGGTGGGGGAGACGTTTGATGCGAATGTTTCCTGTATGACCATCGTGAGCAGCGGAGATGAGCGGACCATCGAACAGATCGAGAAGCAGCTGAACAAGAAGCTGGATGTCATCAAGGTAAAGACCTTTGAGGAACAGCAGTGTATCACCAGAGAACTGATGCTGATCAAGATCCGATACAACAAGAATAATCGCAGGGAGATCATGGAACTGTGTGAGATCATGAAGGTGGATATCGTGGATATGTCCAAGCATTTTATGATGCTGCAGATCTGCGACACCCCCGAGCGGGTGAAGCTTTTGATCAATATGCTGCAGTCTGTCAGCATAGTTGAGGTTGCCAGAACCGGAACGCTGGCACTGGCAAAATGCGCCGAGAATGATGAGGGCAAATAGACAATTTAATGTTTTACTCTGTTAAAGTTGAGGTTGACATTCCACGGAGAAATTGTTATATTAATTTGTAAAGCAACTGTTCGGACGAGCCCAGTGTTAGACTGCTGCATCGTCTGCAGCGGTTCCATATAAAGTGATGAGGTGTGAGTTCTATGCAGAAGAAAGTGTTTCAGCTTCTGGCTGACAATACGTCCGGAGTGTTGAGCCGTATTTCCGGTCTTTTCTCCAGACGTGGTTATAACATTGAGAGCATTACTGCCGGCTCTACGACCAACCCCAGACTTAGTCGTCTGACCATTGTGGCAAGCGGCGAGGATGAGGTGCTGGAGCAGATCGAGAAACAGGTTGCGAAGCTGGTCGATGTGGTAGAGATCAAGGAGTTGAAGCCGGAGGAGAGTGTGTACCGCGAATTGATCCTGGTGAAGGTCCGCGTGGGTGCCCAGGAAAGACCTGCAGCGATCTCCATTGCGGATATCTTCCGTGCCAAGATCATCGATGTGGCGGCTGAGAGCCTGATCTTTGAACTGACCGGTAACCAGACGAAGATCGATGCATTTGTGAAGATGCTGGACGGTTATGAGATCCTGGAGGTGTCCAGAACGGGAATCGCCGGTCTCGGCAGAGGTACGGAGCATATCGCCTATACGGAGAGCAGCTCCATTCCCGATACCTATTAAGTCGGTAACCGCTCTATTTTGTTAGCTCCAGGTTTATCCTGTCAGTTATAAATTGCTTAACGCTTAAGCAAAAACATATTATTTACAGTCATGGAGGAGAAAAAAATGGCTAAGATTTTTTATCAGGAGGATTGTAATCTTTCCTTGCTGGAAGGCAAAACAATTGCAATTATCGGCTACGGCAGCCAGGGACATGCACATGCACTGAATCTCAAGGATTCCGGATGTCATGTTATCATCGGTCTTTACGAGGGTTCCAAGTCCTGGGACAAGGCTGTGAAGCAGGGATTTGAGGTATACACCGCAGCTGAGGCTGCAAAGAAGGCTGACATCATCATGATTCTGATCAATGATGAGAAGCAGGCTGCACTGTACAAGAACGACATCGAGCCCAACCTGGAAGAGGGAAATATGCTGATGTTCGCTCATGGTTTCAACATTCACTTCGGATGTATCGTACCTCCCAAGAACGTGGACGTTACCATGATCGCTCCCAAGGGACCCGGACATACCGTGAGAAGCGAGTATCAGGCCGGCAAGGGTGTTCCCTGCCTGATCGCTGTTGAGCAGGATGCTACCGGTAAGGCTCAGGATCTTGCACTGGCATATGCACTTGGTATCGGCGGCGCCAGAGCAGGCGTTCTGGAGACCAACTTCCGCACCGAGACTGAGACTGACCTCTTTGGTGAGCAGGCAGTTCTCTGCGGTGGTGTGTGTGCATTGATGCAGGCTGGTTTCGAGACTCTGGTTGAGGCAGGATATGATCCCAGAAACGCATACTTTGAGTGTATCCACGAGATGAAGCTGATCGTAGACCTGATCTACCAGTCCGGTTTCGCAGGAATGAGATATTCCATCTCCAACACTGCTGAGTACGGCGATTACATCACCGGACCCAAGATCATTACCGAGGATACCAAGAAGGCTATGAAGAAGATCCTTTCCGATATCCAGGACGGTACCTTTGCAAAGGAGTTCCTGCTTGATATGTCTGATGCAGGCAAGCAGGTTCACTTCAAGGCTATGAGAAAGCTTGCTTCCGAGCATCCCGCTGAGAAGGTCGGTGAGGAAGTTCGTAAGCTTTACAGCTGGAACAACGAAGAGGATAAGCTGATCAACAACTAAGAAATAACTGTTTATTCAGAGGGAGAGGTAGTCATACTTCTCCCTTTTCTTTGTTTTCTAAAGATATATCAATAACTTTTGTTTGAAGTATCGTCGCAACTGTGTTAAGATTGAGTCTAGAATATTTTGAAAGGCAAGGTGATGATAATGGGAATGACAATGACACAGAAGATTCTTGCTGAGGCAGCCGGACTTGAAAAGGTGGAAGCCGGTCAGCTGATCGAGGCAAATCTGGATCTTGTTCTGGGCAATGATATCACAAGCCCCGTTGCCATTAAGGAGATGGAGAAATTCAATGCGAAGGGAGTGTTTGACAAGGATAAGATCGCACTCGTGCCTGACCATTTTGTACCCAACAAGGACATCAAGTCCGCTGAGCATTGCAAATGCGTGAGAGAGTTTGCACGCAGAAATGAGATTACCAATTACTTTGAAGTGGGAGAGATGGGTATCGAACACGCTCTGCTGCCCGAGAAAGGACTGACGGTTGCAGGTGATGTGATCATCGGTGCGGATTCCCATACCTGTACCTACGGTGCGCTGGGAGCATTCTCTACCGGTGTGGGCAGTACCGATATGGCTGCCGGAATGGCTACCGGCAAGGCATGGTTCAAGGTGCCCGGTGCGATCCGGTTTGTACTGACCGGCAAGAAGGCTCCGCATATCAGCGGTAAGGATATCATTTTACATATTATCGGTATGATCGGTGTGGACGGTGCTCTGTACAAGTCTATGGAGTTTGTGGGGGACGGTATTGCAGACCTGACCATGGACGATCGCTTTACCATTGCGAATATGGCCATCGAAGCAGGCGGCAAGAACGGTATTTTCCCTGTGGATGACTTGGCAAAGGCTTATATGGCGGAGCATTCCACCAGAAGCTATAAGATCTTTGAGGCAGATGAGGATGCAGTTTACGATGCGGAATATGTCATCGATCTTTCCGCTCTTCGTCCTACCGTTGCCTTCCCGCATCTTCCCGAGAATACCCACACCATTGATGAGATCAAGGCTATGGATCCCATCAAGATCGATCAGGTCGTGATCGGTTCCTGTACCAACGGCCGTCTGGACGATCTTCGGATCGCAGCGAAGATCCTGGAGGGCAAGCATGTGGCAAAGGGAATGCGCTGTATCGTGATTCCTGCCACACAGGCGATCTATCTGCAGGCAATGGAGGAGGGACTGTTGAAGATCTTCCTTCAGGCCGGTGCCATCGTCAGCACCCCTACCTGCGGTCCCTGTCTCGGCGGATACATGGGAATCCTGGCTGAGGGCGAGAGATGTGTTTCCACTACGAACCGTAACTTCGTCGGACGTATGGGTCACATTACATCCGAGATCTATCTTGCAAGCCCTGCTGTGGCAGCTGCAAGCGCTATTACCGGTATCATTTCCGGTCCCGAGGAGGTGTAAATATGAACGCAAAGGGTATTGTATTTAAATATGGAGACAACGTGGATACGGACGTTATCATCCCCGCAAGATATCTGAATTCATCCGATCCCGCAGAGCTCGCTGCACATTGTATGGAAGATATCGACCGAGACTTTGTGAAGAAAGTGAAGAAGGGTGACATTATTGTTGCTGACAAGAACTTCGGCTGCGGTTCTTCCAGAGAGCATGCACCTATCGCCATCAAGGCAGCCGGTGTCAGCTGCGTGATTGCGGAGACCTTTGCAAGAATTTTCTACCGCAACGCGATCAATATCGGACTTCCTATTATTGAATGCCCTGAGGCCAGCAGGGGAATTGAGGCAGGAGATGAGGTGGAGATCAACTTTGATACCGGTGTGATCACAAATGTGACGAAGGGAACCTCTTTCCAGGGCCAGGCTTTCCCGGAGTTTATGCAGAAGATCATTGCTTCTGAGGGTTTGATCAATTATATTAACAATAAATAAGGCATAAACAAAACGGACCTGCGGCTTTTGACCGCAGGTCCTGTGATTTTGGAACAGATCTAGGGGTGATAACATTTGAAGAAAGACAAGAAGTATGAGATCGATATGTGTAATGGTCCGCTGCTTCCGAAAATATTGTTGTTCTACTTTCCGCTTATGATCTCCGGTATTCTTCAATTGATGTTCAATGCCGCGGATATTGCCGTGGTTGGGAGGTTTGCGGGCAATCAGGCTTTGGCTGCAGTCGGCTCTACCAGCTCCCTGACGAACCTTCTTGTGAACCTGTTCGTCGGATTATCTGTGGGCGCCAATGTACTGGTGGCCAGATATTATGGGGCAAATCAGGAGAAAGATCTGAGAGAAACGGTTCAGACTTCGGTTCTGACGGCTCTGATCGGTGGTATTGCGCTTGTCTTCATCGGCTTTTTTGCCGCCGAACCGGCACTTGCCATGATGGGGACACCTGAGGATGTGATCGCTCATTCCACACTGTATATGAGGATCTATTTTGCGGGGATGCCGTTTCAGATGGCATACAATTTCGGCAGCGCGATCCTGCGTGCGATAGGGGATACCAGAAGACCGCTCTATTTTCTGTCTCTGGCAGGCATCATCAATGTGATCCTGAATCTTTTGTTCGTGATCGTCTTTTCCATGGGAGTGGCAGGAGTGGCGCTGGCGACAGTTCTGTCCCAGATGATCTCTGCGGTCCTGGTCCTTCACTGCCTGCTTCGATCCAAGGGGCCTTATCGATTGGAGCTGAGAGCGATTCGCCTGTGCGGGGATAAACTGTTGAAGATCGTGAAGATCGGTCTGCCGGCAGGTCTGCAGGGCACGCTGTTTTCTCTGTCCAATGTATTGATACAGGCTTCCATCAACGGATTTGGCTCCATCGTCATGGCCGGCAATACGGCCGGAAGCAATCTGGAAGGATTCGTTTATATTGCCATGAATTCCTTCTATCAGACGGCCATCAGCTTCTGCAGTCAGCAGTATGGCGCGATGAAGATCAGGAGAGTGGGAAAAACATTAGTTCAGTGTGAAGTGCTGGTGATCCTCGTGGGACTTTTGCTGGGAAACGGAGCATATTTCTTTGGCGGTACCCTTCTAAAACTGTATAGTACCGACCCGGAGGTGATCTCTTATGGTCTGCTCCGTATGAGATATATCTGTGTCCCCTATTTTCTGTGCGGCATGATGGATGTCATGGTGGGTGCACTGCGTGGAATCGGTTATTCCGTCCTGCCCATGCTGGTTTCTCTGTCCGGAGCCTGTCTGTTTCGGATCGTTTGGATCTCCACAGTGTTTCAGAGAGTCCACACCCTTCCCTGTCTGTATAATTCCTATCCCATCAGCTGGGCTTTGACTTTTGCGGTACATTTGATCTGTTTCTGTATCATCTACCGAAAACTGCTGAAAACAATGGATAAAAATACTTGAAACATATGTTCGATTATGCTATAATGTACGCGAGCAAAAAACCAAGCGACGCGGTCGGCGGCATTTGGTTTTTGCCGCGATAACGAGCAGACGGCCTGCGGAAGCAGGCAAAAGAGCACCTTTAGGTGCGGGTATGCGAGTATAGGAAAACGCGAGCAAAAAACCAAGCGACGCGGTCGGCGGCATTTGGTTTTTGCCGCGATAACGAGCAGGTTTTTTTCGGATGAACATGATGGGGATACAGCGAGTATGATAGCATATGTTAAGGGAATCGTTGAGTCTGTTGCTGCGGACAATTGCGTGATTGATGTGAACGGAATCGGATACAATGTGAAGATATCGGCGGATACGGCATCCAGACTTCCGGGAGAGGGAGAACTGATCAAGCTGCACACTTATACCTGTGTCAGAGAGGATGCCTTTCAATTGTATGGTTTTCTGACAAGGAATGAACTGGAATTGTTCCAACGATTGATTACGGTGAACGGGATCGGACCGAAAGGGGGATTATCCATTTTGTCTGTGATGGACGCGGATGATCTTCGCTATGCAATTGTGTCAGGAGATGCTAAACAGATTGCTAAGGCACCCGGCATCGGTCCCAAGACTGCGCAGCGAGTGATCCTGGACCTGAAGGACAAGATCACCATCGATGATGGAATGATCGACAGAGAGATAGCCGATGTTTCGGCCGGTGGAAGTCCGGTACTGGATTCCTCGGCGAAGAAGGAAGCGGTGGAGGCTTTGGTTGCACTGGGCTATGGACAGGCGGAGAGTGCAAAGGCTGTCAATTCCATCGAGAATATTTCAGAGCTTGATTCCGGTCAGGTTCTGAAGGCTGCACTGAAGAAACTGTTTTAGCCTGGTAGAAAGAGAGGTTCTCGCTGTGGCGGCAAAACGCATCATTGAGACGAACTTTACAGAGGAAGATGTGAAAATCGAAGGTTCCCTTCGTCCTCAGATCCTTGATGACTATATCGGTCAATCCAAGATCAAAGAAAATCTGAAGGTATATATTGAGGCTGCGAAACAGCGTGGAGACTCCCTGGACCATGTTCTTTTCTATGGACCTCCCGGTCTTGGCAAGACGACTCTCGCCGGGATCATTGCCAACGAGATGGGAGTTCATCTGAAGGTCACCAGCGGACCTGCCATCGAGAAGCCCGGTGAGATGGCTGCGATCCTGAACAATCTGGAGGAGGGCGACCTGTTGTTTGTGGATGAGATCCATCGCCTGAATCGCCAGGTGGAAGAGGTATTGTATCCGGCCATGGAGGATTTCTGCATCGATATCATGATCGGAAAGGGCTCTGCTGCCCGGTCTGTTCGCTTGGATCTGCCCAGATTCACTCTTGTGGGAGCCACTACCCGGGCGGGAATGCTGACAGCCCCCCTGAGAGACCGGTTCGGCATGATCCATCGCCTGGAGTTTTACTCCGTGGAGGAACTTCAGCTGATCATTATGCATTCTGCCAGAGTGCTGAACGTTGAGATCGATCCTGCCGGGGCCAGAGAGATGGCCAGAAGAAGCCGCGGTACGCCCAGACTTGCCAACCGGATCCTAAAGCGTGTCAGAGATTTTGCACAGGTCAGATATGATGGTCTGATTACCGAAGAGGTGGCTAAAACTGCGCTGGATCTGATGGATGTGGACAAGCTGGGACTGGATCATATTGACCGCAATATCCTTTCTACCATGATCGACAAATTCGGCGGAGGTCCGGTCGGACTGGACACCCTGGCGGCTGCTATCGGAGAAGATGCCGGTACGATTGAAGATGTCTACGAGCCCTACCTGATCAAGAATGGATTGATCAATCGTACCCCGAGAGGAAGGGTCGTGACGGAAGCTGCTTATCATCATATGGGTCTGAAGCTTTGATGAAGCATTTTTCGGTATCATTTTGAGGCTTTTTCGTCGCTTTTTTTACTTGCTTGTCGAGATAGAATGATATATAATACACTTGGTAAGGGTATATCAAGTATTGGCAGGTATGAAGGGGGAACATTATGTCAACCAAAACAGATATCGAGGTTATTATTGGGGGTAAGGTATTTACATTGACCGGGTATGAGAGCGAAGAATATATGCAGAGAGTCGCCACCTACCTGAACAACAAATACATCGAATATAATAAGGTTGACAGCTTTAAGAAGCAGCCTGCTGAGACCCAGAGCATACTGCTGCAGCTGAATATTGCGGACGATTTCTTTAAGGCAAAGAAACAGATCGCAATTCTGGAGGAGGAGCTTCAGGCGAAGGAGAAAGAACTCTACGATCTGAAGCATGAGCTGATTTCCTCTCAGATTCGTTTGGAGGGTGCTGAGGAGCAGGTTCGTTCTCTTCAACAGGATCTGACTGAGAATATGAAGGAAATCGTACGTTTGGAAACAGAACTTGGCAACAAATAAGGAAAGGCTGTCCGAAGAGGACAGTCTTCTTTTTCTAGAGGGGAAAAACTGTTTGGTGAATTGAAATGGGTAGAAAAAATCAGGTTGAGTTATTAGCTCCGGCGGGCAGCCCGGATGGGTTATATGGAGCACTTCACGCCGGTGCGGATGCTGTTTATCTTGCCGGGAACAGATTCGGCGCAAGAGCTTATGCGGAGAATTTCGATACAGACGAGCTGACAGCCGGGATCAGATACAGCCACCTGCTTGGAAAACGGGTTTACCTGACCGTGAACACACTTCTGAAGGAAGCAGAGCTTCAGGAGCTCTATGCGTATCTGGAACCTTTTTATCAGGCGGGACTGGATGGCGTGATCGTTCAGGATCTGGGGGTGTTTGCATATATTCGGGATCATTTTCCGGGTCTTGAGCTGCATGTCAGCACACAGATGTCTCTGTGTACCTCATACGGTGCCGGTCTCATGAAGGAACTGGGGGCCTGCAGGATCGTGCCTGCCAGAGAAATTTCATTGGAGGATATACGTTCCATCAAGGAGCATGTGGACATAGAGATAGAGAGTTTTATTCACGGAGCGATGTGTTACTGCTATTCCGGGCAGTGTCTGTTCAGCAGTATCTTAGGCGGCAGAAGCGGCAACCGGGGCAGATGTGCTCAGCCCTGCAGACTGCCCTATTCTGTGCAGACAAAGAACGGACGATCTAAGGGACATTTCTTAAGTCTGAAGGATCTGTGCACGATTTGGGATATTCCTGCCCTGATTCAGGCGGGAATTGACTCCTTTAAGATCGAGGGCCGCATGAAGCGGCCGGAATATGCCGCTGGCACGGTTTCCGCATATCGCAGGGCGATCGACAGGTATCTGGAGTTGGAGGAAGAGTATGGCTCCGTGGAAGCGACGACCAGATTTTGGGTGGATCCTGAGGAGGAAAAGCTTCTGTCCTCCCTCTATATTCGCAGTCAGGTACAGAATGGATATTATAAGAAGCACAACGGAGCGGAGATGGTAACTATCCAAAGTCCCGCCTATACGGAGACGGACGACACTGTTTTGAAAGAGCTTGCCGGACGCTTTCTTCAGGATAAAAAGAGGCTTCCTGTCACAATGGAGGCTTATCTCTATGAAGGGGCTCCTGCGGTGCTGAATCTGTCCTGTGGGGAGATTGCGGTCACTGCTGTGGGCGAAGAGGTAGAAACAGCACAGAACAGACCACTGACAGAAGAAAATGTGACAAAGCATCTGACCAAATTGGGGGATACTTGTTTTGTGTCGGATTCCTTCAGACTGAATCTGTCGGACACGGCCTTTTTGCCGGTGGGCAGGCTGAATGAACTTCGTCGCCAAGGGATACAATCTCTGGAGGAGGCATTGCTTTCTGCCGGAGGATACGGCAGTGCAGAGCGCTTTGGTGAAGCATCTTCAAAGAGTCCGATGCCGCCCCGAATTTCTTCGAGAAAATATGCCTTTTCCATTGGTCTGGAAACGCTTGCTCAGTTAGACAGCACCGTGCAGTTTTTGCTGGATCACCCGGCTCTCGACAGGGTAGCATTGTATGTCAACGGTGATCTTTTTTCCGAGAATGATTTTCTAAAACGGATACCCGTGGAGACAAACGCTGATATTTTTGCGGCATTACCGCCGGTACTTCGGGAGAACGAGGGGGCCTTTTTGCAGGAGATGCTTTCCCTGAAAAAGAACGATCCCCGAATCACAGGTTTTTTGGTTCGCACCGTAGATGAACTCGGCTTTTTGACAAAAGAACTTCCGGATTGTCTGATCCATACCGATGCCAATCTCTATTGCTTTAATACGGAAGCGGCAAGGGTATTGAGATGCCTGGCAGATTGTGTGTGCCTGCCCTATGAACTGCGCTCCGGGGAACAAAGCAGCCTGATGGAAAACTATCCGCAAACCTATGAGAAGATCGTGTATGGCAGAATTCCCATGATGGTGACAGCCAACTGTGTGGTCCGTACCGCCGACAAGTGTTGTCATGAGAACGGCAGGATCATTTCTCTGAAGGACAGAATGGGGAAGAATTTTCCCGTTGTGACTAACTGCCGACATTGCTGTAATACGATTTATAATTCCGTCCCTCTCTATTTGCCAAGGGAACATTCCGCGAAGGATCATAGTTACACCAGGTCTGTCCGTTTCACTACGGAGAAGAAGCAGGAGGTGGAAGCAGTGCTTGGAGGATTCCTTCTCGGAGAGGAGTTCACCTTGGATGACTATACTACAGGTCATGAGAAAAGAGGCGTTGAATAACAGGCCGGCGACATTGACGATGCCGGAGAGAAACGTAAAGGAAAAAGTTCCATGCAAGAGTATATTGTTGAATTGGCCGGATATGGTATTTTGTTTTGTGTAGCACTGTTCACTGTCAGCAGCCTGATCGGTGTGCTGTTTGATGAGGAGAATCATCCATGGCTGAATTTGTTTTGCAGTCTGTTGATCGCTGCCACGCAGGTGATACTGTTTTTGGATCTGGCCATTGTATATCAGTCAATTGAATATCTTTTTTTGCTGGCTTTTATGTTGATTTTGTTGTTTGTGCTGGTAGGAATGACACCGCTTCTCTATGAGGATTGCAGCCGGATGCTTCTGAATCTCTGCGGCATGATGATTTCTCTGGGCATCGGCATGATCTCCAGATTGTCCACCGACAAATCCTTTAAGCAGTATATGATCATCCTGTGCTCCCTGATGCTCTCCTTTTTGATTCCGTTTTTTATTTTGAAATGGAGAGGATTTCGGAAACTGACATGGCTGTACTGTGCCGCCGGAATCCTGCTGCTTGCAGGGGTACTTTTTGCGGGAAAAGTGGTCAATGGATCGAAACTAAACTTCTCCTTTGCGGAGGGGGTGAGCATTCAGCCCTCGGAGTTTGTGAAGTTATTGTTTCTCTTTTTCCTGGCATCCTTTCTCTCAAGAAATTCCGGTTTCCGCAGTGTGGCTGTCAGTGCAGTGTTTGCGGGACTCCATGTGATCATTCTGGTTCTCTCCAAGGATCTGGGCAGTGCGTTGATCTTTTTCGCCGGGTATGTGTTCCTCGTGTTTGCCGCAACAGGGAATCCGTTGTACCTGTTGGCAGGAGGGGCCGGAGGAACGGCTGCGGCCTATGTGGCCTTTCGACTGTTTCGGCATGTGCAGATTCGTTATTTTGCGTGGAGAGATCCCTGGAAATATATTGAGCGGGAGGGGTGGGCCATCACCCAGTCCATGTTTGCATTCGGAAGCGGAAGTTGGTTTGGCATGGGACTGGGAAAAGGCAATCCAAAGTCCATCCCCTTTGTGGAACAGGATTTTATCTTTACCTGTATCTGCGAGGAATTGGGTGTCTGTGTAGGGATCTGTCTGATCCTGATGACACTGATGGTGTTTCTGATCGCCTGCAAAATGGCTTATCGCATGAAGGATAAGTATTTTCAGCTGTTGGCCTTTGGCATCGGCTGCATGTATATTTTTCAGGTCTTTTTGACGGTGGGAGGGGGAATTACGCTGATTCCTCTAACCGGAGTGACCCTGCCCTTTGTCAGCTATGGGGGAAGCTCCAGCACGGTAACGATGTTTATGATTTTTGTACTGCAGGCAATCGAAATGCGATGTGCTGCTGAGAGGAGAACAGTTCATGAAGGAAACGAAAAAGAACGATAAAGCAAAGCGTTTTCCTATCGTCGTGATTGGAACCTTCTTCTGCGCTCTGTTTGTGTATATGATCCTATTTCTGATCCGGTTTGTCTTGGAAAATGAACAGGATATGGTGAATCACAGCTACAACTCCAGACAGGATATCCTGCTGTCACAAAACTATCGGGGGACGATCTTCTCGGAGGACGGCCAGGTGCTTGCCAGGGCAGTCATCGATGAGATCGGACATGAGACCAGGGAATATCCCTATGGGAAGCTGTTTGCCCACGCTGTCGGCTATTCCGTCAACGGCAGAATGGGTGTGGAGGCCTTTGCCAACTATTATCTGATCAACACGAATATTTCCGTCAACAGCAAGGTTCAGAATGATCTGGCCGGGCTGAAAAATCCAGGGGACAGTGTCTATTCGACTTTGAACACGAAGCTCCAGGAGGTTGCAGACAGAGAACTGAATGTTTATCGCGGTGCTGTGATCGTCACAGAGGTGAAGACGGGAAGAGTGCTGGCACTTGTATCACACCCGAATTTTGATCCGAATACTGTGGAGGATCAGTGGGATTCTTTTTTGAACGATCAAACGGATGCGGTCCTTTTAAACCGTGCCACACAGGGATTATACCCTCCCGGATCTACGTTTAAGATCGTAACCTCGCTGGAATATATGCGCGAATTTCCGGATGATTATGAGAAGTTTTCCTTTGTCTGCAGCGGTGAATACAAGCATGGCGACCGTAGGATCAGCTGTTATCACGGGACGAAGCATGGCACGGTCGACTTCCGGAAGGCTTTCGCAAAGTCCTGTAATTCCGCATATGCGAACATCGGGATGGCTCTGGACAGGGAGCACTTTCAGTCGACGCTCTCCGAACTGCTTTTCGGCAGGGAGCTGCCTTTTGACATGGTCTATTCCAAGAGCAGTGCACCGGTAAACGGACAGACCTCTGACAGTGAGATGATGCAGGTTGCAATCGGTCAGGGTATGACTCAGATCACACCCCTGCATCTTCATATGATCACAAGTTCCATTGCCAACGGGGGCGTGCTGATGAAGCCTTACCTGGTGGATCGGGTGGAGTCTGTGGAAGGAAAAGTGGTGAAAAGCTATCAGCCCTCCGCGGAGGGAAGTCTTATGACCGTGGAGGAGTCTGCGGTTCTCACCGAACTGATGAAAGCGGTGGTGGAAGAGGGAACGGCCCGCAGACTGAAGGATCTGCCGGTGACTGTGGCGGGCAAAACAGGTTCTGCCGAGTTCGGTAATGTGAAGGGAGAGAGCCATGCCTGGTTTACCGGATTTGCTCCCGCTGAGGATCCGGAGATTGCGGTGACGATTCTTGTCGAGGAGGCCGGAAGCGGCGGAGATTATGCGGTTCCCTGTGCAAAAGCGATTTTTGAAACTTATTTTTCCAAAGAAAAGGTTGCACAGGAGCCCTGAATAGACTATACTGAATGTAGTTGTGTACATGCACACCAGTCAGGAGGAATTGCAATGATTGAAGCAACAAGCTGTGGTGGTGTGGTAATATTTCGTGGGAAGATCCTTCTCCTTTACAAGAATTATCGTAACAAGTATGAAGGATGGGTATTGCCGAAGGGCACTGTGGAGTCCGGCGAGGATTATAAGCAGACCGCACTCCGTGAAGTGCTGGAGGAATCGGGAGCGAAGGCTACCATTATTAAGTACATTGATAAGAGTGAATACACCTTTACGGTTCCGGAGGATACTGTTTCCAAGGAGGTACATTGGTACCTGATGATGGCTGACAGCTATTACAGCAAGCCACAGAGGGAAGAATTTTTTGTGGACTCCGGTTTTTACAAGTATCATGAGGCTTATCATCTGCTGAAGTTTGCCAATGAGAAACAGATTCTTGAGAAGGCGTATGCCGAGTATTTAGAACTGAAAAAGAACAATCTTTGGGGGGCTCGGAAATATTACTAGTGTTTCCGGCTCTTTTTGGATTATCTTGCGTATTTGTCAATTGAGAGGTGCGAATGGTCTATGAGATATCGGCCCTGGTTGTATATTGGTGACAGTATTGACCCTATGAAAGTGATTGGAATCAGGAAGAAATTGGAGGAGAATCCATTCTTCGCAGGAGTCGTACTGATCGTACTGTCTGCCAACGATTATGATCAACTGGATATCATTGATGCGAGGGAACTTGCCCAACCCTTTTTCAGGAAGTCAGAGCTTTCTGTGGTCGGCATTGCCCGAGACAGAGATGAGGCGCTGGAACTGGTCAGACAGATGGCGGCGGAGTGCCTTTCAGACAGAGGGGATTGCGCTTTGAAGGAGTATCTTTCATGGGAGGAATAATACTTGGCTTATTGCGAGGCATCGGAATCATTTTTCTGATTCTGATTGCAGCGATGTTTTTTTTGCTGCTGATCGTGCTGTTTGATCCGATAACGTATCGTGTCCGTGGGGAAAAGTCCCCTGAGGTGCTTTTTTGCCGGGTAAAGGTCAATTGGCTGTTCGGAATCATTCGGTTCCGATTGACTTTTGACGAGAAGCTGCAGACGAGACTGTATCTGCTTTGGTTTGATTTGCTAAAAAAGAAAAACGTTGGAGAGACAGTAAAAGCATCTGCACAGGGGAGCGTGAAGCGATCCGTTGTTTCTTCTGATGAAACCATGCCGGAACACGGTGCTGCACCGGAAGATGATGTTTCGGAAGACCAAACAGACAGAGCTTGGACCGAAGGGGACAGCGATACTGATTCACCCTCCGGGGGCGATCCTGCCGCACAGCCCTCTGCAGAAGGAAAAAAGAAAAGTATTATTCAGAAGATCAGAGATCTTCCTGATACAATTCGCGGAATACGTGATAAAATCCGTGATATTCGGAACAATATTACTGAGTATAAGGAGATTCTGGAGGATCCCAACACCAGGCAGCTTTGGAAGAAGAGCAAGGGTTCTCTGTTTCGAATGTTAAGGGCGATTTGCCCGCGCAAATGCGAGGGAAGGATCCTGTATGGTACCGGTTCGCCTGACACCACAGGATATCTTTATGGGGTATACGGGCTGCTTTCTCCCAAACTGGGGAAGAAATTAGTGGTGGAACCCGATTTTCAGGAGACTGTTTTGGAGGGAGAGGTCCGGATTCGAGGCAGAGTCTTCCTGATCACACTTCTTGTTGCCGGCCTTTCTGTTCTCTTCAGGAAGGAACTGAGGATTTTATTGAAACAAATTAAACTGATACAAACAAAAACCAGGAGGTAAGGTATGGCTGATAACAATGGAAAAGAGAACTTTCAGGGCGTAGTGGAGGCATTGCTGAAAGGAATGGACACAGTATTGTCCACAAAGACAGTGGTAGGTGAGGCTACTCATATTGGGGATACCATCATATTGCCTCTTGTTGATGTTTCTTTCGGCGTAGGTGCCGGAGCCAGCAACAACGGCGAAAAGTCTTCCGCTTCCGGAGTAGGAGGTTTGGGAGGAAAGATGACGCCCAGTGCAGTCCTTGTGATTAAGGACGGAGAGACCAAGCTTGTAAACATCAAGAATCAGGACGCTGTGACGAAGGTCATTGATCTGATTCCCGATCTGGTGAACAAGCTGTCAAAGAACGGCAAGAAGAATCAGGATCAGACGGTCAGCGATTCCGCTGCAATTGATGCTGCATTTCCGGAAGAGCAATAGGCTGCAGAAAGAATAGACCACATATTTTTGGCATACAATAGAGCGAGGAATCATTTGCCTGTAGAGTGTTATGCGAAGAATATGTGGTCTTTTTGCAATTTTTCTTGCGTTGGGGATGCTGTTGAAAATAGCAATCGATTCGATGCTGATCACTTATATTGTGATATTGATCCTTCTGTTTCTTGGGTGCCTGTGCTGTTATGAGAACTAGATATCCCTTTTCAAGACTTGACATACAAGCCATGTCGGGGCAATATGCTCAGAAAAGGGAAAAAATAAATCCCTCCCCGAAATCGAGGAGGGATTTTTGGATGCATCATCAAATCAATTAAGCACGCTCAACCTTACCAGACTTCAGACATCCGGTGCAGACATGCATTCTCTTAGAGCCGCCGTTAACCTTGCACTTTACGCTCTTTACATTAGAATTCCAAATTGCATTGCTTCTTCTATGAGAATGGCTTACGTTGTTACCAAAATGAACGCCCTTGCCACAAACATCACACTTAGCCATATTGACACCTCCTCGACAAAAAGATAAGTTCGCAACATTGATATCTTAACAGATAATGTCTATAAAATCAAGTAGAAAAAAATTTTTTTACTAATTTTGTAAATTCTGTTTCTTTTTTTTGCAAAAACTGGTAGAATGAATTGCGTATGTGTGCGGATTTGGAAGCCGTATCACCGGGTTGATTGTCCTATGTACGCTGAAGCAGTGAAGCTGCAGAAGGGACAAAACAAAACAGAAAGGAAGATTTCTATATGAAGGGCTCAACTTTGAATACTCACTTGGGGAATATTTATATTGACAATGAAGTGATTGCGCAGTATGCGGGCAGTGTTGCGGTAGAGTGCTTTGGTATTGTAGGAATGGCCGGAGTCAGCATGAAGGATGGTCTGGTGAAGCTTTTGAAGAAGGAAAGTCTGACCAGAGGCATCACAGTCACCTTAAGCCAGAATAAGCTTGTGTTGGATTTTCATGTAATCGTTGCATATGGCATCAGTATCCGCACGGTTGCGGACAACCTGATCGAGAACGTAAAGTACAAGGTAGAAGAGTTTACCGGAATCGAAATTGCCAAGATCAACATCTATGTAGATGGTGTCAGAGTGATTGATTAATGATAGGAGGACCTAATCGTGAGTTTACAGCAAATCGATGCTAAGATGCTTGCTAAAATGTTCTTAGCCGGTGCGAAGAATCTTGAGAATAAGAAAGAATGGATCAATGAGTTGAATGTGTTCCCGGTTCCTGACGGTGATACCGGTACGAATATGACGATGACTATCATGTCTGCGGCAAGAGAGGTTTCGGCGCTCGGTGAGGATCCCTCCATGGAGGCGATCTGTAAGGCGATCAGCAGTGGGTCCCTGCGGGGGGCGAGAGGAAATTCCGGTGTCATCCTGTCCCAGCTGTTCCGCGGCTTCACCAAGCGTATCAAGGAGGAAGAGAGCCTTACCGTTGCAATTCTTGCCGGTTCCTTTGAGAAGGCTGTAGAAACTGCGTACAAGGCAGTGATGAAACCTAAGGAGGGTACCATTCTAACCGTGGCTCGCGGTGCAGCAGAAAAGGCGTTAGAGCTTGCTGAGGCCGGAGAAGAGGATATGGAGAAGTTTCTCTCCGCAGTGATTGCTGAGGCAGAGCTTGTGTTGTCCAGGACTCCCGAACTGCTGCCTGTGTTGAAGCAGGCCGGTGTAGTGGATTCCGGCGGACAGGGACTGGTGGAGGTATTGCACGGTGCGTTCGATGCATATCTTGGCAAAGAACTGGATCTGAATTTCACCGCACCTGCCGTGAATGTATCTGCCGGCACAGCCGGTGGTACTGTGGAGGAAGCAGAGATCAAGTTTGGATACTGTACCGAATTTATTATTATGCTGAATAAGACCTTCACAACCAAGATGGAGATGGATTTCAAGGCTTTTTTGGAGTCTATCGGTGATTCTATTGTATGTGTTGCCGACGATGATGTGGTCAAGGTGCATGTACATACAAATGATCCCGGACTTGCCATTCAGCGGGCATTAAAGTATGGTCCGCTGTCCAATATGAAGATCGACAACATGCGTCTGGAGCATCAGGAGAAGCTCTTTAAGGAGGCAAACAAGGCTGACATCAGCCGGACTGCTTCTGTGGAGCCGCCCAAGGACTTCGGCTTCATCGCTGTGTCTGTTGGTGACGGCATCAATGAGATCTTCAAGAGCCTGGGCGTGGATTATATTATCGAGGGCGGACAGACGATGAATCCCAGCACGGCAGATATTTTGGATGCAGTGGCCAAGGTGAATGCGAAGACAGTGTTTGTCCTCCCGAACAATAAAAACATTATTCTGGCGGCAAATCAGGCTGCAGAGCTTACCACGGAGAAGGATCTGTTGGTGATTCCCACGAAGACGATCCCTCAGGGAATCACTGCAGTGATCAATTTTGTCCCTGATCTGTCAGCGGATGAGAACGAGGAGAATATGCTTCGGGAGATCGGCAATGTGAAGACCGGTCAGGTGACCTACGCGGTTCGCGATACTGTCATTGATGACAGGGAGATCCGAAAGGGTGACTTCATGGGAATCGGTGACAAGGGCATGCTGGCGGTTGGTGCATCCATGGAGGATGTGGCCAGGGAGACCGTTGCCAATATGGTGGATGAGGATTCCGAACTCATCAGTATTTATTACGGAAGCGATGTCTCTGAGGAGGATGCGGAGCATTTCCGTGGTCTGGTGGAAGAACAGTTCCCTTCCTGCGACGTGGAATTACAGTTCGGAGGTCAGCCGATCTACTACTATGTCATGTCGATCGAATAATCTGTATGGATGATAGTTTGCTTTGAAAAGAGGAGGTGATAAACCTTCTCTTTTTGTAACCGGATATTCAGTTTGATCGTTGGAATTTGCATCTTGAACAGGAAGAGGTGGACTATGAGGGATAACACGCCGCTGATACAATTAAAAGGAGTGGGCACGAAGACGAAGGGGTATTTTGACAAGCTTGAGATCCATACCGTTGGAGATCTGCTCACCACATACCCCAGAGATTATGACAGCTTTGAGCCTCCTGTGAAGATCGGAAATCTTTCCGGAGGAGAGGTTGCCTGCGTGTATGCGGCGGTGACCGGAACGGTTTCTGAGAAAAAAGTGCGCAATCTGTCCGTTCTGACGCTGACCGTATCTGACGGCACAGGGTTACTGACATTAACCTTCTTTAACATGCCATTTTTGAAGAAGGTATTGAAAAAGGGCGGGTATTATTGTTTCCGCGGAAAGGTTTCCGCCCATGGAACGAAAGCAAGCATGGAGCAGCCGGCATATTATTCTTATCAGGATTATATGGAGCTGACGAAGTCTCTGCTGCCGGTCTATTCTCTGACCAAGGGACTGACCAACAAGACCTTTCGAAAGCTTGTGGAGCAGGCGATGATGACCTGTGTCTGGGAGGAGGAATTCTATCCGCCGGCTATTTTAGACACGTATCATCTGCTCCCTGAGAAAGAGGCCATCAGGCGTATCCATTTTCCGGAGGACAGAGAATGTCTGGCAGAAGCCAGAAGAAGACTGGTCTTTGATGAATTCTTCGGTTTTTTCTATTTCCTTCGCCAGAATAAGAAATTATGCGAAGGGCTGAAGAACGAATACTGCATGTTTGAAACTGCGGATACGGTGCGGTTTTTGGAACAGCTTCCCTTTCCGCTGACAAAGGCACAGAAGAAGGTTTGGCAGGATATTCGTAATGACCTGGGAAGTCCCTATTGTATGAATCGTCTGGTGCAGGGAGATGTGGGTTCCGGCAAGACGATCGTGGCGGTCTTGGCCCTGATGATGACTGCAGCCAATGGATACCAGGGTGCATTGATGGCACCCACCGAAGTGCTCGCTGTCCAACATTTCGAGACGATCCGGGGATATGTGGAGAAGTATCATGTGCCGTTTCGACCGGTTTTGCTGGTGGGATCCATGACTGCTGCCATGAAACGACAGGCTTATGAGCAGATTGCCTCCGGGGAGGCGAACCTGATCATTGGCACACATGCGTTGATTCAGGAGAGGGTGGTCTATCGGTCACTTGCGCTGGTGGTCACCGATGAACAGCACCGTTTTGGGGTGAAACAGCGGGAACAACTGTCGGAAAAGGGTGTTTCTCCGCATATTCTGGTGATGAGTGCCACACCGATCCCCAGAACTTTGGCCATCATTCTGTACGGAGATCTGCAGGTCTCCGTTATCGATGAACTGCCTGCCGATCGATTGCCGATTAAAAACTGTGTGGTAGGGACAAATTACAGAGCTACTGCATATAAGTTTCTTGCCGGTCAGGTGGCACAGGGCAGGCAGGTCTATGTGATCTGCCCTCAGGTAGAAGAAGGGGAATTGGACAACCTGGAGAATGTGGTGGACTATACGGAAAAGCTTCGTGCAGCTCTTCCGGAGACTGTTGCGGTGTCTTATCTTCACGGGAAAATGCGCCCCGCAGATAAGAACCGGATCATGGAGCAGTTTGCGGACGGAAGTATTGATGTACTGGTATCCACCACTGTGATCGAGGTGGGGATCAATGTGCCCAATGCCACGGTGATGATGGTGGAGAACGCGGATCGTTTTGGACTGGCCCAGCTTCATCAGCTGAGAGGCCGGGTGGGAAGAGGAGAGCATCAAAGCTATTGTATTTTCGTCAGCTCTCAGGACAGGAAGGAGACCATGGAGCGATTGGAGATCCTGAACCGGTCCAATGACGGATTCTTTATCGCTGCGGAGGATCTGCGGCTGAGGGGTCCGGGGGATCTGTTTGGCATCAGACAAAGCGGAGAGTTTGCATTTCGCATGGGGGACATCTACGGTGATTCTGATGTCTTAAAGGAGGCGTGTGAGGCGGTAGATCGCCTGCTCGTTTCTGACCCGGATCTGGAGACAGAAGAAATGCAGCCGTTGAAGGAACATTTGCGGTATATCCGAGCAAACAATGTTGACTTTCGAAGCATATAATTGTAAAATAACTTTAATTGTTTGCGAAAATCAGACACACGACAAAGCGATAATCATACGACAGGATCAAGGAGTTTATCATGGCAAAAGTAGCAATCGTCACAGACAGCAACAGTGGTATCACCCAGGCGGAGGCTAAGAATTTAGGCGTTTTTGTGCTTCCTATGCCGTTTATGATCAACGATGAAACTTATTTTGAAGACGTGAATTTGAACCAGGAGGAGTTTTACAGAAGACTTCGGGACGGAGCGAATATCTGCACCAGTCAGCCTTCCCCGGAGTCGGTTGTCGATTTCTGGAAGAAATTGCTGGAGGAGTATGATGAGATCGTACATATTCCTATGAGCAGCGGCCTTTCCGGCTCCTGCCAGACGGCAATGATGCTTGCAGAGGACTTTGAAGGTAAGGTCTGTGTTGTCAATAATCAGCGCATTTCGGTGACGCAGCGTCAATCCTGCCTGGATGCATTGCTTCTCGTCGCTGAGGGTCACAATGCTGCGCAGATCAAGGAGTTTTTGGAAGCGGATAAGTTCAACAGCAGTATCTATATTATGTTGGATACCTTGTATTATCTGAAAAAAGGAGGCCGCATTACACCGGCTGCCGCGGCGATCGGTACCATGCTTCGCCTAAAGCCTGTACTGCAGATCCAGGGGGAGAAGCTGGATGCCTTCGCCAAAGCCAGAACGACTGCTCAGGGCAAATCTATCATGATCAATGCGATCCGAAATGATATTGAAAATCGTTTCGGCGGCTTCAAACATGGGGAGAGTATCTATCTGATGATCGCTCATTCCGATAATTTGGAAGGGGCTCTTGCCTTCAAAGAGGAGGTGCTTGCGGCATTTCCGGAGTATACCGGTCAGATCCAGGTGGATTGCCTGTCGTTGAGCGTATCCTGTCATATCGGCCCCGGCTCTCTGGCCATTGCCTGTGCCAAGAACATCCGGGGATAAGATTCGTTTGTGTTTCTATATGAATGATTTGGGACAGAGTGTTATGCCCTGTCCTTTTTTCATAGATTTAGTAGGTTTTCTTTTACAAACCACTAAATCTGTGGTATAATATACAGGTGCTAAGTGAAAAGATCGATTCGCAGATACGGATATTTGTTTCTGTTTTTCCGTTATCAAACAGGAATTCTGCGAGGCTGGATAAAAAGGAGCAGTGAGGAATGGCAAACACCAGTAATTATGATGCATCCAGTATTACCGTGCTGGAGGGTCTCGAGGCCGTCAGAAAAAGACCCGGAATGTATATCGGAAGTGTATCCACCAAGGGATTGAACCATTTGATCTATGAGATCGTGGACAATTCCGTGGACGAGCATCTGGCAGGGTTTTGTACCCGTATTGAAGTCACTCTTGAGGCAGACGGCTCCGCTACGATTTCTGACAACGGACGGGGGATTCCGGTGGGAATGCATGAGAAAGGAATCAGCGCGGAGAGACTTGTGTTTACCACATTGCATGCCGGCGGTAAGTTTGACAACAATGCCTACAAGACAAGCGGAGGTCTCCATGGCGTAGGTTCTTCTGTTGTGAATGCACTCTCGACCAGACTGACCGTCACGGTCAAGACCGGCGGCTTTATCTATGAGGATCAGTACGAGCGGGGAAATCCCGTGATGGAACTGGAGAACGGTCTTCTTCCCGTGAAAGGGAAGACAAAGGAGACCGGTACTACCATTTCTTTCCTGCCGGATCCTACGATCTTTGAGAAGACTCACTTCAAGGAGGACGAGATCAAGAGCAGACTGCACGAGACTGCCTATCTGAACCCGGAGCTGACCATTGTCTTTACGGATAAGCGCAAGGATCCCTGCGAGGTGATCACCTATCATGAGCCCGACGGAATTATCGGGTTTATCAAGGATATCAACAAGAATCAGGAGATCGTGACGGATGTGATCTGCTTTCGCGGGGAGAGCGAAGGGATCTCCGTGGAGGTCGCCTTTCAGTATGTGAATGAGTTCCACGAGAATGTTTTGGGCTTCTGCAACAATATTTATAATTCCGAGGGAGGCACCCATCTCACCGGATTTAAGACGATGTTTACCAATGTCATCAACAATTACGCCAGAGAACTGGGTATTCTGAAGGAAAAGGATGTGAATTTTACCGGAGCGGATGTGCGTAACGGTATGACGGCAGTGATCTCCATCAAGCATCCGGATCCCAGATTTGAAGGACAGACCAAGACCAAGCTGGACAATCAGGATGCGGCGAAGGTGGTCAGCAAGATCACCGGAGAGGAGATCGTCAGATTCTTTGACCGGAATCTGGAGGTGCTGAAAAATATCATCGGCTGTGCGGAGAAGGCCGCCAAGATCCGCAAGACCGAGGAGCGCGCCAAGACGAATATGCTGACGAAGCAGAAGTTTTCTTTTGACTCCAACGGGAAGCTTGCCAACTGCGAGTCCAAGGATGCCTCCAAGTGTGAGATCTTCATCGTGGAGGGAGATTCTGCAGGCGGCAGTGCCAAGACTGCAAGAAACCGTATGTTTCAAGCTATTCTTCCCATTCGCGGCAAGATCCTGAATGTGGAGAAGGCCAGCATTGATAAAGTTCTCGCCAACGCGGAGATCAAGACCATGATCAACGCCTTCGGCTGCGGTTTTTCTGAGGGCTACGGCAACGATTTTGATATCACCAAGCTTCGTTACGACAAGATCATCATTATGGCCGATGCGGATGTGGACGGTGCCCACATTTCCAATCTGCTGCTCACGCTGTTTTACCGGTTTATGCCGGAACTGATCTTTGAGGGACATGTGTATATTGCCATGCCTCCCCTTTACAAGGCCATGCCAGCCAAAGGACAGGAGGAGTATTTGTATGACGATCATGCCCTGGAGCTTTATCGAAAGAGACATAAAGGTCCCTTTACGCTGCAGCGCTACAAAGGTTTGGGAGAGATGGATGCGGAGCAGCTCTGGGAGACTACTCTGAATCCCGAGACCCGGTTCTTAAAGAAGGTGGAGATCGAGGATGCCAGAATGGCCTCGGAGATCACCGGTGTCCTGATGGGGACGGAGGTTCCGCCCAGAAAGGCCTATATCTATGACCATGCAACAGATGCAGAGCTGGACTATAATGCATAGCTGACCGATCGTGTAAAGAAGAATTGACGGAGAGAATATATGGAAGACAACAGCAGAATCATTAGAACCGAATATTCTGAGGAGATGCAGAAATCCTTTATCAACTATGCCATGAGCGTGATCATCGCACGTGCGCTGCCGGATATTCGGGACGGCTTGAAGCCTGTTCAGCGCCGTACACTGTATGATATGTATGAATTGGGTATCCGCTACGACAGGCCTTATCGAAAGTGTGCCCGAATCGTTGGGGATACGATGGGTAAATATCATCCTCACGGCGACAGCTCCATCTACGATGCCCTGGTTGTGATGAGCCAGGACTTTAAGAAGGGCTTGCCTGTCATCGACGGGCACGGCAACTTCGGTAATATTGAGGGAGACGGCGCCGCTGCCATGCGATATACGGAGGCCAGACTGCAGAAGGTTACGCAGGATGCTTTTCTGGCGGATCTGGATAAAGATGTTGTGGACTTTATGCCGAATTTTGATGAGACCGAGAAGGAACCCATGGTTCTTCCCGTGCGGATCTCCAACTTCTTGGTCAACGGTTCCGAAGGAATCGCGGTTGGTATGGCAACCAGCACACCGCCCCACAATCTGGGAGAGGTGATCGATGCCACCAAGGCTTACATGTTGGACGAAAACATTTCCACCAGAGAACTGATGAGATATCTCAAGGGACCGGATTTTCCTACCGGCGGTATCGTGACCAACAAGGACGAACTCCTTGAAATCTATGAGACCGGCGTGGGCAAGATCAAGATCCGCGGCAAGGTGGAGCTTGAGAAGGCGAAGGGAGGGAAGACCAATGTAGTCATTACCGAGATCCCCTATCCTATGATCGGTATGAATATCGCCAAGTTCCTCTCTGATGTGGCTGCCCTGGCAGAGACCAAGAAGACCAATGATATTGTGGACATTTCCAACCAGTCTTCCAAGGAGGGCATCCGGATCGTCATCGAGCTGAGAAAGGATGCGGATGCAGAGAACTTCGTCAATCTGCTCTATAAAAAGACCCGGCTGGAGGACACCTTCGGCGTGAATATGCTTGCCATCTGCAACGGCCGTCCTGAGATCATGGGACTGAAGGCGATCCTGAAGGCCAGCGTGGATTTCCAGTATGAGATCGCCACCAGAAAGTACACCAACCTTCTGGCCAGGGAGATGGAGCGCAAGGAGATTCAGGAAGGCCTGATCAAGGCCTGCAACGTGATCGACCTGATCATTGAGATCCTGCGGGGTTCCAAGGACCGGGCCATGGCGAAGGCCTGCCTGACCGAGGGAAAGATCGACGGCATCCGGTTCAAATCCAGAGAGTCCAAGATCATGGCTACCCAGCTGATGTTTACCGAAAAACAGGCGAATGCGATTCTGGAGATGCGGCTCTATAAACTGATCGGTCTGGAGATCGAGGCGCTGATCAACGAACACGAGGAGACGATGGCCAATATCTTCCGCTATGAGGATATTCTGGAGCGCAGGGAATCCATGGCACAGGTGATCATCAATGATCTGGAGGCGCTGAAGCGGGAATACGGCAGAAAGCGCCGTACCGCAATTGAGAATGTGGAGGAGGCTGTCTATAAGGAGAAGGCCGTGGAAGAGATCGAAGTCATGTTCCTGATGGATCGCTTCGGCTATGCCAAGACCGTTGATATGCCCACTTATGAGAGAAACAGGGAGGCTGCCGATTCTGAGAACCGGTTTGTGTTCTCCTGCAAAAACACCGGAAAGGTCTGTCTGTTTACCGACACCGGTCAGCTTCACACGATCAAGGTCGCCGATCTGCCCTTCGGAAAATTCCGGGACAAGGGGGTACCCATCGACAACGTCAGCAATTTTGATTCACAGAAAGAGTCCATCGTCTTTCTCACCAGTCAGACGGAACTGAATCTGCGGCAGGTCATTTTTGTGACCGCAGCCTCCATGATCAAGATCGTGGACGGCGGAGAGTTCGATGTTTCCAAGAGAACCGTGGCTGCCACGAAGCTTTCCGATGGAGATAAGGTGGTTGGCGTTGCAGCCGTCACTGACCAGAGAAATATTGTGCTTCAGACAGCAGGAGGATATTTCCTCCGATTCCCCATCGAGGAGATCCCCGAGAAGAAAAAGGGTGCCATCGGCGTTCGCGGCATGAAGCTTGCGGAGGGGGATGTGGTGGAGGCGGTCTATTTTACCAAGAACGGTGTGGAGAATGTCATAGAGTACAAGGGCAAGAAGTTCGTTTTGAATAGTATTAAGCCATCCAAACGCGATACGAAGGGTACAAAGGTGCGCAAATAGTCCTTTGGGAAAGTGAGGTTTCGAGAGTATATGAGAGTGATTGCAGGCAGTGCAAGAAGTCTTCCGCTGAAGGCACCTGCGGGGTTGGATACCAGACCTACTACAGACCGCATTAAGGAGACGCTGTTTAATATGCTGCAGCAGTTTGTCCCCGGGGCTGTGTTTGTGGATCTGTTTGCCGGAAGCGGTGCCATTGGCATCGAGGCGCTGAGCAGAGGAGCTGCCAAGGCATACTTTGCAGACAATTCTCCGAAGGCGATTCAGTGCATTTCTGAAAATCTTTTATTTACGAAACTGCAGGAACATGCTATAGTAATCAAGCAGGATGCTGTAAGTGCGCTCAGCAATATCCATGAGGACCATGTGGATCTCATTTTTATGGATCCCCCTTATGATGCCGGATTGGAAGAACTGATTCTTACCGCACTCCGCGGCCGAACGTATCTGACTGAGGAAACCCTGATCATTGTGGAGGCGAGTCTTCGGACCGATTTCTCCTATCTGGATCAATTGGGCTATGAGATCGTGAAGGACAAACAATACAAGACGAATCGGCATGTGTTCCTTCGAAAAAAACACGAGTAAGGAAACGGCCGCCTTCGCGGAAATGGAGCTGCTGAAAATGAAGAGAGCAATTTATCCCGGAAGCTTTGACCCTGTTACATTTGGACATTTGGATGTGATCCGCAGGGCATCGGCGATGTTTGACGAACTGATTGTCAGTGTTTTGAATAATAAAGCCAAAACACCATTGTTTTCTGTGGAAGAACGTGTTAATATTCTTAAAGAGGCTACGAAGGATCTGCCCAACGTAACAGTTGAGAGCTTCAGCGGTTTGCTGATTCAGTATGCGGAAGAGAAGAATGTACATATCGCGGTGCGCGGGCTTCGCGCGATTACGGACTTTGAATATGAACTGCAGATCGCGCAGACGAATCGTCTGCTGTCCAAAGGCAAGCTGGATACGATCTTTTTGACGACCAGTCTGGAGTATGCATATTTAAGTTCTTCCAGTGTGAAGGAGATCGCTGCTTTCGGCGGAGACATCAGCCAGTGCGTCCCTGATTTTGTAGCAGACCTGATTCATGAGAAACTGAAGGGTTAGTTGGTTACCCTTTCCCAAAATATAAAGTAAGGAGCAGAACGACATGGTAAGCAAGATTGAACAGACGATTGAAGAACTCGCAGAATATATTAGCCAGTGCAGAACGAAATTTTTCTCCAGCACTGAGATCGTTGTGAATCGTGAAGAGATCGAAGAATTTCTTCAGGATCTGAGAGCGAATACTCCCGAGGAGATCAAGAAGTATCAGCGTGTTCTCAGCAATAAGGAAGCGATCTTAAATGACGCCCGTGAGAAGGCACAGAAGCTGATCGACGAGGCTACTGCTCAGACCAATGAGCTGATCAGCGAGCATGAGATCATGCAGCAGGCTTATGCCCAGGCGCATGAGGTTGTCACAATGGCTACGAAGCAGGCGCAGGAGATTCTGGACAACGCTGTGAATCAGGCGAATACATTGAAGCAGGAGGCTTCCAAATATACAGAGGACAGACTGGCAGAGATGGAGAGTATCTTGGAGGGCTCGATCTCTCAGGCTGATGCGAACTATCGCAGTCTGCTGACCACTCTGGTTCAGTATCGGGATGTGATCCATTCCAACCGTGAGGCGATGACCTCTGCGACAGTCTATGAAGAAAGTACTGATACCGATGATATTTCTGTCGGTGAGGAGTAAGTGCTTTGTTGCATTGTCGGCTGCTCTTACATAGTTTATTACGAGTTTGCAATCAAACCGGTTTTCGAGAGGGAGCCGGTTTGTTCTTGGTTAAGGAGAAGGCAAGAGGGGGTGAGAGAGCATGAAAAAATATGTTGTCGCTGCAATCGGGTTTCTGCTGCTCTGGATGGTTTCGGTGAATACAAGCTGTGCGGCCGGGGCGCCGGTGAAGGGAGAGCAGCCTGTGATCGTGATCGATCCCGGTCACGGCGGGGAAAACCTTGGGACAGAGGCGAACGTAAGCTTCCCGGGAGGAATTCAGGAGAAGGAGATGGATCTGATCACTGCGAAGGCAATGTATGAGGAACTGCAGGCCTTTGACGGAGTGACAGTGTATCTTACCCGCGACAGTGATCAGGATCTGACCTTGAAGGAGCGAGCAGAATTTGCTGCCGGGGTGGATGCGGATTATCTGTTCAGTATTCATTACAATGCATCGGAGGACCACGATCAGTTTGGCGCCGAGGTATGGGTCCCTCTCCATGCCCCGTTCAATGGATACGGCTATCAGTTCGGAAGCATATTGCTTCGTGATCTGGAAGAGATGGGGATCTTAAACTGCGGCGTGAAGACCAGACAAAACGATAAGGGCAAGGATTATTACGGCATTATCCGGGAGTCCTATGCACGGGAGATTCCCGCTTTCATCATAGAGCATTGTCATGTGGATGAGAGGAGAGATACGTCCTACTGCGATTCCGTGGAGGACATGGAACTGTTGGGAAGAAAGGATGCCCACAGTGTAGCCAAATTCCTTGGGCTGAAAAGTGAAAAACTGGGCGTTGACTATAGCAGTCACGCATTAGCCGAGGTGGATAGCGGGAACACGGTACCGATTACGATACAGGACACTACGCCGCCGTCTCTGTGCCTGTTGGAGATCCTTAAAACCGATGAGGAGGCCTGCACCATCAGTGCGCATCTGCTGGCACAGGATCAGGAGTCTCCTCTGTTGTATTATGCGTACTCTCTGGACGGCGGACTTACCTTCAGTGAGCGATATGCCTGGCCCGGGACGGATTGCCTGTCAGGAACCGCGGATGGGGTGTTGGAGGTGGAGCTTACCATTCCCTCCGGCATTCAGCCGCATGTGGTTTTCAGGGCGATCAACATGTACGGCCTTTGGACGGACAGCAATGACTATCTCTCCGAAGTTGTCTTTCAGGCTCCTGCTTCGTCAGAGCCTGATGAGGTGCGGGAAAGTGCTGTGGAAACCATGAAGGAGATCAAGTATGATCTGCCGCAGACCAAGGAAGAGAACCTCCTCTCCCCCGGACATATGATGGGGATCGTGATCCTCTCAGTTGTGCTGATCGCTCTGTTATTCGGAATTTCCTGTGTGATCACTGTCATGAAAAATCATCACAGGCAGGGGAGAAACAGATAGTAGACAGCAGTCAGAATGGTGAGGATCAGTTTATGCAGAAGATAGCTTTGCAGTGAGCAGGGGGTGTCCCTGATACAGCTGTAGGTCTGCAGCAGGCAGCATGCGCCTCCCGATACAACCATGATGAGACTGTAGGTGGGGCAAAGCATTCCCAATGTATGCAGGCCTCCGTTGATCTCGATCCATGGTGCCAGAAGCGGCAACAATCCTGGGGACAACAGCGAAGGAACCAGAAGAAATAGCTGAAAAAAGATCATATATCCGCCCAGATTCAGGATGCCGGTGACAGCGCCGGTTACACTTTCCTCCAGTGCCTGCGGCAGAGACAGTTTCTTTGCGTCAGGTGCTGCGGCTTTTTTGGGGAGATGCCGATAGAGGGTCCTTCGCAGAATCGCACCGTAGAGAAGCGGTATGACATACATGCCGATGAGATAGGGCCAGGCCGGGCTGAGAGAAAGCAGGGGCAAAACATATCCGCAGAAATAGATGGGGCCGATCTGGTTGACGAAGGCTAACAGATAGTTTCCTTCTTCTCTTGTCAGCTGTCCGCTTTCCATCAGATCCGCCACTGTTCTGGCCCCCATGGGAAATCCGCACAGCATACCGATCAATATTGTGTACAGACAGGTGTCAGAGACCTGAAAGATCGGATAGAGCACCGGGCGCAGCAGTCTTGCCAGCTTCCCGCAGGATCCAAAGCGTACCATCGTACCTGAGAGGATCATGAACGGAAGCAGGGTCGGAATCATCCGGTGAAACCAAAGAGAGAGGCCGGTTTCAGCCAGATGTAAGGCTTCCTCCGGATTGGTCAGAATACAAAAAAGAGTGACTGCAAAAAAAACTAAAACCATAGCAGTGAAATGCTTCCCGGGTAGTTATCACAATATATGAAAAGGAATGAAGCAAAATGCGGCTGGATAAATTGTTGAGCGAATTGAAGATCGGTTCCAGAAGCCGGGTAAAGGAGGAGATCCGGAGGGGCAGCGTGACAGTGAACGGTCAGAAGGAAACGGATCCCGGCCGAAAGGTGGATGAAAACAACGATGTGATCTGTGTTCTTGGCGAGAGAGTATCCTATCAGAGATTTTATTACTATATGCTGAATAAACCGGCCGGTGTGGTGTCTGCAACGTCCGATCAAAGGGAACGTACCGTTTTGGATCTGGTCTCTGCCGGTGACAGACGGGATGACCTGTTTCCTGTGGGGCGATTGGACAAGGATACGGAAGGTCTGCTCCTTCTCACCAATGATGGGGAGCTTGCCCACCGACTGCTTGCACCGAGGCGCCATGTGGACAAGACTTATTATGTCAGAATAGCACATGAACTGTCCGAGGAAGAGGTTTCTCTTCTCGAGCACGGTGTCGATATCGGTGAGGAGAAGCTTACCTTGCCCGGCAAAGTGGAGCGGATTGCCGAATCGGAGATCCTTCTGACCATCCATGAGGGCAGATTTCATCAGGTTAAGAGAATGCTTTCTGCTGTAGGCAATGAAGTGTTGTTCTTAAGGAGAATCACCTTCGGAGGGCTTGTTCTGGATGAAAAACTGGCACCCGGCGCGTATCGTGAACTGACAGAGGCGGAGGTAGAGGTGTTGCATGAAGCATGAAATGCTGAAGAATAAGAAGGCGATCATTTTTGATCTGGACGGGACGCTGGTGGATTCCATGTGGATCTGGCGCTCCATTGATATTGCCTATCTGGGAAGATTCGGAATTGCACTGCCGGAGGATCTCCAGTCCAAAATCGAGGGGATGAGTTTTGATGAGACTGCCGTATATTTCAAGGAGACCTTTGGCATTGCCGACGATGTGGAGGAGATGAAGCGCACCTGGAATGAGATGGCTGCGGACAAGTATTCCAATGAAGTGTTTCTGAAGGATGGTGTGAAAGAGCTTCTTGTCTGCTGTAAGCAGCAGGGGATCAGGTTGGGGATCGCATCCAGCAATTCCAGAGAATTGGTGGAGCGGATCCTGCAGGCCCATCATCTGGAAGGGGTCTTTGACTGTGTGTTGACCGGTACCGACAGCTATCGGGGAAAACCTGCGCCGGATATCTATCTGGCGGCGGCAGAACGTTTACAGACCCGGGCCGAAGACTGTCTGGTGTTCGAGGACATCACGGCGGGCATTCGGGCGGGAAAGAGCGCGGGCATGACGGTCTGTGCGGTGGAGGATGCGTATTCAAAGGATCAGCTGTCAGAGAAGAAACGCCTGGCGGATTACTGTATTGCATCCTACCGGGAATTGTTTTAGGAGGTTTTTGTGATGTTGAGCAGAATGTTTTCCACGGAAAAGGCCAAGGGAACCCCATATTATCTCAAGACCCAGCGGTTCTATGAACTGGCCAGAACCTGTATTTATTTCGGAATTTCCGCCTGCCTTTTTCTGGCCGGCTATCTTCAGACCGGGAATCGGGCAAACCTGTTGACCATCGTGGCCGTGTTGGGGTGTCTTCCGGCCAGCAAAAGTCTGGTGAGTGCCATCATGTTTTTCCGTTACAAAAGCTGTGACAGGGAAACCGTGGAAGAGATCCTTCCCCATACGAAGGATTTGGTTTCGGGCTTTGATTTTGTGTTTACCGCAAAGGAGGCGGTCTATGTGATCCCCCATCTGGCGGTTCGGGGCAAAAGCATCTGTGCCTATGCCGGGGAGGGTGAGTTTGCGGAGGCAGCCTTTCTGCAGCACCTGAAGGAGCATTTGGCACTGGACGGGGAAAAGGACGTGTCCGTGAAGGTATTTCACAAGCTGTCAACCTATGTGAATCGCCTGGACCAGATGGGTACGACAGCGGAAGACAGGGAGCAGTCTGAGAGGATCCTGGCCACTATGAAGAGTATTACGCTCTAGGTTAGGAGGCTCCATGCAGAAGGTTGAGATCAAAATGAATCAGGCGGGACAACGCCTGGACAAATTTTTACATAAGCTTCTCCCGGAGGCCGGCACAGGCTTCCTGTATAAAATGCTCCGCAAGAAGAATATCACCCTGAACGGCAGGAAGGCGGAGGGCTCCGAGATCCTTCAGGTGGGGGACCTTGTATCCTTTTTCTTTTCCGAGGAGACCTTTCAGAAATTTGCAGGCAGTGCATCTGCCGGACAGTCTGCTGCGGAAAAAGCCAGCCTTGACGAATACCGCAGGGCATACGAGAGACTGAAGGGGATAAAGATCATCTATGAGGACCAACATATTCTGATCGTCGATAAGCCCGCCGGCATCCTTACCCAGAAGGCAAAGCCGGAGGATCTGTCCTTAAATGAATGGCTGATCGGGTACTTACTGCAGCAGTCCTCAGACTGGGAGAGGGAGCTTGCCACCTTTAAGCCCTCCGTGTGCAACCGCCTGGACCGGAATACAAGCGGTCTGGTTCTCTGCGGGAAATCGCTGCCCGGATCTCAGTCTCTGAGCAAATGGATCAAGGAAAGAAGCATCAGAAAATTTTATCGCACCATCTGCATCGGCAGGATCGAGAAACCGATGGAGTTAGACGGGGTGCTGCAGAAAAATCCATCCACCAACATGGTCACCATCGGGAAAGCTGCTTCGGATTCCCCGGAGGCTGACCGGATCCACACCCGTATCGTTCCGCTTGCGGACAATGGGAAGTTCACCTATCTGGAGGTGGAGCTGATTACCGGTAAGACCCATCAGATCCGTGCCCATCTTGCAAGTGTAGGGCATGCTTTGATCGGGGATACAAAATATG
This sequence comes from Acetatifactor sp., assembly GCA_018385425.1. Taxonomy (GTDB): domain Bacteria; phylum Bacillota; class Clostridia; order Lachnospirales; family Lachnospiraceae; genus Acetatifactor. The sequence goes on from JAHBAA010000034.1 coordinate 32,966, forward strand.
GCGTGGACAGGATCAATGCGGTCTTTCAAAAGAAATATCACTTGCACTGTCAATTACTTCACGCTTACCGGGTGGAATTCCCCGCTGTGGAAGATCCCCGTCTGCAGGCTGTCAGCAAAGCAGTATATCAGGCTGCACTTCCGAAGGCTTTTGAACAGATCTGTGAGGAAATGGAATGGAACAAGTGATTTAGATTCATGAGACGAGGGGGAGAAAATGGCGACCTGGAATTCAAGAGGACTGAGAGGCTCCGTGCTGGAGGATATGATCAACCGGACCAATGAGAAATACGAAGAGGCAGGGCTGGCACTGATTCAGAAGGTACCCACCCCTATCACACCGATCAACATCGATAAGGAGACAAGGCATATTACCCTGGCCTATTTTGAGCAGAAGAGTACGGTGGATTATATCGGAGCAGTACAGGGGATTCCGGTGTGCTTTGATGCCAAGGAGTGTGCGGCAGACACCTTTGCACTGGCCAACATCCATGAGCATCAGGTGGAGTTCATGCAGAAGTTTGAAAAACAGGGCGGTATTGCCTTCTTCCTGATCTATTACACCCACAAGGATCTGATGTATTACCTGCCGCTGGAAATGCTTTTATACTTCTGGAACAGAGCGAAGGAAGGCGGCAGAAAAAGCTTCCGCTATGAGGAACTGAATCCGGCCTACATTATCCCGAAAAAGGGAGGCGTGTTGGTGCCCTATCTGGAGGCCATGAAAAAGGATCTGGAGGACCGGGAGGAATCGTAGAGGGCAGGAGTACGTGTCTGCTGCTCTCTCAGAAAAACTCCCTTCTCGGATTGTGTTCCTGCGCCTTTTAGACCAGTATGTCTGGTTGCGGACACGCTTTCGCTTGGACCTCGACGTAGCGGTACGTAAGGCTGCAAAGTACGCAGCCTAAGTACCGACGTCTCGCTACAGTCTGCAACAGACACACAGGTCTTGGCTGGAACACAATCCGAGAAGGGAAAGGCATGCAAAGCAGAAAAACAATGCTTGACAAATCCCTGTCAATGTGGCTATACTACATGTAGTTTAATTCTCTACCATGATAATATGGTAGCACGTTACTATGATAAAGTGAAACGAGTGAAAGATATGATGAAACAGTTATTGCATACCCCTGAAGGGGTCAGAGACATTTACGGAACGGAATATGCCAGAAAGGTGGAGGTGGAGAATCGGATCCATTCCGTGCTTTCTCTGTACGGCTACCAGGATATTCAGACACCTACCTTCGAGTTTTTCGATGTATTTTCCAAAGAGATCGGCACGACACCCAGCAGAGAGCTTTACAAGTTTTTCGACAAGGAGAACAATACTCTGGTGCTGCGGCCGGATTTTACGCCTTCCATTGCAAGGTGCGCCGCAAAATATTTCAGCGAGGAAAAGCTTCCTCTTCGACTCTGCTATGCCGGCAATACCTTTACCAATCGTTCCGATCTGCAGGGCAAACTGAAGGAATCTACCCAGATGGGTGCAGAACTGATCGGAGACTGCTCCGTAGAAGCGGATGCGGAGATGATCAGCATGGTGGTTCAGGCGCTGCTGGACACCGGCCTGAAGCGCTTTCAGATCTCCATCGGCCAGGTGGAGTATTTCAAGGGACTTTGTGCTGAGGCGGGGCTGGATGAGGAGACTGAGATGCAGCTGAGAGCCTGCATCTCCGGCAAGAACTATTTCGCCGCCCAGGAGCTGCTTGTTGAGCGAAGGGTCCAGGAGCCCTATATGACCAGACTGCTTAAGGTGGCGGATATGTGCGGAGATATGTGCTCTCTGACGGAGGCCAGGGCAATGGTGAACAACGATCGATCCATCACCGCCATCGATCGTCTGGAGAAGCTTTATCAGGTGCTTTCCGCATATGGAGTGGCGGACTATGTGTCCTTTGATCTGGGGATGCTCAGCAAATACAACTATTATACAGGCGTGATCTTTAAGGCTTATACCTATGGTGTCGGGGATGCCGTTGTGAAGGGCGGCCGCTATGACAAGCTGCTGACGCAGTTTGGACGAGAGGCAGGTGCGGTGGGCTTCTGTGTCCTCACCGATCATATTTTGGAGGCACTTTCCAGACAGAAGGTAGAATTACCTGTTCCGGAGGCTCCGGAGGTGTTGCATTATACCGAGGAAACCTTCCAAGAGTGTCTGGCGCAGGCAAAAAGGATCCGAGGGGAAGGCAGACCGGTGGTTCTCACGGCTGCAACAGGAGGTAACAGATGAGCGAAGACAGATATTTGACGTTTGCCCTGGGCAAGGGGCGTCTTGCCAATAAGACACTGGAGCTTCTGGAATCCATCGGCATCACCTGTGAGGAGATGAAGGACAAGAATTCCAGAAAGCTGATATTTACCAATGAAGAGCTGAAGCTTCGGTTTTTCCTTGCAAAAGGACCGGATGTGCCCACCTACGTAGAGTACGGTGCTGCCGACATCGGCGTGGTTGGCAGGGATACCATTCTGGAGGAGAACAGAAATGTGTATGAGGTCTTGGACCTTGGCTTCGGAAAGTGCAGAATGTGTGTCTGCGGACCGGCCGCTGCAGGAGAGCTGCTGCAGCACCACGAGCGCATCCGTGTGGCCAGCAAGTATCCGCATATTGCCAAGGACTATTTCTTCAACAAAAAGCATCAGACCGTAGATATTATCAAGCTCAACGGTTCTGTGGAATTAGGTCCTATCGTAGAGCTTTCCGACGTGATCGTGGATATCGTCGAGACCGGCTCTACCTTGCGCGAGAACGGACTGGAGGTGCTGGAGGAGGTTTGCCCCCTTTCCGCACGGATGATCGTGAATCCCGTGAGTATGCAGATGGAGCGGGAGAGAATTATAAAACTTGTAAATCAGATCAGAGAGAAACTGGAGGAATCCAAATGAGAATCGTAAATTTATCCAAAGAGACAAAGCAGGGTATTCTGGATGACTTGCTGAAGAGAAGCCCCAACAACTATTCCCAGTATGAGGCTGCCGTAAATGATATCATTGAAAATGTGAAGGCGAGAAGAGATGCGGCGATCTTTGAATATACCGCCAGGTTTGACCGTTTTCCTCTGAATGCGGAGTGCATCAGAGTGACCAGAGAGGAGATCGACGAGGCTTATACGAAGCTGGATGCAGGTCTCATCGAGGTCATCAGAAAGTCTGCGGACAACATTCGTGCCTTCCACTCCAAGCAGCTGCGCAACAGCTGGTTTGACGCCAAGGAAGACGGAACGATCCTGGGGATGAAGATCACTCCGATCGAGAGAGCCGGTGTGTATGTACCCGGCGGGAAGGCTGCCTATCCCTCCAGCGTTCTGATGAATGTGATTCCCGCCAGGGTTGCAGGGGTGAAGGAGATCATTATGACCACCCCTCCATCACCGGAAGGCAAGGTAAACCCGGGCACACTGGTTGCTGCGGATATTGCGGGCGTGGATACCATCTATAAGGTGGGCGGTGCACAGGCGATCGCCGCTATGGCCTTCGGCACGGAGTCCATTCCTAAGGTGGACAAGATCACCGGCCCCGGCAATATCTTCGTGGCATTGGCGAAAAAGGCAGTCTATGGATATGTCAGCATTGATTCCATCGCCGGTCCCAGTGAGATACTGGTGCTTGCGGATGAAAGTGCCAATCCCAGATATGTGGCGGCAGATCTGTTGTCTCAGGCAGAACACGACGAACTGGCCAGCGCCATCCTGATCACCACCTCTGAGGAATTGGCAAAACAGGTTTCCGAACAGGTTGAGATCTTTGTGGAGAGTCTGTCCAGAACCGAGATCATGCGAAAGTCTCTGGAAAACTACGGCTATATTCTTGTGGCGGAGACTATGCAGGATGCCATTGATGCGGCCAACGAGATCGCTTCCGAACACTTGGAGATCCTCACTGTCAACCCCTTTGAGGTCATGACGAAGATCAAGAATGCAGGAGCCATTTTTATGGGTGAGTATGCGTCCGAGCCGCTGGGAGATTACTTTGCAGGCCCCAACCACATTCTTCCCACCAACGGAACCGCCAAGTTCTTCTCTCCCGTAAATGTGGATGACTTCATTAAGAAGACCAGCATCATTTCCTACTCCAGAGAAGCACTTGAAAAGGTTCACAGAGATATCGAACTGTTTGCACAGAGCGAGGGCCTGACGGCACACGCAAACAGCATCAAAGTACGTTTTGAGGATTAGTTGTCCCGGAAAGAAAGGATTTGCATATATGAGCAGAACAGCAAGCGTTGAACGCAAGACATTTGAGACAGATATTGCCGTGAGCATCGATCTGGATGGGAAAGGAACCTCCGAGATCGATACCGGCATCGGTTTCTTCGACCATATGCTGCAGGGCTTCGCAAAGCATGGTTTCTTCGACCTGACCTGTAGGGTGAAGGGAGACCTGCAGGTGGACGGGCATCACACCGTGGAGGATGCCGGTATTGTGTTGGGGCAGGCCATTGCACAGGCGGTGGGTGACAAGAAGGGAATCCGAAGATTCGGTTATTTTATCCTGCCCATGGACGATGCGTTGGCGCTCTGCGCTGTGGATCTGTGCGGCAGACCGTATCTGAATTTTGAATGCAGCTTCCCCGTGGAACGGGTGGGAGAGCTGGAGACGGAGCTGGTGCGGGAGTTTTTCTACGCATTGTCCTACAGTGCCGGGATGAATCTTCATATCAAGATGCTCTCCGGCATCAATGCACATCACATGATCGAGGCCATGTTTAAGGCCTTTGCGAAAGCACTGGATCAGGCTGTCTCCTTTGATCCCCGCATCAGTGATGTATTAAGTACGAAAGGAAGTTTGTAATGAGCGATCAACAGGTTGTGAAAAAATTTGTCCCCTGTATCTATCTGCATCAGGGTAAAGCCGTAGACGGATTGCGGCATGAGAGGATCGTCGAGGAGGATCCGCTGACGCTTGTACAGCGCTACAACGAGTGCGGTGCCGATGAACTGATCGTGTTTGACCTGTCCCGTGGGGATGCGGAGCATGAGGCTGCTCTGGATGTGTTGAAGGAGATCTGCGCTTTGGCAGAAATGGACGTCTTCGGCGCAGGGAATATCAAGCGCATGGAGGATGTGAAGAAGCTTCTCTATGCCGGCTGCAGCCGTGCGGTATTGAATTATGATCCGGAAGGAAATGTAGGGATCACGGAAGAAGTGTCCCTGAAATTCGGCAAGGAGAAGATCATGGCTTCCGTCACGGATCCCGGGTCAGTGGACGACAACCGGGAGCTGGCAGAGAAATATCTGAGCGGCCTGATCCTGATGGATGAAGCAAAAGCAGGGCAGTTGGGTTCTGTGCAGACCGCTCTTCCCTGGTATCTGAATCTGGAACAGTCTTCGGAGCTTCAGATGATGGATACTTTGGCGGATACGGATCGCATTTGCGGCGTCACCGGTAATTTTGTGAATGACCATTACGCAAAGATCTATGAGTGGAAAAAGGTCCTTCTCTCAAGAGGAGTCAGTGTGCAGACGCTGGAGGCGGCTCTGAAATGGTCGGAGCTAAAGAAAAATTCCGACGGCATGGTGCCTGTGATCGTGCAGGACTACAGAACCTCTGAGGTGCTGATGCTTGCCTATATGAATGAGGAGTCCTATGAGAAGACCCTGCTCACCGGCAAGATGACCTACTACAGCAGAAGCCGACAGGAGCTTTGGCTGAAGGGTGAGACAAGCGGACATTATCAATATGTGAAGAGCCTGACCGCCGATTGTGACAAGGATACGATCCTTGCGAAGGTTTCCCAGGTAGGGGCTGCCTGCCATACCGGTGCCAGGAGCTGTTTCTTCCGGGAGATCGCCCATAAGGAGTATGAACAGGTCGACAATCCTCTCTCCGTGTTTACAGATGTGTTCAATGTGATAAAAGACCGTAAGCTCCATCCCAAGGAAGGATCCTACACCAATTATCTCTTTGATAAGGGAATTGACAAGATCCTAAAGAAGCTTGGCGAGGAGGCCACCGAGATCGTGATCGCGGCCAAGAATCCAAACCCCAACGAGATCAAGTATGAGATCAGCGATTTCCTGTATCATATGATGGTGCTGATGGCAGAGAAAAACATATCCTGGGAGGATATTATGACGGAGCTGGCCAATCGCTGACGCTCCGTATTACACAAAAAATCCTATCGATTTCGGTCGATAGGATTTTTTAGGCACACTTCATTATCAATGATAACAAATTTCAAAAGAAAAGTCTAGTATTTTTTTTATCTTTCGGTATACTGGAGTATGTAACTTAAGAGAAATATACGAGAGAAGGGAGTGTGACAGACCTATGACCGGAACAGACAGAGTATCGGAGCAGGCATATTTAAAGGATACGCTTCGTATTGTGGATGAGCATCTGGAAAAGTACAACGCAGAGATCGCCAGAACCCAGGAGAGCATCGATGAAATGCTGGTGCACTATCATGACAATGATGTGGAGCTATGGACGATCCTGAACAACACCATTACCATCAATGAACACATGAAGCGTTCCTATGCACATTGTCTGAAGGCGAAGAAAAAGCCCTATTTTGGCAGGATCATTTACAGGGACGAGGAGATGAACAAGGAGGTTTCTCTCTACATCGGCAGAGGGGATCTCTCCGTGGATCATACCCATCTTCAGGTGATCGACTGGCGCGCACCTGTGGCGACAGCCTATTATGAAAACGGTTTGGGAAAGTGCTGCTATATCGCTCCCGGCGGAAAGGAAATTCCCATTGATCTGTCTCTGAAGCGCACCTTTGAGATAGAGGAGGGAGTTCTGAAGGATTACTTTGATACGGAGGTAGTATCCAATGATGAGCTTCTGACCAAGTATCTCTCCAGAAATAAAGAGGCGGTTCTGGGAGAGATCGTTGCCACGATCCAGAAGGAACAGAATGAGATCATTCGAAAAACACCTCTTCGAAACACGCTGGTACAAGGCGTAGCCGGCTCCGGCAAGACTACCGTGGCAATGCATCGTATCTCCTATATTCTCTATAATTATGCGGAGCGTTTTCGCCCGGAGGATTTCTACATCGTGGGAAGCAATCAGATTCTCCTGAATTATATCACAGGAGTCTTGCCGGATCTGGATGTATCCGGGGTCCGTCAGATGACCATGGAGCAGTTGTTCCTTCGCCTGCTTTATGAGGATGCTCCGCTGGTGGAGGGGAAGCTCAAACCCTTCCGAAATGCTTCCGACAGCATTAAGGGTACTACAAAGTGGTTCCGGGATCTGGTGCGATTCATTCGCAGACTGGAGAATGACTCTATCAGTCAAGAAGATGTTCTGCTGTATCCCAGACAGTTTGTGGAAGGTTTTGAGAACGGTGTGACCGGAATATACGATCGTCTGGAGGAGGATCGAAAAAACGGCAAAGCACCGGAGACCATCGTTCTGGTGGAAGGCAGTGCGGTGGAACGCTATGTGTCACAGAACCCGAATATCTCCATCCAGAGCAAGATCGATATGCTGAATGAAAGGCTGAAGATCAAAGTGGAGGAAGAGTTCCTGACCAGAGGACTTCGCTACTCTGAGGCAGAGCGAAAAGCCATTGTGAAGGCCTACCGCGGCTATTACGGGCCCCGGGAATGGAAACGATCGATTCTGGAGCTCTATGGACAATTCCTGGAGGAGCAAAGGGAACGGGGCGTTGTGGTGTCTGAACAAGACGGAGCATACGATGTATACGATCTGGCGGCGCTGGCGCTGTTGTACAAGCTGGTAAAAGAGACCGAGGTGATCTCTGAGGCACACCATATCGTCATCGATGAGGCGCAGGATTTCGGCATGATGGTCTATCGGGTGTTGGATGCCTGCATCAAGGATTGTACTTATACTGTGATGGGAGACGTATCCCAGAACATTCATTTCGGATACGGTCTTTCCGATTGGGAGGAACTCCGCAAGCTTCTGATCCGAACAAGCTTTGATTCCTTCTGTACGCTGCGCAAGAGCTATCGAAACACCATTGAGATCTCAGAGTTTGCCACCAATATTCTGCGTCACGGTAGCTTCCCGATCTATCCGGTGGAACCCATCATCCGACATGGCAAACCGGTCCGACTGGAACGGACCAAGGATCTGGTGGTGCGTACGGCACAGACTTGTGTGGAGTGGCAGAAGCGTGATCTGAAGACGATCGCGGTCATCTGCCGTGACCGGGAGACGGCATCGGATTTTGGTGCTGCACTGTCTGAGCTGATTCCGATTTTAGATACGGATCCGGAGAAGCTGACCTTTGGAAACGGTATCATGGTACTCCCGGTGGAATACACGAAGGGACTGGAGTTTGATGCATGTATCCTTCTGGATCCCTCGGTCAAAAACTATCCCAAGGACGACGGCCATGCAAAATTGTTGTATGTGGCAGCCACCAGAGCACTCCATGAACTCTGTGTGTTCTATTCGAACGATCTGACCGGACTGATCGCCGATCCTCTTCCAAAGGAGTCTGCGAACTTCACGCTTCCTCCGGAGCCGAAGGAGGAGACAAAAAGTACCGTGAGCCCCGCGACGATATCGGCAACGGAGAACAGGGCACAGGCTTTACGGCCGAAGGCGGTGGCACGTACCCCGGTACGGAAGGCGGCGGAACCAAAGAGTATCTTCCAGCCTAAGATCGTTGCTCCCGACAGTTATCAGGCCCCGGTGAAAAACACCGTTCGAAAGACACCCGGACAATTCGGAGATCTTCCGGATACCGCACTGATCAAGCCGATGGGACATGCCAGAAGGAATTTTGCGGTTCGATGGGTGACCAAGGAGCGGGAGGGGATCAACCTACAGAGTCAGGCGGGCAATACCTTCATCCTCCCCATTACAGATCAGATCTTTCGCATCGTTCATGGGGATGGGGTACAAAAAGTGCCGGAGTCCCATCCGCTGATCCGTGTGGGTAAGTCGTCCTCCGGTTTCTCCTGCAGAGAGAACAGCAGAACCTTCGAGCTTACCACGAAGAGTGCAAGGGTTGTAGTGGAGAAGCAGTCGGGAACCGTCAGCTTCTGCGACATGGCGGGCAATCTTCTGTTGGGAGAGCAGGGACCGGAACCTCATGTGAAGGACCGCACACAGCACAGGTGGTATCTGAGCCTGACGAAAAAGGAGAGGCTCACCGCCATGCGGCCCGGATCGGAGCTGGCACCAATCTCTCTCAGGGGCTCCTCAAAGTATGTCTCCGACAGTTCAAACCGGGAGATCCTGCCCTTTTTGTTTTCTGACAGAGGGTATGCAATCGTTCCCGCAACCACGAAGGATGTGTTCTTCTGTGATATTCCGGCCTACGGTACCTATTTGTCGCTTTCCGATGATTCCTTTGATGTCTACGTCATCCTCGGAAAAGGGCTGCCCCAGGGATATACTTATCTGACCGGCCTGTAGTAGATGTTTTCCTGCAGCCAGCTCTTCATGGATGCGGAGTAATCAGCCGAGAGAAGTTCAAAGATCTCATTTGAACCGATCTCGGCGATTTTGATTTTGCCGGTGTCGAGGGTGATCACTGCAAGTACAGCGGCGATGGAGAGAATCGTTCGATACAGAAAGGTACTGTGAGTCGATGCCTGCACGGATGCCTCCTCCTCAGAGGCTGTGCTTTTCATCCGGCACATCGCGTTCAGCTGATACCGGTCTCTTTGCTGGCTGGCACGCAGACTCTCGATCTGTCTTTCCCGTGTGCCGGCAGAAACAGTTTGTGTGATATTGGACATGTTCAAAACCTTTTTACGTAGGAAGGATGTACTACAGAATATGCTGTAAGGTTTACAACAATGTTTCTTTTTGGTACAATAAAGTATGACATCTATTTTTAAGCAGAGAAAGGTTTTCAAATGGAGAGATTAGCATTATCAGATGATATTTTGATGAAAATTGAAAAGCCGGAGAGATACATCGGACATGAGGTAAATTCCGTTGTAAAGAACAAAGAGGACGTGAAGGTCCGTTTTGTTATGTGTTTTCCGGATGTGTATGAGATCGGTATGTCACACCTGGGGATCCAGATCCTGTATGATATGTTTAACTCCTGGGAGGATGTATGGTGTGAGAGAGTGTATTCCCCCTGGAGGGATCTGGATGCTGTTATGCGTGCGGAGAAGATTCCGCTGTTTGCGTTGGAATCCCAGGATCCGATCAGGGAATTCGATTTCCTGGGCATTACCATTCAGTATGAAATGTGTTATACCAACATCCTGCAGATACTGGATCTTTCCGGGATCCCCATCAACGCCTCAGACCGCGGTGAGGATTGTCCGATTGTGATCGGCGGCGGCCCCTGCACCTATAATCCTGAGCCCATCGCTGATTTCTTTGACCTGTTCTATATCGGGGAGGGTGAGACCCAGTACCGAAGGCTGCTTGATCTTTATGAGGAATGTAAAGAGCTTCGGCTCGGAAGAAAAGAATTTCTGCGAAGGGCCGCCCGGATTCCGGGAATCTATGCTCCGGGGTTTTATGAGGTGATCTATCACGAGGATGGAACGATCAAAAGCTTTACCCCTACGGAGGAAGGAATTCCTGCCACGATCCGAAAAGAGATCGAGATGGATGTGAGTGATACCTATTATCCGATGAAGCCGGTGGTGCCCTTTATCAAGGTGACTCAGGACAGAGTGGTTCTGGAGATACAGCGCGGCTGTATCCGGGGCTGCAGATTCTGTCAGGCTGGACAATTGTATCGGCCTGTTCGGGAACGCGACGTCGAAACCCTAAAGCAATGGGCGATCCAAATGCTGCAGAATACCGGTCACGAGGAGATTTCCCTGAGCTCTCTCAGCTCCAGTGATTACTCTAAGCTGCCGGAGTTGATCAATTTTCTGATGGAAGAGTGTAAGAGGAAGCATACGAATATTTCGCTGCCCTCTCTGCGCATCGATGCCTTTTCACTGGATGTCATGAGTAAGGTCCAGGATGTGAAGAAGTCCAGCCTGACCTTTGCGCCAGAGGCTGGAAGCCAGAGACTCCGCAATGTCATCAATAAGGGACTGACGGAGGAAGTGATCCTCCAGGGTGCTGCCTTGGCATTTGAGGGCGGTTGGACCAGAGTAAAGCTGTATTTTATGCTGGGATTGCCTACGGAGACACCGGAGGATATCCGAGGAATCGCGGAGCTGGCAAACAAGATCGCAGCTACCTTTTTTGACACGGTTCCCAAGGAAAAACGTGTCAACGGTAAGGTACAGATCGTAGCCAGTACCTCCTTCTTCGTCCCGAAGCCGTTCACACCCTTCCAGTGGGCGAGCCAGTGTACCAAGGATGAATTTGTGGAAAAGGCTTATCAGACCAGAGCAGCCATTTCGGAACAGTTAAATCAGAAGAGCATCAAATACAATTGGCACGAAGCGGACGCAAGTGTACTGGAAGGTGTACTGGCCCGCGGTGACCGGAAGCTTTGCGAGGTCATCAGAAGAGTCTATGCGGAAGGCAGCTTCTTCGATGCCTGGAGCGAGTACTATGATAACGAACGTTGGCTGCGCGTGATGGAAGAATGTGGACTTTCCACAGAGTTCTATACCCACAGAGAACGTCCTCTGGATGAGATCCTCCCCTGGGATTTCATCGATTGCGGAGTCACGAAGGAGTTTTTGAAGAGGGAATGGGAGAAGGCACAGAGAGAGGAGACCTCAGCCAACTGTAAACTGAAATGCCAGGGCTGCGGTGCCGCCAGATTTGGCGGAGGAATCTGTGTGGAGCATCAGATTCAGTCGGCCCCGCTGACAACAGGCGGCTGTTGATGGTTTCTTTACAAGAATGATATTTCGGTTTAGAATTGGAGATAGACATGAAGCTGCGTATTAAATTTAGAAAATTCGGTGCGGTTCGTTTTATCGGTCATTTGGATGTCATGAGGTTTTTCCAAAAAGCCATCAGACGTGCCGGGATCGATGTGCGTTACACGGAAGGATTCAGTCCGCATCAGGTAATGACCTTTGCCGCTCCCTTAGGCGTAGGCTTGGAGAGCAACGGCGAGTATATGGATATTGAAGTCTTAAGTATGGAATCTACCGCACAGGTGAAGGAGGCCCTGAATCATGCCAGTGTACCGGGTATCGAGGTGATCGATGTGAAGATTCTGCCGGATCAGGCCGGAAATGCTATGGCCAGCGTGTACTCTGCGGAATACACAGTTCGTTTTCGGCAGGGAAGAAAACCTGCCGTTGATTTTGCACAGGCTGTCGGTGAGTTTCTGGCGAGAGAGGAAATCCTTATTTCGAAGGTTACCAAGAAGGGTACCAGAGAAGTCAATCTGAAACCCGGCATTCATTTGCTTGACTGGAATAGTCAAGAAGAAAAATTCCACATGATTCTGGATGCTTCCAGCGCAGGAAATATCAAGCCGATCCAGGTCATCGAGGCAATGATAGAGCCCTATGGCGAACGATTGGCGGAGAATGCGCTGCAGATCACCAGAGAGGAAGTCTATACCAATATCGGTACAGAGGAACGTCCGGTTGCCGTGCCGTTGGGGGAGATCGGAACAGATGAGTAGGAAGATAACACCCAACGATCAGGTGGTTTTGACGGAACAGGAGAAATCCCTGTGCCGGGATCCCTCCGGGAAGTTGATCGTGACTTCCATGAGAGGGAAGAATATGGCGCTTCTTCTGCAGGGCAATCGATTGACTTACGCCACTGTTTTGGAAGAGAGCCGAGTGGGCTCGATCTATCTGGCCCGGGTCAAAAATATAGTGAAGGAAATCTCGGCTTGTTTTGTGGAAATTGAAGACGGAGAGATCTGTTTCCTGCCTTTGCAGGATGCAGCAACCCCTTTTCTGATCAACCGCTGTTATGACGGGAAATTGAAGGAGGGCGACCTGCTCCCGGTGCAGCTGACCAGAGAGCCGCAGAAGACTAAGCAGGCCACTGTCACAGCACATATTTCAATGTCTACGCCTTATTTTTGCCTTGCACTGGGGAGCAAACGGGTCGGTTACTCGTCGAAATTCACGAAAGAAGAGAAGACGGAACTCAGAAGGATTCTGGAGAGTAGCGGCGTCTCTTCGGAGGGAGAACTTTTGCAGGCGTCCTTTCAGCCGGATGCCCTGATGCAGCCGCAGGTTGGACTGATCGTTCGAACCCGGGCAAAGGATTATTGCGGGGACGGACTTCGCCTGATGGCTGAACTGCAGAGATTGACGGAGCAGTGGAACCAGTGTTTATGCAGGGCATTGCACAGTGCCTGCGGCAGTCTCATTCTTCGGGCTGATCAGTCGGTCAGGGAATTGTTGGGGACAGAACTGGGCGCGAATGATTTCTGTGAGATCGTCACGGACGACATCGCTTTTTATGAAAAACTCCGCGCGGAGTTTTCTGAACTTCCGGTTCGCCTTTATGAGGATACCTTTATCACGCTGGAAAAGCTTCTGGCATTACAGGTCAAATTGGATGAGGCTCTGAACAAGCGTATTTGGCTCAAATCGGGCGGATATCTCGTCCTGGAATATACAGAGGCTATGACGGTTATCGACGTGAATTCGGGCAAATATGAAGCGAAGAAGGGCAATGCGGAACAGACAGCCGTGCTTGTCAATCGGCAGGCGGCAGAGGAGGTCGCCTTACTGCTTCGTCTGCTGAATCTATCCGGCATCATTATTGTGGATTTTATCAATATGGAGCAGGAGGAAAACAACAGAGCACTCCTGAGGTATCTACGGGAGCTGGTACAAAGGGATCCAATCCCTGTCAAAGTCGTGGATATGACAAAACTGGGGCTGGTAGAAATGACACGAAAAAAGATTCGGAAGCCCCTCAGAGAGCAGCTGATGCGCAAAGAATAATCACTGGTGAAAGGAACCGATGCTTCTATGGAATTAATTGGTTTTGAGAAAGTAAGAGACGGAAAATACTTAAAGAATTATGAATTGACCTATCTGAACAAGAGCGGCAGAGAGAAGAAGTTTGAGATCGTCAGCCACAGAGATATGACAGATCCTTCACAGATCGGCACAAGATCCAGCGGAGTCTCCATCGCCGCTGTCTGCGGCGACAAGATGTTACTGCTCCGGGAATTCCGTATGGGTGTCAATCGGTTTGTCTACAACCTGTGTGCAGGCATGATCCAACCGGGAGAAACCGTGGAGGAGTGTGTGGCCCGGGAGCTGTATGAAGAGACCGGATTGCAGGTGAAACAGATCACCGCAGTGCTGCCGCCGGCCTATGCAGCAGTTGCCATGTCGGATGCAATGAATCAGCTTGTGTTCGCCGAAGTGGAGGGAGTGATCTCAGAGGATCACACGTCGGAGAATGAACTGATCGAGGCTGCATTCTATTCAAAGGATGAGGTGAAGCATTTGGTTGCCACCGAGCCCTTCAGCGCCAGAGCACAGGCGGTTGCCTATTACTTTGCCTGCATGTAGATCAGGGCGGTGGAATGCCCCAGATGCCCTCTGACTGATAATAGGACAGAACAAGAGGGCGGAGAATGTCACCGTCCAGCACCTGACAGTGAAATTCAGACACATTGACAAAACAGCTCTTCACCCAATAGGAATGGATCTTGTAGGAATTGGATTCGATTCGCACATAGAGAGGCTTAATATGGCCTTCTGTGTCGAAGGAGGCTATGACGGGTACGACCTTCATGGATTTGTAATCATAGGATGTATAGGAAACGATCGGCATGGTATAACCTCCTTTCTTATCTGTTGATTCTATTATACAAACATATGTTCGAAAAGTAAAGAGCCAAGTTTTGGAAAATACAGGATAGTTGTTGATACAAGAAAAAATTTGCAGAGGGAGGAAAATGTTATGACCTATGAAGAACTTGTTGTGAGAGTAAGAGAGCTGTATGAGAATGCTGACGCAAGGGAAGTCTTTGAGCACGTTGCGATCCAGATCAATCTGGAGGGAGAAGTGACCGGGGCCTTCTACATAGAGGTTGCTAATCGTGAGGTCTGCGTGGAACCCTATACATATTACGATCGAGATATCCTTGTTACGCTGAATTCCGGTTTGCTGGAGGACATTTTGGACGGACGGGTAAAATACAAAGACGCCGTTGAAGGCGGTTTGATCAGTATCAAAGGCGATCTGTATAAGTATGAGCTTATGAAGAAGATTAAGCTGCGCAGCCGCAGAAAGACACGTGCAAGCAAGAAAACGAATGGATAAGTCGGAAGTTTGACCGACACTGCAAACATTCGGAGAATATCGGATAAGGAGAGTAACTGAGGCTTATGGACAATAAGGATCAGCTGGCACAGCTGGTGGAAAAATTCAAGCAGGAATTTCTCCCGGGAGATTTTCTTGGGGTGCTTGCCTTTGTCGTAATTTACGCTATCGAGCTGGCATATCTGAAAGCACACCCGCCCGG
>JAHBAA010000039.1 GCA_018385425.1 Acetatifactor sp.
GGCAGAGCGGAAAGCTATGCCTATCACAATCCTGTGATTCCCTCTCTGTTTGACGGTCTGGGAATGGGACTCGGTTTTACGATAGCATTGACCTGTATCGGCGCGCTGAGAGAACTGCTTGGGGCAGGCAAGCTCTTTGACTATGCCGTATTGCCCGAAAGCTTTGAACCGATTCGCATTTTCGGTCAGGCCCCCGGCGCTTTCTTTGTGCTGGCTATGCTGGTGGCACTGCAGAACTTTGTGAAGGAAAAACGAAAGGCCGCAGGCAAACCCTATGAAAAGATCGGTTCCGGCTGCAGTGAGGATTGCCTGAATTGCAGTGAGAAGGGCTGCGAGAAGCGCTTTTACGACACGAAGGCGTCCTCTGTATCCGATAAAGCAAAAGAGGCTGCAGCTTCCGGCACTGCTGAAAAGACTGAGATAGTGTCAAAGGCGGAAGAGGATTCTTTTGAGAGAAACGATCAGTCCAAAGATCAGAAATCGATCTATGCGGAATTTGTGGAGGAAGAACGAAAGAAAGCAATGGAAGAACAGAAGCAGGATCCTTCCGAATTTGAATATGTTAAACTGGAAGAGGAGGAAGAATGATGGATGAAGTAAAAAGCTTGCTGGTTATTATGATCAGTTCCTCACTCGTGAGCAATGTGGTGCTAAGCCAGTTTTTGGGACTTTGTCCTTTTCTGGGTGTCTCCAAGAAGGTGAAGACTGCGGCCGGAATGGGCGGAGCTGTCATCTTTGTCATCACCCTGGCCAGTGCGGTTGCGGGTGTGATCAATCGTTTCGTGCTGATCCGGTTCGAGATCCAGTATCTGGACACCATCGTATTTATCCTTGTGATTGCCGCATTGGTACAGTTTGTAGAGATGTTTCTGCGCAAGGTGATGCCTTCTCTCTATGAGGCATTGGGTGTGTATCTTCCCTTGATCACAACAAACTGCGCAGTCTTGGGCGTTGCAATCAATAATGAGCAGGCCGAATACGGTATTGTCACCGGAATCGTCAATGGTTTTGCCACGGCAGTGGGCTTTACCATTGCGATCGTCATCCTGGCAGGAATCAGAGAGAAGATGCAGTACAATGATGTGCCGGCACCATTTCGCGGAATGCCCATCGTACTTCTGACAGCCGGACTGATGGCAATTGCCTTTGTGGGTTTCTCAGGACTGCTGTAGGAGGAGAGCGATGAGTATGGTTGGAGTTTTGACTGCTGCGGCAGTGGTTGGAATCGTTGGTATTTTCGTAGGTCTTTTTCTCGGCGTGGCCCAGATCAAACTGCATGTTGAGACGGATGAGAGGGAGGAGGCTATTCTGGCAGCTCTGCCCGGCAATAACTGCGGCGGCTGCGGCTTTGCAGGCTGTGCAGGACTGGCCGGTGCGATCTCGAAGGGAGATGCGCCTGTCAATGCGTGCCCTGTGGGCGGAGAGCCGGTTGCGAAGAAAATTGCTTCCATCTGCGGCGTGGAAGCAGGAGAGAGCAGGCATATGGTTGCCTTTGTTGCCTGTCAGGGCGACTGCGAAAAAGCCCACGTGGACTAGGCGTATCCCGGCGCCGAGGACTGCAGGATGATGAGCTTTGTTCCGGGCGGCGGCCCCAAGTCCTGCAATAGCGGATGCCTTGGCTATGGAACCTGTGCGAAGATCTGTCCCTTTGGAGCGATCTCTGTGGTCAACGGTGTCGCAAAGGTTGATCCGGATCTGTGTAAGGCTTGCGGCAAGTGTCTTGAGGTCTGTCCGAAAAAGCTGATCTCACTGATCCCTTATGAGTCAAAGTACGGGGTTGCCTGCAGTTCTGTGGATAAAGGACCTGTCACGATGAAATTCTGCGGTGTAGGCTGTATCGGATGTGGACTTTGCGTGAAAAATTGTCCTGAGGGAGCTGTTGCAGTGAAGGATTTCAACGCCACAATCGATCAGGACAAGTGCAGCGGATGCGGTATCTGTGCGGAAAAGTGTCCGAAGAAGTCCATCGTAAAACTGTGAATTGGAGTATGGAATGGAAGTTTTTTCCTTGCTATTGGCCAGATATTTCATTATTATCCGTCTGGTGGGGGCGCTGATCGGCGGTATTTTTGGCTGTCCTTCTGCGCAGCAGATCGATTTGAAAATCTTCGACAAGGGTGACTACGACTGTGCGTTCGTATCCATGTATACGACGGAAGGATTTTTGGAATCAGAGTATGAGACGTTCCGGGGATTTCATATCTATAAGAATCAGTTCGAGATAAAGGACGAGACTGTGTTTAGAAACTATCTGGATCACATTCTGAGCTCTGAAAAAGAGCTGAAATGCCTGTATTTGGGTGTATTGCCGGAGCGTCTGGGGGCTGATCTGATAGAGGACTATGCGGTCAGCTATCCGGAGATCGTATTTGAGGTGCTTCCCGCCTACTATGATATCTCTGATTGGCAAGGACTCAATCAAAAAAACAGAGAGAAGCGCATGAAGGCATATCGTGAGCTGTGCAGGAAGTCTCTATGTTACGACAATGTAAGAGTATATAATTATTTTGGAACTGAGTGGCTCATCACGAATCCCATGAATTATCAGAAGGGTCTGCTTCTGGATCCGGGCGTGGCAAGTACCGTCATGCTGACCGCAGATTATCTGCAGGACTATGTGATCACTCAGGATAATCTGGACACTACCTTTCAGGAGCTGCAGAGGCTGATCAACGAATGGGATCCGGATTCCTTTCCGGACCTGTCTGATTGGAACCTTGTTTTTCTGGGAGACAGTATCTTCGGAAATTACAGGGATGGAACTTCCGTCCCTCACGTTATCGAAGGATTGACCGGGGCAGATACCTACAATCTGGGAATCGGTGCAACGGTTGCCGTTCCGGTCGATTTCTGCGAGTTTCACCTGGGAAAGATGATCGATCTTCTGGAAAAAAGGGAGTATTGCAGAGTGGAGGAAGGTATATCCTATCCCCTGAGAAAGACATTGGACGCGGTCAATCGGGACCTGCAGCGCTTTTATGAGGAAAAGAAGGATGGTCCCACAGTCTTTTTCCTTCACTACGGTTTCAACGAGTATATGACCAATGTGCCGGTGGACGGACCGGTTGGATTTTACAGTGCCCTGAAAGATCAGATCGCCCGTCTGAAGAAGCTGTTCCCGGATGCAGAGGTGATTGTTCTGGTTCCAAACCGTATGACTGTCTTTGAAGAAGGAACGCGGATCACAGGGGAGAATCCCTGTACCTTTGCCGATTATGCTGCGGCGATTGTTAAGCTTGACGAGATAAACGGAGTATCCGTGATCAATAATTATGATGTTTTCCTGAATGATCGGGGAGAGATCATGACAGACTGTCTGGATGACGGCCTGCATCCCGGCGTGAAGGGGAGATACCTGTTGGGGAGGAACATCGCACGACATCTTTCAGAATTGCAATAGATACCGAAACTATGAAAACCGATGGTGATGCCATCGGTTTTTTGCATGAACGGACAGCATGTTTCATATATTGAACAAACTCTCCAAGGAGTGTGGAATTATGAAACAATGTTTTTATTCTCTTGGAATCGGAATGGCGGGTTTACTCTGTTATGGTCTGTTGTTTCTGCTGAGCGGCAATCTGACTGAGGCGAAACAAGAGACTGTCAGAGTCTTATCCATGGATGTGCTGTATTGCGGAATCAGGGACACCTGTCTGCTGACTATGGATGACGTCAAAAAGTGTGTCGACAACCGGACAGAAGGGACAGGTTTTCATGCTTCTACCGAAAGGGCGAAGGTGTTTGAGGACATCGATCTGCCCGTAATAAATCTTCCGCAGGAACGTTATCTGTGGGACGTGGAGGAGAAGGAACTGGATATTCTTCGACGGATCGTGGAGGCAGAGGCAGGCGGGGAGGATCTGGAGGGGAAAATGCTGGTGGCCAATGTTGTGCTGAATCGGGTAAAAGAAGAGGACTTTCCCGACACCATTGCAGAGGTAGTCTATCAAAATCGAAACGGAACCTATCAGTTTTCGCCTGCAGGAAGCGGAAGGATCGACCGGGTAAAGGTGAGCGAGGAGACCGTAGAGGCGGTAGAAAATGTTTTGCGGGGAGAAGACAGTTCAGAAGGCGCCTTATATTTTGTGGCAAGAAAACATGCAAAAAAATCCAGTATAAAATGGTTCGAAGAGGAACTGGAATTTTTGTTTTGCCATGGTGGACATGAGTTCTACAAATAATTCAGACTTTATGATTCTTTCAAAAATGTTGCGGAATTTATATTGCAAGAAAGGGGATTTTGTGGGATAATAGATAGACGATTATTCTTTTGCAAGTTAAGGTGGTACGATGAACGATAATGAATCATGGAAAGGAATAGGCGAAGAAATCCGCAAATCTGTTCTGGAAGCACTGGACTCAGGCAATTTCGAGAATCTTGGGAATGCAGTGTTCGATACGGTAGCTGATACGATGAGAACCGTTTCGGAACAGGTCGGTAAGACTGTGTCCGTGAATCAGACGCGGGTGATGTCTGAGGTGACAAAGGCTCGTCAGGAAGCCAGACGTCAGGCCGAAGCGATGAAAAAGAAGAAGCCTTCCGTCGCCGCACGGGTGCTGGCACCATTTCGATCCATTGGCTCTGTATCCAATGTTCTGCTGAAGGTGTTCGGCGGGATCGCAACCGGACTGACGGGTGCTTTTGCCCTGATCATGATGCTGGCCAGCATCGTGGATGCCACACTCTTTCCGCTGCTTCTGTTCAGCCTGGGTCTGTTGGCAGGCTCTATCGGGATGATTCTCGTTGGGGTGATGCAGAAGAAGAGATTGGATAAGGCAGAGTATTATCTGAAGCTTGCCGGCAACAACCACTATATTAATGTCAGTGATATCGCACAGTTTACCAACGAATCTAAGAAAAAGGTTCTGGCCGAGTTGAGGCAGTTTATCCGTCAGGGCTTTTATCCGGAAGGTCATCTGGATTCAAAGGGGACATGCCTGATGCTGGACAACAAAATCTATTCCGAATATCTGGAGATCGAAAAACAGCGACGTATTCAGGCCAAGGAAGCGCGTGAAGCCAAGAGATCCGAGCAAGAGAGTATACCGGAGCAGTCTGCTGTGGTGAAAACGGAATTGGAGCAGTTAATTGCAGAAGGACAGGTGTATATCGATCAGCTCCGAATCATGAATGACCACATTCAGGGCGAAGAAATATCTGCCAAGCTATTTCGGCTTGAGAGCCTGTTGAAACAGATCTATGCCAGGTTGGAGGAACATCCGGAGCAGCTGCCGCAGTTAAAGAAGTTTTTGGAATATTATCTTCCCACCACATTGAAGCTGGTTGCGGCATATGAAGAGTTTGATGCAATGAGTGAACAGGGTCCCAATATCGTCGAGGCAAAGGCTGAGATCGAGAAGACCATGGACACCATCAATGATGCCTTTGCCGAATTGCTGAACCGTCTGTATCGTGACACTGCATTTGACGTGACCACAGACGCACAGGTTCTCCAGACGATGTTGGCCCAGGAGGGTCTCACGGGCGGAAATGATTTTCAGAAGGCAACTCAATAAGTATCGTATTGATTTCGAATAATAGATGAATCCAAAGGAGGAACTACAATGACAGACATTGATGAATTGTTGAAAGAGACCCCCACTCTTACCTTTGACGCAGGACTCGGCACAAAGGCAGAGGAACCCGCACCGCAGGCTGCTGCTGAGGAAGCTCCCAAGATGGAGGAGGTCGAGCTGACAGAGGAAGAGAAGAAGATGGTAGCTGACTTTGCTTCTCAGATCGATATTACCAATACCCAGATGGTACTTCAGTACGGAGCAAGCTGTCAGAAGAAGATTGCAGATTTCTCCGAATCAGCTTTGGGAAGTGTTCGCACCAAGGATCTCGGAGAGGTTGGAGATATGCTGACCTCCGTGCTCGGTGAGCTGCGGGCGATCGGTGATGAGGAGGAGAGCAAAGGACTCTTCGGATTCTTCAAGAAGAGCGGGGACAAGCTCTCTGCCATGAAGGCAAAATATGACAAGGCTGAGGCAAATGTCGACAGAATCGCCGAGGAACTGGAGAAGCATCAGATCACGCTGCTGAAGGATGCTGCCATGCTGGATAAGATGTATCAGCTGAATCTGATCTACTTTAAGGAACTGTCCATGTATATTCTTGCAGGCAAGCAGAAGCTGAAGGAGGCTCTGGAAGTGGAGCTCCCCAGACTGCGCGAGAAGGCAGAGCGCTCCGGACTTCCGGAGGACACTCAGGCAGTCAGAGATTTCGCTGAGATGTGCAATCGTTTTGAGAAGAAGATCTATGATCTGGAGCTGACCAGAACAGTGGCATTGCAGATGGCGCCTCAGATCCGTCTGATCCAGAACAATGATACCGTGATGAGTGACAAGATCCAGTCTACTCTTGTGAATACCATTCCCCTTTGGAAGAGTCAGATGGTCATCGCCATCGGTCTGTCTCATGCCACCGATGCTGCCAAGGCACAGCATCAGGTCAGCGATATGACCAATGAGCTTCTGAAGAAGAATGCGGAGGCACTGAAGGTCGCAACCATTGAGACTGCAAGAGAAAGTGAGCGCGGTATTGTGGATATTGAGACTTTGCAGACGACCAACCAGACGCTGATCTCCACCCTGGACGAGGTATTGAAGATCCAGCAGGAGGGTCGCGCGAAGAGAGCAAGCGCCGAGGTAGAGCTTGCAAAGCTGGAGAGCGATATGCGTAAGAAACTGCTGGAGCTTTCCAGCAGAGATGCACAGTAAATTTTGAGAAAGGTATTTGATACTATGGCTGAAGTTTTGTACAACAGCACCAGAAGTACAGGTGCTCCCGTGAAGGCCTCTGAGGCTATTTTGAAAGGATTGTCTGATGACGGCGGATTGTTCGTGCCGGATCATATTCCTGCACTGGACAAGAGCCTGAAGGAATTGTCCGAGATGGATTACAAACAGGTTGCCTATGAGGTGATGAAGCTGTATCTGTCTGATTTTACCGAGGAGGAGCTGAAGACCTGTATCGAGAGAGCCTATGATTCCAAGTTCGATACGGAAGTGATCGCACCTCTTGTGGAGGCGGAAGGAGCATATTATCTGGAATTGTTCCACGGCTCTACGATTGCTTTTAAGGATATGGCATTGTCTATCCTGCCTCATCTGATGATCACCTCTGCCAGAAAGAATCAGATCAAGAATGAGATCGTTATTCTGACTGCTACTTCCGGTGACACCGGCAAGGCGGCATTGGCAGGATTTGCGGGGGTAGAGGGTACCAGAATCATCGTTTTCTACCCGAAGAACGGTGTAAGCCCCATTCAGGAGAAGCAGATGGTGACCCAGAAGGGTGCCAATACCTTCGTGGTAGGTATCCATGGCAACTTTGATGATGCTCAGACCGGAGTGAAGAAGATCTTCTCCGACAAGGAACTGGCTAAGGAGATGGATGAGAAGGGATTCCAGTTCTCCTCTGCAAACTCCATCAACATCGGTCGTCTGGTTCCGCAGATCTGCTATTATGTGTATGCTTATGCGACCCTTCTGAGAGAAGGCAAGATCGCAGAGGGAGAGAAGATCAATGTAGTAGTTCCCACCGGAAATTTCGGAAATATTCTGGCAGCCTTCTATGCGAAGAATATGGGTCTCCCAATCAATAAGCTGATCTGTGCTTCCAATGACAACAAGGTGTTGTATGATTTCTTCACCACCGGTACCTATGATAAAAATCGTGAATTTGTTTTGACCACATCACCGTCCATGGATATTCTGATCTCCAGCAATCTGGAGCGTCTGATCTATCGTATTGCAGGGAATGATGCAGCAAAGAACAAAGAGCTGATGAGTGCTTTGTCCGGCAAGGGTGTCTATGAGATCACCGATGAGATGAGGGCACAGCTTGTTGACTTCTACGGCGGCTATGCTTCAGAGAATGAGACCGCTGCTGAGATCCGCAGAGTGTATGAGGATTGCGGCTATGTACTGGATACTCACACCGCAGTTGCTTCCGCAGTATACGGCAAATATCTTGCAGATACCAAGGATACCTGCAAGACCGTGATTGCCTCCACAGCCAGTCCCTTCAAGTTCACCAGAAGCGTTATGAATGCCATCGACGTAAAGTATGATGCTTATTCAGACTTTGAACTGGTGGATGAGTTGTCCAAGATCGCCAATGTGGCTGTTCCTCAGGCCATCGAGGAGATTCGTACTGCACCTGTAGTACACGATAACCAGTGTGATGTTGACAAGATGAAGGATACCGTGAAGGGCTTTCTTGGAATCTGAGATAGAGGGTGAGACATGATGACAACACAGGAAATGCTGAGGCACGTAGATCATACCCAATTGAAGGCATATGCCACCTGGGAGGATATTCAAAGACTCTGTGACGAAGCGATTCAGTTTCAAACAGCCAGTGTCTGCGTTCCTCCTTCCTATATCAGGCGAATTGCAGATACCTACGGCGACAGGATCAATATCTGTACCGTAGTAGGTTTTCCGCTTGGCTACAGTGTGACCGAGGCGAAGGTGGCAGAGGTGAAACAGGCTCTTGCGGATGGGTGCAATGAGATCGATATGGTGGTCAATATCAGTGACGTGAAGAACGGATTGTACGATAAGGTGGAAGAGGAGATCAAAACTCTGAAGAAAGCCTGCGGGAGTCATATCCTGAAGGTGATCATCGAGACCTGTTATCTCACCGAGGAAGAAAAGATTGCGATGTGTCATGCAGTCACCAATGCGGGGGCAGACTATATCAAGACTTCTACCGGATTTGGAACCGACGGCGCAACACCCGAGGACGTGAAGCTATTTGCAAAGCACATTGGCCCCAATGTGAAGATCAAAGCGGCAGGCGGGGTGTCCAGTCTGGAGGATCTGGAACTGTTTTTGGAGCTTGGCTGTGACCGTATCGGAACGTCCAGAGCAGTCGGACTTTGCAAGGGTATTGCCGGAAACGGTTATTGATTCTTGACAAATGAGTATAAAACGGAGCAGAGAAACTTTCCCTTCTGCTCCGTTTTTTTTACACCTGGGGATATTGCAAAAATAAAACCGATACAGCAAACTCTGTATCGGTCTTATTTTTGTGATTATGGTGTTAAGTACTTACTTCAATTCACCCCAGATTCTCTGATTCAGCTCCTGATCTCTTGCCTCCACAAGATCCAGAACTGCCTTAGCCTTGCGCTGCATCTCTACGGCCTGCTTCTCGTCGTTTACCAGGAATTCCAGATTGCTGGAAATGATCTCGATATTGTTCTTGAACTCAGAGATCAGCTCTGCGGTCTTTACCTTTGCCACCTCAATAATCTCTGCAATGTAGGCCTCGTACATCTGTCTGGTGGTGGAAGCAAACATCGCCTCGATATCATTCTTGTAGGACTTCTTGTCATTGGTAGAGAAGATGAAGATCGCCTTCTGCTTGTTGATATATTCATCCATACGAAGGGCCTTCAGGGAAGAAGGGGGCACCTGAGTATCGGATACATTGGCGATACGTCTTACCAGATCTTCCTCAATTCCCTTGTAGCCGGTGATTGTTCTCACCACTCTGGCACGGAGCTCTTCGATCTGTCTCTTCAAGATCGCTTCGCGTGTGGATTTATAGTACTCATCGATCTCCATCAGATAACGGTTCAGTTCCTGACGGATGATATTATTCTTTTCCTCAAATACTTCCGGACGAATAGCGATCCATTTCATCTTGTCTGCGATCTTGGAAGCCTGTGCCTTCCGGTTCTCTATGATCTGGGCAAGAGAAGCAACCTCCTCATGGTTTGTCACCAGACTCTCGGGAGTAAGCGTGATGAAGTAGCTCTCAAAGGTTCTGTCGATATCGTTTACCATGGTAGTCTTCATGGTCTGAATATTGCGGGAAATCTCTTCCTTGGAGAGTCTGGCCTGTGTTTCAATGGCCTGATAGTCATCGCGGATAAAGGCAACAACGCTTGAGATACTGTCGTACAGTCCCTTTGCTTTAACCGCCAGAGCATATTTCTGACCGTACTTGATGATCTCTCTCTCAATAGCGTACATACCGGAGTTGACATAGACTCTGTGAAGGATCGGCCAGAGACTGCCGTCCTGTGCACTGTCGCACTTGGCCAGCTCCTCCATACATGCAGCGAGAAGCTGTTTGGTATCGTTGTCTGCGTTTGCCATCTTATTCAGCTTAAAGTACATTCCGGTCTCAATATCGGCAGCCTCACCCTTTGTCAGGAGAGGATCGGTGACAGGAGTGTTGTTGATCTCGTTTCGATGATTTGCCAGCCAGAGACGCTCATCCTCGGTATCCACATTGTTCTGGATCGCCTTTGCAATATAGGCGGCCTTAGAGGAGACGAAGAACAGACGCTCCGTAGCCAGATCAATGTATTCTGCCTCTTCATTGTAGATCTTATCTGTCTCCTTCAGAGAGATACCGACCTTCTTATCCTTCAGATTTGCAAGGTCGACCAGACATCTGGTATCTGCCTGATTAATAATGTGAAGGGATCTGGTCAGATCAATGTGTACCTTATCCTTCGTC
Organism: Acetatifactor sp.; assembly: GCA_018385425.1. Lineage (GTDB taxonomy): Bacteria > Bacillota > Clostridia > Lachnospirales > Lachnospiraceae > Acetatifactor. Next base: position 10,490 of record JAHBAA010000039.1, read on the forward strand.
TCACTGTCCTCTCTGGAAGATTTGATGATCTTGTACAGAGTAGAGTTGCCGGTACCTTCCATCTTGGTAGGCTCATAGATGACAACAAGGATGGAGTTGGTCTGCTGCTGGAGAGCCTTCTGCAGTACCAGAAGATGCTCGTTGGAGTTACTGTCTGTACCGGGAGTATCGTAGAAGGTGAAATTGATGTTGGGATCCAATTCGATCGGGAAGTTCACCTCGATAATTCCTTCTACGTATTCCACCGTATTGTCTGTAGCTGCATTGGGCAGCTCGTTGATCGCTTTTAAAATATTATACAACTGCTCATGCTGAGGCAGATGGAATACCAGAGAGTTATTGATCTCATTTTGGAGGATCTTCTTGGTAGCTTCGCAGGGACCACTGGAATTGAAGATAAATTTCTTCTTGCCCTCATCCCAGGAGATGGTGACATGAACCGGCTCCAGGGAACCCTTTCTGCCGATCAGAAAACTGACAGAGGGCATAGAGTTATTCTGAATGCGGAACATTTTCGCGGTCTCTGAGTTAATGCTCTCAGGCAGTATGCGTTTTCCGATCAGGGTATTGATGAAGGTAGACTTACCGGAACTGTAGGTACCTACCAGACAGAGATTGACATCATTTTTGTTTAACAGTTCCCGCTTGATCTCAAATTCCTGACGACGCTCCAGGAAGGAAGTGCGAATATCCGAATTCTGAAGTTCGGAATCAAACAGGCGGAGTGTCTCCTCACAGAAACCGTTGATGCGATCGAATATCTCGATGACGGAGGGTAATTCGATGAAGCGGGAGACGATAATTCGTTCCTCACCTGCATACTTATTGTATTCCACTACCTTTTCACAGAAGTCTTCGTAGTCGATCTTGGTACCTTTGAAGACAAGGCTGATCTTGTCTCTGGAAAACTGTTCCCAGATATCGTTGAAGAACTGATTGCCCTGATTCTGAAGCAGGAACTCGCCGTGGTCAGGGGCATAGGCCAGAAGGTTTGTGCACATAGAATAGGGCACATCGATAAAATCGCCTTTTACTTTTGCCAAAAAACGGATTTCTTTTTTGACAGGATGGTACATGATCATTAATTCTTTCAAGGTATAACCCTCCCTATATTATGTAATCGATTCTTTTTGCATTGATACAATATATTGTATTTGCTCAGATTCATTTCTTGAATTTTCCCCATATATATTATAATAGGTAAAGCGGAAATTGTCAAAAAATACTTGCAGAAAACGAAGAATTTTCCAGTTATTTGTTAGGATTGATTTTTTTGAAAAAAAACATTAAAATATAGCCTGAATCAAAAGGAACCGGAGATAGACACAGTATGGACAATAAATGGTTGGAAACACTACAGGCTGCATTGGATGAGGCGGAGATGATCCTGGTTGGTCTCGGCGAGGAATGGGAAGAAAAGCGTCTGTTCAAGGACGATGCTGCCTTTCAGGCAGGACGGCAGTACCTGGATGAGAATGATTTGACCTGGCTCATTCCGGCCTGGAACGATTACTGCCTTACACGGGTTGACAGCAAGGCTGCAGAGGCTTTGGACAATCTGCGGCGTTTTCTGGGAGAAAAGAATTACTTTGTGATCTCTACCTCTGCCAGCAGACTCATTGCGGCAACTCCATGGCATGAGGGAAGACTGGTGATGCCCTGCGGGACGTCAGACAAAAAACAATGCGGCAGTGACTACGAAAAGAAAGTAATGCCTTTGACCGATGAGGAGCAGAAGAAGCTTTTCTGCCTGATGGAGGAACTCTGGAAGCTTAGTGAGGAAGGGACGGATCCCGATCAGCAGGCACAGGCCGGCGGGATCGATCTTCGCGATCAGGCAAACAAAATATTGGGCACATGTGATGTCTGCGGACGGGACTATCGATTGAACACGGTCTATACAGACGATTACAGGGAAGAGGGGTATCTGACGCAATGGAACCTCTACACAAAATGGCTGCAGGGTACACTCAATCGAAAACTATTGATTCTGGAACTTGGTGTGGGGCTGCAGTTTTCCACGATCATTCGTTTTCCTTTTGAGAAGATTGCTTTCTACAATCAAAAGTGCAGGTTTTACCGTATCAATGAAAAATTGTATCAATTGACGCCGGAACTGAGGGAAAAAGGCATATCTGTCAGCAAAAATGTTGTTGATTGTTTTGCGGCGCTGTGTTAAACTAAAGCGATAAAGAAGAGAAGCGGCGAGGATGATGAAATGATAGCGATAATTGACTATGATGCCGGCAATATTAAAAGTGTGGAAAAAGCACTGAAATTTCTGGGAGAAGAAGTGGAGATCACCAGAGATCCCGAGACCATACTGCATGCTGACGGTGTGATCCTCCCCGGGGTAGGATCCTTCGGCGATGCCATGGAAAAGCTTCACCGGTACGGATTAGTGGATGTGATTCATTCCTGTGTGGAGAAGAAACTGCCGTTTCTGGGAATCTGCCTGGGTCTTCAGCTGATGTTTGAGAGCAGTGAGGAGAGCCCGGGAGTTGAGGGCCTGGGACTGTTGAAAGGACGTATCGTCAAGATCCCGGCGGAGCATGGACTGAAGGTGCCTCATATGGGGTGGAACAACCTGTCTTTTCCCGGAAAGAGGGGCAGGCTGTTTGAGTCGTTACCCGACCACCCGTATGTATACTTTGTACATTCCTATTATCTGCAGGCCGAGGAGGAGGGGATTGTGACCGCTACCACAGAGTATGGGGTGAAGATCCACGCCTCTGTGGAGAAGGATAACCTGTTTGCCTGTCAGTTCCATCCGGAGAAAAGCTCCGATGTGGGTCTTTCCATGCTGAAGGCATTTGTCGCTGTGACAAAAGAGCATCGTTTCAACTCCTGATGATAGAAAGGTGATCGTATATGCACACTAAGAGAGTCATTCCTTGTCTGGATGTCAAGGACGGAAGAGTAGTCAAGGGAATCAACTTCTTGAATTTAAAGGACGCCGGCGACCCGGCAGAGGTTGCAGCGGCATATGACAGGGAAGGCGCCGATGAGGTAGTTTTTCTGGATATCAATGCATCAGCGGATAATAGAGCCACCCAGCTGGAGTGGGTTCGCCAGGTGGCGAGCAAGGTGTTCATACCGTTTACGGTGGGCGGCGGAATTCGGACTGTGGATGATTTTAAGGCCATTCTTCGGGAGGGAGCCGACAAGATTGCAGTAAATTCGGCAGCCATCATGGACCCTGAGCTGATCAGCCGTGCGGCAGATAAATTCGGCAGCCAGTGTGTGGTGGTTGCCATTGATGCCAAGCGCAAAACGGATGGCCTGGGATGGAACATCTTCAAGAACGGCGGCCGGATCGATATGGGAATCGATGCGGTGGAATGGGCGAAGAAGGCGGCCAAGCTGGGTGCAGGAGAGATCCTGCTGACCAGTATGGACGGTGACGGGACCAAGTCCGGGTATGATCTGGAACTGACCCGGGCTGTTGCGGAGGCTGTTGAGATCCCGGTGATTGCCTCCGGCGGAGCAGGTACACTGGAGCATTTCTACGAGGCTCTTGCCGATGCCAAGGCAGAGGCTGTGCTGGCGGCTTCCCTATTCCACTATAAGGAACTGGAGATCAGACAGGTGAAGCAGTATCTGGCACAGAAGGGGATCAGTGTGAGACTGTAGGATGACAGAGATGAGTATGATAACCAATGACTGGCTTCCGGCTCTGGAACCGGAGTTTGGAAAGCCCTATTATAAAGATCTATACAGATTTGTGCTGCAGGAATATCGTACCGCACAGGTATTTCCTCCTGCGGAGGATGTGTTCAATGCCTTTCATCTGACCCCACTGGGGCAGGTAAAGGTCGTCATCATCGGACAGGACCCCTATCATAATGTGGGACAGGCCCATGGTCTGTGTTTCTCCGTGAAGCCGGAGGTGGAGATTCCGCCGTCTCTGGTGAATATTTACAAGGAGCTGGAGGATGATCTGGGGTGCACGATTCCAAATAATGGCTATCTGGTGAAGTGGGCAAAACAAGGAGTGCTGATGTTGAACACGGTATTGACTGTCCGGGCCCATCAGGCAAATTCACACAGGGGGAAAGGCTGGGAGCAGTTTACGGATGCGGCGATTCGCGCCTTAAATGAACAGGATCGTCCTATCGTGTTTCTTCTGTGGGGAGGACCGGCTGGACAAAAGGCTTCCATGTTGAACAATCCGAAGCACTTAGTATTGAAAGCACCCCATCCCAGCCCTTTATCGGCTTACAGAGGGTTCTTCGGATGCAGACACTTCAGCAAGACCAATGCCTTCCTGGAGGCCAATGGAATACAGCCGATCGACTGGCAGATTGAAAATGTGTAGTATGAGATTGAATAGAGACAGAGAGGAGAATCGTTATGAAGATCAGAGTGGCAATTTTTGGTTACGGTAATCTGGGAAAAGGAATTGAGTGTGCCATCAGGCAGAATGAGGATATGGAGCTGGTGGGAGTCTTCACCAGAAGAGCACCTGAGACTGTGAAGACACTGACAGGAGTACCGGTGTATGCAGAGTCTGAGCTGGTGGGCAAGAAGGATGAGATCGATGTTTTGATGCTTTGCGGAGGCTCTGCAACCGATCTTCCCAAGCAGACTGCAGAGTATGCCAAGTACTTTAATGTAGTGGACAGCTTTGATACCCACGCGAAGATCCCGGAGCATTTTGAGAAGGTCAATGCTTCCGCTGCGGAGGCGGGCAAGATCGCTATGATCTCCGTGGGCTGGGATCCCGGGATGTTTTCCCTGAACAGACTGTATGCCAACTGCATTTTGAGAGATGGAGCCGACTATACCTTCTGGGGAAAGGGTGTCAGCCAGGGACATTCCGATGCCATCCGCAGAATTCCGGGTGTTAAGAACGCAAAACAGTATACCGTTCCTGTGGAGTCTGCCGTTGCTGCAGTCAGAAACTGTGCAAATCCTGTGCTTTCCACCAGGCAGAAACATACAAGAGAGTGTTTCGTCGTTCCGGAGACCGGTGCTGATCTGGCTGCCATTGAGACCGCCATCAAGACCATGCCCAACTACTTTGCAGATTATGATACGACCGTGCACTTTATCACAGAGGAGGAGCTGGAGAGAGACCATGCCGGAATCCCTCATGGCGGCATGGTGATTCGAACCGGTAAGACCGGAATAAACGGCGAGAACAATCATGTGATCGAGTACAAGCTGACCCTGGACTCCAATCCGGAGTTTACGGCCTGTGTGCTCACTGCATATGCAAGAGCAGCCTATCGAATGAACCGGGAAGGACAGAAGGGCTGCAAAACGGTATTCGATGTGGCACCCGCATACCTTAGTCCCTTAAGCGGTGAGGAACTCCGTGCTCATCTGCTGTAAGAAAAACTTCTTTTCGGAATGGGGCTCCCGACAAGACCTTGTGTGTCTGTTGCAGACTGTAGCGAGACGTCGGTACTTAGGCTGCGTACTCTGCAGCCTTATGTACCGTTACGTTGAGGTCCAAGCGGAAGCGTGTCTGCAATCAGACATACAGGTCTGAAGTCGAAGGAGCCCCATTCCGAAAAAGAAGTAAGAACTTGAATAAATTGCTTGAATGGAGAAACTTATGAAAAAAACATTTGTGACAAAAGAATTGGTGGAGAGGATCGTGAAAGAGTATCCCACCCCCTTTCATATTTATGATGAGAAGGGAATCCGTGAGAATGCAAAAGCCCTGAAGGAGGCCTTTGCCTGGAATAAAGGCTATAAGGAGTTTTTCGCCGTGAAGGCGACTCCCAATCCCTTCCTCATCAATATCTTGAGAGACTACGGCTGCGGCTGCGATTGTTCTTCTATGACGGAGCTGATGCTGTCCCATGCCATGGGAGTGGACGGATCTGACATTATGTTCTCATCCAACGAGACACCTGCCAGCGAATATGCCTATGCGGCCGAGATCGGTGCCATTATCAATTTGGATGACATCACCCACATTGATTTTCTGGAGAAGACATTGGGATATCTGCCGAAGACCTTAAGCTGCAGATTTAATCCCGGCGGATATTTTGCCCTTGGAACGGATATTATGGATAACCCCGGGGATGCTAAGTACGGCTTTACAACCGAGCAGATGTTTGAAGGGTTCCGCATTTTAAAGGAGCGGGGCGTGGAAAATTTCGGAATTCATTCCTTCCTGGCCAGCAATACGGTGACCAATGAGTATTATCCTACCCTGGCCCGTCAGCTTTTCGAACTGGCTGTACAGCTGAAGGAGCAGACCGGGGCGCATATCACCTTTATTAACCTCTCCGGCGGCGTAGGAGTTGCCTACAAGCCTGATCAGACACCGAACGATATCAAAGTCATCGGTGAAGGCGTGCGCAAGGCTTACGAGGAGATACTTGTTCCTGCAGGTATGGGTGACGTAGCTATCTACACGGAGCTTGGCAGATTCATGATGGCTCCCTATGGAAATCTGGTAGTACAGGCGATCCATGCAAAGCACACCTACAAGGAGTATATCGGTGTAGATGCCTGTGCGGTAAACCTGATGCGTCCTGCGATGTACGGTGCATATCATCACATCACTGTGCTTGGCAAGGAGGAGGCTCCCTGTGATCATAAATATGATGTGGTAGGCTCTCTGTGTGAGAACAATGATAAGTTTGCCATCGACAGAATGCTTCCTGAGATCGAAACCGGGGATTATCTGGCTATTCACGATACCGGAGCCCACGGCTTTGCCATGGGATATAATTATAACGGCAAACTGAAATCCGCGGAGCTGCTGCTCCATGAGGATGGAAGCGTGGAGATGATCAGACGGGCTGAGACTCCTCAGGACTATTTCCGCACCTTTGACTGCTTTGCTATCTACGATAAGCTGTTTCCTGAGAAGAAATAAGTCTTTTTCGACAGAGTGCGTCAGTAAGAATGGTTTTGTATGATGAGATGAACTTAAGGCATCTGCCTGTGGGCAGGTGCCTTTCTTACAATACCGGACAGCAACGAAAACTTTTGGAAAGGAGTGGGAGAACAATTGCTGTCTCCCGCAGCAGAACATGAGATATCCGATGGATTTGCCCGAAAACGGAACAATTGGCTTCCTGGCCCCCTCATTCGGCTGTGCCACAGAGCCTTACTATTCCTGCTTTATGAATGCTTTGAAAAAACTGTGTCAGATGGGTTACCATACTGTGCTGGGACCCAATGTCACCAGGGCGGAGGGTATCGGTATCAGCAATACCCCTGAAGCCTGCGCAAAAGAAGTGATGGAAATGTTCGCAGGTCAAAGCGATGTGCTGATCTCCTGCGGAGGCGGAGAATTGATGTGCGAGATTCTGCCCTATGTGGACTTTGCGAAACTGGCTGCACTGCCGCCCAAGTGGTTTATGGGTTACTCGGACAATACCAACCTGACCTTCCTTTTGGCAACGCTTGCGGATACGGCAGCTGTCTATGGTCCTTGCGCGAAGACCTTGGGGATGGAGCCCTGGCATCCCTCCATTCAGGATGCCCTTGATCTGCTGAAGGGAACCAATCGAACCGCTCACAGCTATGACCTCTGGGAGAGAGTAGACCCCGCGGAGGAACTGGGACCTTTGGCTCCTTATCATGTGACAGAACCGGTGGAGATTCGCTCCTTTGTCGGCGGGAAAGAAGTGACGGGAGAGAAGCTTCTGTTCTTCGGAAGACTGCTGGGAGGTTGTCTGGACTGCCTGGCAAATCTGGTCGGCACGAAGTATGACAAGGTGCAGGAATTTGGCGACAAGTATAAAGGGGATGGTATCATTTGGTTTTTAGAAGCCTGCGACCTGAATGTGTTTTCCATTCGACGGGCCATTTGGCAGCTTCGAGAGGCGGGCTGGTTCAGGTATGCGAAGGGCTTTCTGATCGGAAGACCTGCGAACGGTGAGACCATGATGAATCTGGATCATTTTCAGGCGGTGCTGGGCATGGTCGGCTCCCTGAATGTGCCGGTTATTATGGACGTGGATCTTGGACATCTGCCTCCTATGATGCCTTTGGTGGAGGGCAGTCTGGCTGCTGTGACGGTGGAAGGAAATGAATTATCCATTGAGATGAAGTATTTGTAGTGTAAGTAAATCTTAAACTTTCTTAAAACTCTGTTTGGCTGGTTGGTGCTATACTGTTTTCAGAAGCACTGATGAGAAAATAGAGTTTTTTGTTTGGGAGGTTTTATGAAGAGACTGGCTGCACGATTTGCTGTATTATGTTTGCTTTGCCTGACTGCCTGCGGAAAGGAAGCTGCTGCTTCAGAGCCGGACGATCAACCGACTGCGGCAGTTGATTGGCGTACGAATGGTTTCACGGTGTCGGGGGATATGGAAGAGGAACAGCAGCTTTGGGTGGATCACTACGAAAAATGGGAGCACGAGATTCCGCTGGGGGAGAAGGAAGAGGTCTTTCATACTCATGAAATGGGTACTTTAAATGGAAAGATCTATCGACTTTTGTCAATTATTGAGCCTCCGATAGGGGTTGCCCGCAGAATGTATCTGGAGATCTATGATCCCTTTACAAGGGATCTGCAGACAAAAGAATTTCAGCCATTGGGATTGATCGACAACCTGATCGATGTGGATGCCGACTTGATTTCGGAGACAGAATTTGCATACCAGATGCAGACCTTTGAAACCGGTGGGGAAGAAGAATTTCCTCTGATTTGGGACGGAATGATTTATACGACGATGGAGGGCGAACAGTCTGAAGCGGATATGCTCCATGCATTCATAGAGAACGAGGTTGTCCAACCCAGTTATCCGGGCATTATACTGATGCCGAATTGTACGATGGATGGAGCGGGAAACAATTATGTCCGGAAGCAGAGCGACGGCAGGGATTACCCTTCTGTTGTTGTTTTTGCAAGGGATGGATCCGTCATAATGGAATATGTTGTCCCAAACTATGCAAACATCCTTGAACCGTTTAAGCTGGAAGGGGAGATCGTATTTCCGGTTCAAAATATGGATAAATCCATGGATTATCTTTGGTTTGATGTATCGAAGCAAGAAGTGAAGAGTCTTGCACATTTGGAGGAGTCTGAGCTTATCAGGCGAATCTATGGCTATCATAAGAACTGTCTCTACTTTGAGACGTTAGATGGCATTGTGAAATGGAATGCAGACAATGGCCAGCGAAAACTGATTTTTGATTTCGAAGAAAATGGTGTGAGCATCCAATATGAAAAAATGCTTGTATTCCCTGAGGATGGTGCCCCGATATTACGAATGTACGGCTATGTAAATGAGGAATACCGGGATTTGATCGCAGTTTTGTCGCCGGAGGAGGTAGAAACGGAGGATGCAATTCGAATTGTAAATCTTGTCGGAACGGACAAACGCCTGGCGACCGCAGTCGGTGTGGCAAACAGGGATAATCTGAATCATCGCTATCAATTGGAGGTTGCGGACAAGGATACCTATGAGGCCAGGCGAACGAAGCTGCTGGCCGATTTGACAGCCGGAAACGGACCGGATATGATGTATCTTTCCTGTGAAGATTTTGAACTTCTTCGGGACAAAGGTTTGTTTGCCGATTTGGAGAGCCTGATCAGTGAAGAGGACAAAAAACGGATTTTGCCCGGTGTGCTGGAGTTGGGAAGAGCAGACGGTATCCTTCAGGGCTTTCCCCTGAAAATCAGTACAGAGACCATTCTTATTTCAGAATCGGTTGGAGCAGGAGACTCCTGGACTCTGGATGAGATGATCTCTTTGATGGATCAGGGGAAACTGAGCGGACGTATGACTTATGCTGGGAAAATGACAGGACCGGCCTTCTCGTTGGGCAGGATGCTTCAATATTGTCTTGCGGATAGTTTTCTGATTGACTGGGAGAAACGAGAGAGCCATTTCGATGACGATCGCTTTGTAAGGTGGTTGGATTATTCCGTAACACCGGTGGATATGGATCAGGATTACACGGAAATGCCGTTGGGAGAACATGGGGAATTACTGCATTGTATTACGAATGATAGTTTTATGGGTATTGGTTATATGGAAGGCAGTTATTTTGCGAAGGATGGATATTATATCGGATATCCTGCGAAGGAACACAGCGGTACTTATTTGATGACTCCGGGGGTACTGGTTGTGAATCGTGCGTCGACTAATCTGGAGGCAATTGAAGCTTTTTTTCATTGTTGTCTATCCAACGAGGTGCAATTCACAGAGGATGATATGAATGTCTTAGCAATTGATTACGATGATTATTTTTACGATGAGGAAATTGACAGCTTGTTTTGGGTGGTAGGAAGAAAAGCATATGGTCTGAATGTTTTTCCGGATGGCACGACTTCCATAGATCAGGCGAAACGGATGTATGAACATTGCTCAAAGGCTCCCCGCATGTACCAGTCAATCATGAATATCTTTGATGAGGAAATCTGGGCATTTATCGATGGGGACAAGAGCGCTAAGGAGGTGGCGGAGACCATTGATAAGAGGGTGCAGGTCTATCTGGATGAGGAGAATGAAACGCATGTTGTAAATCCATAAATTGCCAATATTTTTCAACAAATAGAAAAAATCCCTTGCCAAAAACAGAAAGCTGTGATACTATAATCACTGTTGTGAGGAAGTTCACATATGCCGGCGTGTCGGAATGGCAGACGAGGCAGACTCAAAATCTGTTGTTGGCAACAACGTGCGGGTTCAAGTCCCGCTGCCGGCAGGAAACCTTGATGGCTCAGGCCTTCAAGGTTTTTTTTGAAAAAACTGTAAAAAAGTGGAAAAATCGTGAATAAGTACTGGACTTTTTTCTGAAAGTGTAGTATATTTTATGTGTAATAAATAAAGGGGGATTTGCATATGGGCAAATATGATGTTTCCAACACCGAGAGACAGATCATGGAGTATCTCTGGGACCGCAACACTACCGTTCAGACAGGTGAACTGCTGTCAGAGTTTAATTCCAGAGGAAAGAACTGGAAAGCACAGACACTGAATACTTTGCTGATCCGTCTTGCAGAGATGGGTTTGATTCAGCGTCAGAGAGGCAAGGTAACACCGGCTTATTCCCGCCAGGAGTATAATCGTCGTGTGGCTACCGATATTTTGGAGAGATCCTATCAGGGTAAGCTGAAGAATTTTATCGCAGCTTTGACCGGAGGTTCTCAGATCGATGATGCGCTGTATGCCGAGCTGAAGGAAATGATTGAAGGAAAATAGAGACCGAGAGAGGATAGTTCTGTATGAGATACATCATTGTGATGTCTCTTGCCGGCAGTATCCTTTTTCTGGCGTTTCTTTTTGTTGAAATGCTGGGAGACAGGTACTTTTGCATGAGAGACAGGACTGTTTTCCTGAGACTGATCGTCGCGTTTTTTCTGATTCCATCCGTTCCGATTGCTGCATTCTATCGCTATATCTGGTCTTTTCTGAAAGAACAGATCGATTTGATGGCGCTGCTTGACGAGGAAAGCGCATATCGGCTGGACTATATTGTGTACCATGCAGGGAAGCAGATGGACTTATCAAACAGTCTGAATGTGCTGCTGTTCGGCGGAGTTGTCTGGATCTTAGGCGGTTGTATTGCCTTTGCACTTGACAAAACCGGAGCGATTCTTCAATTGCGCCGGATTCGTGTCTGCAGTCAATTGTCTCATCGAAAGGAATTGCTGGCCTTATTGGATAAGCTGCGGTCGGAATATAGGATAAGGAGAGGCATCTCTCTGTATGAATATCCGGTTCCCATATCCTCGTTTACCGTTGGCACGATTCACCCGAAGATTTTCATCTATCCCGGAGACAGTGACGAAACATTGGAACTGATTCTCAGGCATGAGATGATACATATCAGACGATTTGATGTCCTGCTGAAACAGCTGACAGCCATTGCCACTTATCTGCACTGGTTTAATCCGCTGGTTTATTTTCTGAAGTATAAGGTATCTCTGATAACAGAATTGACCTGTGACGAGTGCCTGACGCAGAGAGCAGTGGACCATACCAGAAGGCAATATGCGAATTTGCTGGTGGAGACTGCAAAGCTTGAGACGACAGTCTGTTTTTCCAATCACTTCAGTGAACAAAGAAGCTTAAAGAAAAGGATAGAGTATATAATGAAAGACCATTCATGTAATTCGTGGAAGCGATATGTTGTGGGATCGATCATGGCCTTATTGGTATTGGGGACATCCTTTGTCTCTCTGGCCAATCCCAGTATTTCACAGGTGGAGTTCTGTGAGAATGAGCTGTGCGAGGTAGACATGTTAGCCGATGGGGACGCAATGTTTCTGGCGGATGGTTTTGCTGCGGATTGGACTTCAGATGCGGAGCCGCAGGAAATACTTGCTGCAGAGCAGTTCGTTGCGGAAGACGGTACCATCTATGTGATTGACCCGATGGCTTCTTCTTCCTACTTCTCCTGTACCCACTCCTTTGTAAGCGGAGTCTATCAGTCACACGTGAAAAATGCTGACCGAAGCTGTGTTGTCAGAAGCTTCAGAGCCGAGAGATGCAGTAAATGTGGTCTGGTAAGGGTCTATGAACAGATTTCAAAAGTTACCTACGAACCATGCCCTCATTGAGAAACAGCTGCCTGACTCATGATTTTCGTCGTGAGTCAGGCTTTTTTGATACACTCCGGATAAAACGTGAAACTTCTTGGGGATTTTTTGCGGAATTTTTTGAAAAAATGTAGAAAATTCCGAAGCTGTCTGCTATAATGAAGTCACTATATTTAAAAGGGGGAGGTATCAGTAATGTTTGACACGATCAAATATTCACTTACCAATGGAGCAGCATCTGTTGCAAAAGCAGTTCTGTTCCTCGTACTGGCTATCGTGGTAGCCAATTTAGTTAAAGGGCTTGTTTTGAAACTCATCGACTCTACGAAGATCAAAGAGTGGCTGGGCAAGCTGGATCCTGAGGACAAGAAAGGGGAGATTCGTACCTTTATCTCCAAGCTGGTATATCTGCTTGTGTTCCTTCTCTTTGTTCCCGCTATTTTTTCAGCGCTTGGCATGAGCGGCATTATGTCCCCGATCACAAGTATTCTGAATACCATCTGGGGCTATGTACCGAATGTGTTGGCTGCTGCAATTATTGTTGCAATCGGTTCTCTGGTAGCAAAGCTTGTGGGACAGATCGTAACCAAGGTGATCGCGGCTGCCGGTCTGGATGCCAAGCTGGCGAACCTGATGGACGAGAAGTACAGCAAGTTCGTGCTCTCCAACGTAGTCGGCAAGACAGTTCACGTTGTATTGGTGATCTTCTTTGCGGTACAGGCTCTGTATGCATTGAATCTTAATGTTCTCATCAACATCGGCAACCTGATCATCGGTTATATGCCTGAGGTTCTTACCGCAGTGATCATTTTCGTTGTTGCTCTTCTTGTAAGCGCTATGGCTGAGAAGGCTCTGACCAAGAGCGGTTTCAAGAGCTATGCAGTGATCGCTAAGGTTGCTATCCTGGTTGTAGCAGGTTTCATGATCCTGAACGAGCTTCATATCGCAACTTCTATTGTGAATGCTGCATTTGTGATCGTTCTGGCTGCTATCGGTGTTGCATTTGCACTTTCCTTCGGTCTTGGCGGAAGAGAGTTTGCTGCTAAGGTTCTGGAGAAATTTCACGAGAAGAAATAAGACTTTTCATATGCAGTAAGGATGACTGGCACCTTTTGCTTACCGGCAAAAGGTGCTTTTTTTAACGGGGACTTTCTTTTTTGTATGCAAAATGCTATACTATTACCGGGAATGCATTTCAAAAAAAGGGGATGTTGTGATGAATTTTAAGGAACGCTATTTGGCAGGAGAGATTGCCTTTGAGGAAATCGACGAGTATTGTTTTGAATGGGGAAACAGTGATGATGAGAGAACGCTGGCTCAGTATCTGGGACTGAATGCGGAGGAAGAGGATGCATGGGTCAGCGTCAGTGAAGAGGCACTGAAAGAATTGCTGGACCGGCAAAAGAAAAATGCATAAAAAAACCTTGACTTTGTCACATTAAAGTGTTACACTTTAACGCAGAAAAGAAAACCTGTTTCGAGACAGAAGAAATTCCTGTCCGATACCGGTAAAAAGGAAGGATGAATGTAATGAAAGAGATTGCCAGTTTAATGTCATATCGCCCCAGCATCAAAGTCATTGATGCTACGCTTCGCGACGGAGGGCTTGTAAACGATTTTTATTTTACCGATGAGTTTGTCAAGGCTTTGTATCTTGCCAATCTTCGAGCAGGCGTGGACTATATGGAGTTCGGTTATAAGGCTTCCACGGAAATGTTTGATGTGAATAAGTTCGGCAAGTGGAAATTCTGTAATGATGAAGATATTCGTGCCGTTGTGGGGGAGAATGCCACAGATCTGAAGATTGCCGTTATGGCTGATGTGGGAAGGTGTGAAAAGAAGGATTTCCTGAAACGTTCTGAGAGTCCCATTGATCTGGTTCGTGTTGCAACCTACCTGAATACGATTCCTGCGGCAGTTGATATGATCGAGGATGCAGCAAATAAGGGCTATGAGGTCAGCTGTAACATCATGGCGATCTCCAATGCTCAGGAGGGAGATCTGAGGACGGCACTGGATATTCTGGGTCAGACACCGGTGGACGTGTTCTATATCGTGGACAGCTTTGGCGCATTGTACCCGGAGCAGGTGGCCCGTCTCACCGATATCTATGTAAATGCTGCTGAAAAGTACGGGAAAAAGGTCGGGATCCATGCCCACAACAATCAACAGCTTGCTTTTGCAAATACCATAGAGGCAGTCGGAGACGGTGTGGACTGGCTGGATGCGACCTATGCTTCCATGGGAAGAGGCGCGGGAAACTGTGCCATGGAGCTGCTGCTTGGATTCCTTCGCAACCCGAAGTATAATTTTTATCCTGCGGTTCAATTTGTGGACAAGTATATGAATCAGCTGAAGAAGGATGGTGTGGTATGGGGCTATGATCTGCAGTATCTGATGACCGGACTGTTGAATCAGCATCCCAGAACCGCTATCCAGTTTACAAAAGATGGAAGAGATGACTACACTGAGTTCTACCGTGAGGTCGTTGCTCTGGATTGAAGGGAAGACGGTAACCTGCCACCAAGGAAAGAAACCTGATGGCAGGTTTTTATTTTGCCTCTTTACGTCACTGTGCTAATGTGATAAAATACCTTGAAAATCATACTTGACTTTTATAGGAGGAGAAGATTATGAAAAGTAAAATTGTGAAACTGATCAGTGCTGTGTGTATTTGCACCATGGTTCTTGCAGGATGCGGAGGTTCCGCACAAAAGGAGATGGTGTATGCTGTTGAGGCGGGAAGTGCCGGAGAGGAAGCTGCAAAGGAGAAAAACTTCAAGATCAATTCCGTAGGATCTCAGGCAGATGCTTTGATGGAGGTCGCTTCCGGAACCTCTGATGCAGCAATTATCGATCTGCTGATGGCCGGTGCGATGATCGGTGAGGGAACCAGCTATCCCGGACTGAAGTATACCGACAAGCTTACTACTGAGGAGTACGGTGTGGGCTGCAGAAAAGACTCCGATCTGGCTGCCTATATCAATGGGGTATTCGCTGAGACCTATGCGGACGGCACTATGAAGACGATTGCGACAAAGTACGGCGTACAGGAATCTCTGGTAGAGCAGAACGCAGAGGCTGCTGCTCCTGCCGCAGACGGCGATGTCGCATATATTCAGAAAAAGGGTACGCTGATTGTTGGTATTACTGATTTTGCACCCATGGACTACGAGGATGAAAATGGCGAGTGGATCGGTTTTGATGCTGATATGGCGAGAGTTGTAGCGGATAAGCTGGGTGTGAAGATACAGTTTGTGGAGATTGACTGGGATAATAAGATCATGGAACTGAATTCCAAGAATATCGATGTAGTCTGGAACGGTATGACACTGACATCCGAGGTGAAGGCAGCGATGGAGTGCAGCAATCCTTACTGCAACAATGCGCAGGTGGTAGTGGTCAAGAAATAGTTTACATAGGAGTCCTGATATGTTTTGGTCTGTCACACAGTCCCTTTTGAGTGGTCTTTGGACCACCTTTGAACTCTTTATATTTACCCTGGCATTTTCTCTGCCTATCGGGCTTTTGATCGCACTTGCGACGCTGAGTAAGTTCAAACCCTTGAGCAGTCTGATGCAGGTCCTTGTATGGATCATCCGAGGCACACCTCTGATGCTGCAGCTGATCGTGATTTTCTATGGCCCCGGTCTGTGGCTGGAACAGAATATCTGGTCCGGCGACGAGAAGGGCCGCATCACTGCTGCGGTAGTGGCGTTTACCATCAATTATGCCTGCTATTTTTCTGTGATCTTCAGGGGCGGTATAGAGGGGGTTCCTGCCGGACAGCGAGAGGCAGGACAGGTGCTCGGCATGACCAAGACACAGATCTTCTTTCGCATTACCCTTCTGCAAATGGTGAAGCGAGTGGTCCCGCCTATGTCCAATGAAATCATCACACTGGTAAAGGATACCGCTTTGGCAAGGGTGATCGCTGCCCAGGAGCTGACCTTTGCCGGCTATTCCTTTATGAAGTCGGACGGTATTACATGGCCCCTGTTCTATACCGGTGTGTTTTACCTTGCCTTTGTGGGGCTCTTGACCCTGCTTTTCAACCGGTTGGAACGTAAATTGTCATATTTCAGGTAGAGGGTAGAAGAATGGCTATCTTGGAAGTACAAAATATCGAAAAAAAATTTGATCACACGTCGGTTCTGAAAGATGTCAGCTTCTCCCTGGAGGAAGGAAGTGCACTTGCCATCATCGGTTCTTCCGGGTCCGGAAAGACTACACTGCTGAGATGCCTGAATTTCCTGGAGAGACCGGACGGGGGTAAAATCATCGTAAAGGGTGAGACCTTATTTGACAGCGAGGTAAAAGGGAAAGAGCGGGAGAGCGAGCAAAGACGCAAGAGGCTTCATTTTGGAATGGTGTTTCAGTCCTTCAATCTGTTTCCCCAGTATACGGCACTGGAAAATGTGATGCTGGCTGAAAAAATGCTGGCTGCCGAGCAAAGTGATTACAAGGCGAACAAGAAGGAGATCCTCGCCGGGATCGAAAAACATGGGATGGAACTTCTGGATCAGATGGGACTGGCGGAACGGATGTATCATTATCCGCATCAGTTGTCCGGAGGACAGCAGCAGCGTGTTGCAATTGCCAGGGCTTTGGCTTTACATCCTGATATCCTGTGCTTTGACGAGCCCACCTCCGCATTGGATCCGGAGCTGACCGGAGAGGTGTTGAAAGTGATTCGCAGTCTGGCTGATCAGAAGACCACGATGATCATCGTTACCCACGAGATGGCTTTTGCAAGAGACGTGGCAGACAATATTATTTTTATGGACGGAGGAGTGATCGTGGAACAGGGTCCGGCCAGGGATGTGATCGAGCATCCTAAGGAAGAGAGGACGAAACAATTTCTCTCCAGATATACTAATGGTTGATTTATTCTGAGAAACTGGTATACTGGATGTAGATTTCAGGATGGGTGTCTGCTTGTATAAGCAAGGCACCATCTTTACAGAAAGGAAAAGTAATCTATGAACTTGAACAGTATTTGTGTCCAGGGAGGATATACCCCCGGCAACGGCGAACCCAGACAGATTCCGATCATCCAGAGTACTACTTTTAAGTATAATACCAGCGAGGATATGGGAAAGCTCTTTGATCTGGAGGCAAGCGGTTACTTCTATACCAGACTGCAGAATCCTACCAACGATTATGTGGCAGCGAAGATTGCACAGCTGGAGGGGGGTACTGCAGCGATGCTTACCAGCAGCGGACAGGCTGCCAATTTCTATGCTCTATTCAACATCTGCAGCTGCGGAGATCATATTGTGGCTTCCAGTACGATTTACGGCGGTACTTATAATCTGATTGCCGTGACCATGAAGAGAATGGGTATCGATGTGACCTTTGTCAGCCCGGATGCCACAGAGGAAGAATTGTCAGCGGCATTTCGTGACAATACTAAGGCTATGTTTGGTGAGACCATTGCAAACCCTGCACTGACTGTATTGGATATCGAGAAGTTTGCCAGGGTTGCCCATGCACACGGAGTTCCCCTGATCGTGGATAATACCTTTGCTACCCCAATCAACTGCAGACCTTTTGAGTGGGGGGCGGATATTGTGACCCATTCCACCACCAAGTATATGGATGGCCACGGTGCTGCAGTAGGCGGTGCGATTGTGGACAGCGGTAAATTTGACTGGATGAAGTATGCGGACAAATTTCCCGGACTGTGCACCCCTGATGACAGCTATCATGGGGTAACCTATGTGGAACGATTCGGCAATGAAGGCGCTTTCATTACAAAATGTACGGTTCAGCTGATGAGAGATTTCGGCTCCATTCAGAGCCCTCAAAATGCATTTATCCTGAACCTTGGACTGGAGAGTCTGCACGTTCGCGTGAAGAGGCATTGTGAGAATGCATTGGCAGTTGCCCAATTCCTTTCCGGGCACGAGAAGGTTGCCTATGTGAATTACTGTAGCCTGCCCGGTGACAAGTATTATCCTCTGGCACAAAAGTATCTTCCAAACGGAAGCTGTGGTGTTGTGTCCTTTGGACTCAAGGGCGGAAGAGATGCGGCCAGTGTCTTTATGAAGAACCTGAAGCTTGCTGCCATTGAGACGCATGTTGCGGATGCCCGCACCTGTTGTCTGAACCCTGCATCCAGCACCCATCGCCAGATGACGGATGAACAGCTTCGTGATGCCGGAGTACCCGCAGAGCTGGTGCGTATGAGCTGTGGTATTGAGGATAAGGATGATCTGATCGCTGACCTGAAGCAGGCACTGGATCAGATTTAAACAAATAGGTGCTGCTGAGGCTTTCGGCAGCACCCCTTGTCGTATTACGGAACATTTTGTGTCGGGCAATTTCCGACATACACCATGGGGGACACTATGGATTGTAAGGAGTTTGAGAAGCTAATCCCTTCTTTTTTGGAACAAAAGATGGACTATCAGACATTGAAAAGCTTCGTCGACCATGTCAACAAGTGCGCCGAGTGCAAGGAGGAGCTGACGATACAGTTTCTTGTGACCGAGGGCATCGTAAGACTGGAGGACGGAAGCAGTTTCGATCTGCAGAAGGAGCTGATGTCCAGGATGAATGCGGCAAATGCAAAACTTCGCAGAAATGAGTTCTTTTTATCCTCCGGAGTAATGCTGGAATTGCTTGCAGTGATGGGAATCATCGGTTTTGTCATTTGGATTTTGTTGTAGAGGGAGGTCTCATTTGAAGAAATTAGTATTGATCGATGGCCACAGTATTCTGAACAGAGCGTTTTACGGATTGCCTGATCTGACCAATGTACATGGATTGCATACAAATGCGATCTATGGTTTTTTGAATATTCTGTTTAAGATCCTGGATGAGGAGAAGCCGGATTATCTGGCCGTAGCCTTTGATATGCATGCCCCCACCTTCCGTCACAAGATGTATGAGGCGTATAAGGGGACCAGAAAAGCGATGCCGGACGAACTTCGGGAACAGGTCCCTGTGATGAAGGATGTCCTTCGTGCGATGAAAGTCGAGATCATGGAGTGTGAGGGTCTGGAGGCAGACGATATTCTGGGAACGCTTGCCAAGAAAGCCCAGGCTGCCGGCCTGGAGGTTTCTCTGGTATCCGGTGACAGAGATCTGCTTCAGATCGCAGACACGCATATCAAGATTCGAATTCCCAAGACGAAGATGGGCAGAACTGAAATTGAGGATTATTACCCTCGGGATGTGGAAGCGGCCTTTGGCGTGAATCCCACACAGTTTATTGATCTGAAGGCTCTGATGGGTGACACCTCAGATAATATTCCGGGTGTGCCCAAGATCGGCCAGAAGACTGCTTCGGAACTGATGGCGAGCTACGGCTCTTTGGAAAACATCTATGCCCATGTGGAGGAGATCTCCAAAAAAAGCGTCAGGGAATCCCTACAGAATCACAGAGATCTTGCAGACCTGTCCAAGGTGCTGGCAACCATCAAGACGGACTGCGACATTGAACTGGATTATGAAAAAGCTGCGGCGGAGGGCTATTTTACGGATGAGGCCTACGCTTTGTTTAAGCAGCTGGAATTTAAGAATATGCTGTCGAAATTTGAGGCGGCAGGGCAAAGCGATACGATGGAGCATGTGAGTGAACAGTTTCAGATTCTTTCCGACAGCGAAGAACTGCTTCGACTGGTTAAGAACTGCCGAAGGGATTCCTCTGCTGGCGTTTTCCTTGCGAAGGAAGGACGCAAACTGCTGGGAATTGCGATCTGTTTTCAGGAAGACCGGACCGTATTCCTGCCGGTGAAAGAACCTGAGAATGAACAGCTGTCACTGTTTGAATCCTTTCCCGAAGAGACTGCCGATCGTGATACGATCCGGGCAGCGATTCGCTGCCTGTCTGATGTTTGCATGATCTCTACCTTCGAAGTGAAGAAGCTGTATCAGGAGTTTCAGCCTGAGAACACGGAGCATTTCTTTGATATTCTGATCGGAGCTTACCTGCTGAATCCTCTGAAGAATGATTATTCCGTGGATACCATTGCCTCCGAGCATCTTGGCATGCTGATCCCGGGATGGAGCGAGACCTTTGGAAAACTGAAGGCTTCGGAGGCTGCCGCTCAGAAACCGGAGCAGTTTGGAGTCTATTGCTGCTTTCAGGCATATGTGTGTCATCGTGTCCTATCTGTCCTTTCGGGGAAGCTTCAGGAGACCGGAATGGATGGCCTGATGCGGAATCTGGAGATGCCCTTATCTCTTGTGCTGTTTTCTATGGAACAGGAAGGGGTTAAGGTGCGCAGAGAGGAGTTAAAGGCTTACGGTGATGCACTGTCCGTGCGGATTCAGGAACTGGAGCAATCCATTCATCGTCATGCCGGTGTTCCCTTCAATATCAATTCCCCGAAACAATTGGGAGAGATTCTGTTTGAGAAGATGAAGCTGCCCGGCGGGAAGAAGACAAAGACAGGTTATTCAACTGCAGCAGATGTGTTGGAAAAATTAGCGGACAAACATCCGATCATCGGAGAAATTCTGGAGTATCGGGGACTCAGCAAGCTGAAGTCCACCTATGCCGACGGACTGGCTGTCTACATCGGGGAAGATGATCGGATTCACACCAACTTTAACCAGACCATAACGGCCACGGGACGAATCAGTTCTACGGAGCCAAATCTGCAGAATATTCCCATGCGCATGGAACTGGGACGAAGGATCCGCAAGGTATTTGTGCCGAAGGAGAACTGTGTGCTGATGGATGCGGACTACTCCCAGATCGAGCTGCGGATCCTGGCGCATCTGTCCGGGGATGAGCAGCTGATCGAGGCGTATCGATCGGCTCAGGACATTCATCGGATGACAGCCTCCAAGGTGTTCCACACCCCCTTTGATCAGGTCACGGATCTGCAGAGAAGGAATGCCAAGGCAGTCAATTTCGGTATTGTCTACGGCATCAGTTCCTTTGGCTTAAGTCAGGACTTAAGCATCAGCAAGAAAGAAGCTGCAGAGTATATTGAACAGTATTTTCAGACCTACCCCAAGGTGAAAGAATATTTGGACCGTCTTGTGGAGGATGCGAAGCGGGATGGTTATGTGACTACCATGTTCGGAAGAAGACGTCCCATCCCTGAGCTTTCCAGCTCCAATTTTGTGCAGCGATCTTTTGGTGAGAGAGTGGCAATGAATTCTCCGATCCAGGGTACTGCGGCAGATATTATGAAGATTGCCATGGTCAACTGCTGGAAGGCACTGAAGGATGCGGGACTTCGCTCCAAAATGATCCTGCAGGTACACGATGAATTGGTGATCGAAACCTATCGGGATGAACTGTCACAGGTGGAACAGATCCTCTCTGAGAATATGAAACATGCTGCAGATCTGCTTGTTCCCCTGGAGATCGATCTGCACACGGGAGAAAACTGGTATGAAGCAAAATAGCCCATTGTTTATCGGCATTACCGGCGGAGTGGGTGCCGGTAAGTCGGAGATTCTCTCCTTCATCAGAAGACATTACCGCTGTGAGATCTATCTGGCAGATGATGTGGCCCACGAGGTGAAAAAGCCCGGCACGGATTGCTTTCGCAAACTGGTTTCCCTTCTGGGAAGGGACATTTTGAACGCAGACGGTGAGATCGACAAAAAGAAGATGGCGGACATGATCTTTTCGGACCGGGAACGGCTTTTGAAAGTGAACGGGATCATACATCCTGCTGTAAAACAGTATCTCTTGGACCGACTTGCCCTTGCCAGAGCCGGGCTAAGCTGCGAATTGTTTTTTGTGGAGGCAGCCCTGTTGATCGAGGGTGGTTACAGGGAACTGGTAGATGAACTCTGGTATGTCTATGCCCGCAGTGAGGTCCGGGCACGGCGTCTGGCTGATGCCAGAGGGTATTCGCCGGAAAAGATCCGGGCAATCATGGACAGTCAGCTATCCGAGGAGGACTTCCGAAAAAACTGCGATTTTGTGATCGATAACAGCGGCAGTCTGACTGACAGTACAGAACAGATCAAGAAGAGACTGGAGAAATATACATGGCTGGAATGAGGATGTACAGTATTGCCAGCGGAAGTAGCGGCAATTGTATTTATGTGGGATCTACAGCAACCCATCTGTTGATCGATGTGGGTATTTCCTGCAAGAGAACAGAGGAGGGCCTGAGAGATCTGGAACTGTGCGGAAGAGATATCGACGGAATTCTGGTGACCCATGAACATTCCGACCATATTGCCGGACTCAGTGTCCTCAGCAGAAAATATGATATTCCCATCTATGCCTCGAAGGGTACCATCGATTGGATGAAAAAAGACAGCAAGCTGAAATGTCTGGATGAGGAGCTGTTTCATGTGGTTGCAGCTGACGAAAAGTTTACCATTAAGGATCTGGTAGTGAACCCCATGATTATCTCTCATGATGCTGCACAGCCTCTTGCCTATCGTGTCGCCTATGGGACGAGCAAGGTTGCGGTTTGTACAGACCTTGGTTACTTTAATGATTATACGGTGGAGAGCCTAAAGGGAATGAATGCCCTGCTGCTGGAGTCCAATCATGACGTGAACATGCTGCAGGTGGGACATTACCCCTACTATTTGAAGCAGCGTATTCTCGGAAATCAAGGGCACCTGTCCAATGAAAACTCAGGGAGACTGTTGTCAAAAATTGCCCATGACGGACTGGAAACCATTCTTCTGGGACATTTGAGCAAAGATAATAACCTTCCGGAGCTTGCCTACGAGGCAGTGCGAATGGAGATCAATCTCAGCGATTGCCCCTATCAGGCATCTGATTTTCGGATCGAGGTCGCGAAGAGAAGCGAGCCTACCCCTGTGGTAAAAGTGTAAATAGGCTTGCATTTTCTTTGGGTTTGTAGTTTAATTATTTACATATGTGTTTGCGTGGAAATCAAAACAGCAATCATGGAAAGGAACGAATTCACATGAAGAAAACAATTATTACTGTAGTTGGAAAAGATACGGTTGGTATTATTGCGAAGGTCTGTACCTACCTTGCCGAGAACCAGATCAATATTCTGGATATTTCTCAGACTATCGTTCAGGGCTTCTTTAACATGATGATGATCGTTGACACCTCTTCCTGCCCCAAATCCTTCGGGGATATGGCAGACGAGATGAAGGCGGTGGGCGAGGAGATCGGCGTTGTGATCAAGTGTCAGAAGGAAGAAATTTTTGACATGATGCATCGTATCTAAACAGTGCTGCATAGACTTATGTTTTGGAGGATAATTGAATGATCAATCTATATGAAGTGACTGAGACGAACCAGATGGTTGAGAAGGAAAATCTGGACGTCCGCACGATTACTTTGGGCATCAGCCTGTTGGACTGTATTGATTCTGATCTGGACCGGTTATGCGGGAAGATCTACAACAAGATCTATGATGCGGCAAAGGATCTTGTCAGCACCGGTGAAGAGATCTCCAAGGAGATCGGTATTCCCATCGTGAATAAGCGAATCTCTGTGACTCCCATCGCAATGATCGGCGGCGCTGCCTGCAGGACGGTGGAGGATTTTGCAAAGATCGCGAAGACCCTGGATGAAGTTGCCACCAAGGTCGGCGTGAACTTTATCGGTGGTTATTCTGCACTTGTCTCTAAGGGAATGACCCCTGCAGATGAATTATTGATTCGTTCTATCCCTTTGGCACTGTCCACGACAGGACGTGTCTGCAGCTCCGTAAACCTGGGATCCACCAGAACCGGCATCAATATGGATGCTGTGAAGCTGATGGGCGAGATCATCAAAGAAACTGCGGAGTATACGAAGGAAGACGATTCTCTTGGCTGTGCAAAGCTGGTTGTATTCTGCAATGCTCCGGATGACAATCCCTTTATGGCAGGAGCGTTCCACGGTGTTACGGAAGCGGATAAGATCATCAATGTTGGGGTCAGCGGTCCCGGCGTTGTGAAGACAGCTCTGGAGCAGGTGAGAGGAGAAAGCTTTGAGGTTCTCTGCGAAACCATCAAGAAGACTGCATTTAAAGTGACCCGTGTCGGACAGCTGGTGGCAAAGGAGGCCTCTGCAAGACTGAAGGTTCCCTTTGGTATTGTTGACCTGTCCCTGGCACCTACCCCGGCCATCGGTGACAGCGTTGCGGATATTCTTTGTGAGATCGGACTGGAGTATGCCGGTGCTCCCGGAACCACTGCCGCATTGGCATTGCTGAACGATCAGGTGAAGAAGGGCGGCGTTATGGCATCCTCCTATGTGGGCGGTTTGAGCGGCGCTTTTATCCCGGTCAGCGAAGACCAGGGCATGATCGACGCGGTACAGGCAGGTGCCCTCACTCTGGAGAAGCTGGAAGCCATGACCTGCGTGTGCTCTGTGGGTCTGGATATGATCGCGATTCCCGGAGATACGAAGGCAACTACCATTTCCGGTATTATTGCCGATGAGATGGCGATCGGTATGGTGAACCAGAAGACTACTGCTGTGCGTGTGATCCCTGTGGTCGGAAAAGGCGTTGGCGAGATGGTCGAGTTTGGCGGATTGTTGGGTTATGCTCCGATCATGCCGGTGAATCCCTTTGGCTGTGATGCGTTTGTAAATCGCGGCGGCAGAATTCCTGCACCGATCCATAGCTTTAAGAATTGATTCTGTACATGTTTTGAGCCCGTGAGATTTTCACGGGCTCTGTTTTTTGCAGGAGAGGCTGTAATACCCGCCTGTTTGCTTATTCTATGACGATAGGAATGGTATACTCATTGAGTGGTCTTTCGCCTCTTACCTGATAAAGCAGACCTAAATAGAACTGACTGATTGCGATATCCTGCCGGAACAGCAGGAGAGCATCACCATCCAGTTGTTCGCCTGCATCAGAAGGTTTTGTGATGAACGGGATAGAAGTATGCCTCTTGATCTCGCTCAACAAAGGTTTTGCATCTTTTCTGAAGCCGAGAACTCTTGCATAAGGTACAGGCTTCGGTGCCTGCATGCCTGGGAGATCCCTTGCTCTGATATTCAACAGGATATGCAGCAGGCTGCGGCGAATCCGGGTCAGCGTCATCTCTTTGGTCTTCAAGAGTAAAGAGAAGCTGTCAAAATCCTGAAAGTCAACCAATCGGTTGCGAATGCGGTCCGACAGAGCTGCCGAAACATCCAGATAGGAAGTAAAACCTTGTTCCTGTTCCCAATACAGCTTCTGATACAGGGCACCGGAGAGCAGTGCATTCAGCTTTGTATATTCTTCACCACCGGAATAACTCAGCAGAGAGAGCGCTGACTCCGGCATCTGATCCTGCAGCAGAGTGAGATCATTTTCCTGGAGCAGCGTTTTACGGATCGCAGTAGCAGAACTGATTGTTTCTCCAAGCGTCTTATCGTGATAACCGCTTTCGATTCGTCGAACCGTGTAGGGGCGCATGGAACTGTGAAGCGTTTTCAACGCCTTGAGATATTCCAGACCAAGGATATTGTTGGGATTGGAGAGGATTTCTGACATTTCTTCCGTGCTTTTCTTGAGAAAAGTGCCTACAGCCAGATCTCTTGCGGCAGGAAAACTCATGCCTTCGGACAGACACCTTGTCAGAATGCACCGATACTCCTCGGGTTCATCCAGCAAAATCTCAGCAATCTGCGTAAGCTTTTCCAGCTCACCGCACTCGCTTCCGAAGGACACCGTGTCTGCAACTCCCAGACTGTTCAAAATTGAAATCCCGCCAAACGCAAACTCCCAGGCACTGGAGACGGCATAAACAGCCGGCAGCTCTATGACCAGATCGGCACCGTTTTGCAGTGCCATCCGTGTGCGGACATGCTTCTCGCAGAAAGCGACATCGCCGCGCTGTGTAAAATTTCCGCTCATCACCACAATTGTGTAGTCTGATCCGGTTGCTTCTTTGGACTGTTTCAGCTGATAGAGATGACCGTTATGAAAAGGATTGTACTCGGCGATAATACCATTGACTCTCATAAAGCCTCCTTTCGTGGATCGAGAGTATAGCTCGTGTGAAATATTGTGAAAAAATAAACTATTCTTGTACCCTTTTTCTCTTTCTAGTATAATATGAGTTGCGAATTTTGTTAAGAGGAAGATGACGGCATATTTATCTGAAGCGTGTGCCTTATGAAAGGAGAAAGAGAGATGTCATACATAGACACAATCAAGACCAGAGCCCGTCTGGACAAGAAGACAATTGTTCTTCCGGAATCAAACGATAAGAGAACACTGATCGCTGCGGCGAAGATCATGGAAGAGGGAATTGCCAACATTATTATGGTGGGTGATGAGGAGAAGATCACAGACGGTGCCGGCTGGCTGGAGGTGGATCTCACCGGTGTGAAGATCATTAATCCCGCCACCACAGACAAACTTGACGAGTATGTGAATCTGCTCTATGAAACAAGAAAAGCCAAAGGGATGACATTAGAGAAGGCTCGCGAGATCCTGCTGAAGGATTACCTTACATTTGGTATTGTGATGGTAAAGGCGAATGATGCAGACGGCATGGTGGCCGGTGCCTGCCACAGCACGGCGGATACCTTAAGACCTGCCCTTCAGATCTTGAAGACTGCGCCCGGGGTGAAGCTGGTTTCTGCTTTCTTTGTCATGGATACACAGTTCAAGGAGATGGGAGAGAACGGCGCCTTCCTGTTTGCCGACTGCGGTTTGAATCAGGATCCTACTGCGGAAGAGCTGGCTGCCATCGCAGATTCTTCTTCCAGAAGCTTTAAGGCACTGATCGGTCCCAAGCCTTGTATTGCGATGCTCAGTCATTCTACCAAGGGCAGCGCAAAGCATGAATTGGTCACGAAGGTTGTAGAGGCAACCAAGATCGCCCACGAGCAATATCCTCATCTGATCATTGACGGAGAGCTTCAGACAGATGCCGCTCTGGTGCCCGGAGTTGCCAAGACGAAGGCCCCCGGCAGCCCTGTTGCCGGAAAAGCGAATGTTTTGATCTTCCCCAATCTGGATGCAGGAAATATCGGTTACAAACTGGTACAGCGTCTGGGAGGTGCCGAGGCGTATGGTCCTATGTTGCAGGGAATTGCAAAGCCTGTGAATGATCTGTCCAGAGGCTGCTCCTGGGAAGATATCGTTGGTGTAGTTGCCCTGACGGCTGTTCAGGCTCAGCTTGTTTAATCAGAATAAATAATATAGATGAATTTGAAAGGAAACAGTAACATGAAGGTTTTGGTTATTAACTGTGGCAGTTCTTCTCTGAAGTTTCAGCTGATCGATTCCGAGACAGAGAAGGTTTTGGCGAAGGGACTCTGTGAGAGAATAGCAATCGACGGAAGTATGATCACCTATACCCCTGCCGGTGGTGAGAAGGAGAAGCGCGAGGTTCCCATGAAGGATCACACCGATGCGATCCGTCTCGTGTTGGAGGCACTGACCAACGAGAAGACAGGCGTTGTAAAGGATCTTAGTGAGATCGGAGCCGTAGGACATCGTGTGGTTCACGGCGGAGAGCGTTTCGCACAGTCCGTTATCATTGATGAGGATGTGATCAAGGCAATCGAGGAGGTCAGCGATCTTGCGCCCCTGCATAATCCCGCCAATCTGATCGGTATTCGGGCCTGCCAGAAGCTGATGCCAGGTGTACCCATGGTTGTTGTTTTTGACACGGCATTTCACCAGACCATGCCGGAGGAGGCATATCTCTATGGTCTTCCCTATGAGTACTATAAGAAATATAAGGTGAGAAGATATGGTTTCCACGGAACCAGTCATTCCTATGTATCCAAGAGGGCGGCCGAGATTCTGGGCGAGAAGTATGAGGATCTGAAGATCATCGTATGTCACCTTGGCAACGGAGCCAGCATTTCCGCCGTAAAGAACGGCAAGTGTATCGACACCTCCATGGGTCTGACCCCTCTGGAAGGACTGATCATGGGTACCAGATCCGGTGATATCGATCCAGCCATTATCGAGTATGTTGCCGGGAAAGAGCACAAGTCTATTGCTGAGATGATCACCGTTTTAAATAAGAAATCCGGTGTGCTTGGTCTCTCTGATAATCTTTCCTCTGATTTCAGAGACATTGAACAGGGTTATTATTCCGGTGATGAAAATGCGGTTCGTGCGATGAAGACTTATTGTTACAGAGTCCTGAAATATATCGGTTCTTACGTTGCTGCCATGGATGGTGTAGATGTGATCTGCTTTACTGCCGGTGTAGGTGAGAACGGACCTTTGATCCGCAATCTGATCTGCAGTCACTTAACCTTCCTTGGTATTACGTTGGATCAGGAACTGAACAATAAACGCGGCGAGGATCTGGTGATTACGACCCCTGACAGCAGAACCAAGGTTTGTGTCATTCCTACCAACGAAGAACTTGCCATCGCCAGAGAAACCGTTCGTCTTGTTCAGAAATAGATATTACAATATTTGGTAGAAAAGTTTGAAAACATTCAAATATCTTGTTGACAAACCGCTATCTCATATGTATAATGATTCAATGTGTGAAAATATTACTCACCAATCTTGTGCACAGGAGACGCTATGTTAGTGAATTTATCTGATGTGTTGACCTCCGAAGGCAGACAGATGAGTATGGAAGTTCCTCTTGAAATGACTGTATTCAAGAGCGGGATGGGTAGCTTCGAGATCTTAGAGAAGTCCTCCGTTGCTTTTACGTTCACGAATCTTGAGCCGAATAAGGCCAAGGTATATGGAGCCATAAAGATTACTTTCCAGACCTACTGTGACAGATGCCTGACAGAAGTTCCCACGATACTTGATCTTGAATTTGAGAGAATCGTTACTTCACCGGAAGTTGCTGCAGAGGATGATCTGGTTGATGATCTGAGCTTTATGGATGGTTACCAGCTGGACGTAGAAACTTTTGTGTATAATGAAATCATTGGTAACTGGCCTGCAAAGATTTTGTGTAAGGACGATTGCAAGGGGTTATGCCCTGTCTGTGGACAGAATCGAAACGTGATTGATTGCGGATGCGATACTTTCGTACCCGATCCACGGATGGCAGTGTTACAAGATATCTTTAACGCAAATAAGGAGGTGTAACGATGTCTATTTGTCCTAAGAACAAATCTTCCAAGGGTAGAAGAGATAAGAGAAGAGCGAATTGGAAAATGAGTGCTCCCACTCTCGTAAAGTGCAGCAAGTGCGGCGAACTGATGATGCCTCACAGAGTCTGCAAGGCTTGTGGTTCTTACAACAAGAAGCAGGTCGTTGAAGTTGACGAGTAATTCATTCCCTGAAGAATAAGCAGCAAAAAAACCATAGGATATCCTATGGTTTTTTTGTGCCGTAAAAATCATTTTCCGGTTGTACCGATACCTTCGGACGTGACAAAAAAAGGCTTGATTTTTATGGAGTGCTTTAGTATATTATCCTATAGATATACGAACAGAGTATATTGGGAATATCTGACAAAGGAATGAATAGAATGGCAGAGATGGTATGCGTGGCGGTAGATGCCGTCGGAGGCGACAACGCTCCCGTTGAGACCGTGAAGGGGGCAGTCGAAGCCGTAGTTCGGGAGAAGCGAATCAAGGTCTGTCTCCTGGGTCCGGAACCCGTTATCAGTGAAGAATTGAAGAAGTATCAATATCCTTTGGAGCAGATCGAAATCGTGCATGCTCCTGAGATTATCGAGACAGGAGAACCTCCTGTGTTGTCGATCCGCAGAAAGAAGGATTCCTCCATTGTGAAGGGTATGTATCTCGTGAAGGAAGGGAAGTGCGATGCCTTTGTATCTGCCGGAAGTACCGGTGCCGTATTGGTGGGCGGACAGATCATCGTTGGCAGAATCAGAGGAATCGAGAGACCGCCTTTGGCACCTGTGATCCCTACGCTGAAGGGCGTCAGTCTGCTGCTTGACTGTGGGGCCAATGTGGACGCAAAGCCTTCTCATCTGGTTCAGTTTGCGAAGATGGGAAGCATCTATATGGAAAGTGTCATGGGGGTGAAGAACCCGAGAGTCGGACTGGTGAACATCGGCGTGGAGGAAGAGAAGGGAAATGCATTGACAAAGGAGACCTATCAGCTTCTCAAAGGCTGTGAGGAGATCAATTTTGTGGGCAATGTAGAAGCCAGAGATATTCCCTATGGTTTAGCAGATGTGCTCGTCTGTGAGGCCTTTGCCGGCAATGTGGTATTGAAGATGTATGAAGGCGTCAGCGGTGCCCTGATGAAGAAGATCAAGGAAGGAATGATGAGCACCCTTCGTTCCAAGATCGGAGCGCTTTTGATCAAGCCTGCACTGAAGAAGACTATGAAAGGTTTTTCTACGGATGAGTATGGGGGAGCACCCTTGCTTGGGCTGAAAGGTCTGGTCGTGAAGACCCATGGAAGCAGCAAATCTGTTGAGATCTGCAATTCCATCCTTCAGTGTCTCACCTTCAAAGAACAAAAGATAAATGAGAAAATTCAGGGACAATTAGGTTCCCGGGAATAAAATAAAGAGAGGTAAAAAGCTATGGAATTTGAAAAACTGAAAAATATTATCGCAGAAACATTGAATCTGGATCCGGAGGAGATCACATTGGAGGCTACCTTCCAGGATGATCTGGGTGCGGATTCTTTGGACGTCTATCAGATCATTATGGGAATTGAAGAGGAATTCGATATCGAGGTTCCCGAAGATGTTGCAGAGAAGATTTCCACAGTAGAGGACGCTGTTGAAATGATCAAGGCTCAGCTGAACTAATCAGATGCGTTGCATTTGAGAGACTTTGATGACTTGCGTCAGGTTAGATTTCATTAGGGCAGTTCGTTTTGAACTGCTCTTTCTTTTGAAAAGAGGAAATGGTTTTGGAAAAGATCGATTATCAGGAATTGGAAGTAAAAATCGGTTATCAATTTGAGAACATCGGACTGTTGAAGCAGGCCTTGACCCATAGCTCCTTCAATAATGAGCAGCGGATCAATCGGGTCGGTGACTATGAACGACTGGAATTTTTGGGAGATGCTGTCCTGGAATTGGTATCCAGTGAATTTCTGTTTTCCACCTACCCCACACTCCCGGAGGGAGAACTTACGAAAATGAGAGCATCTATGGTCTGTGAGCCTGCATTGGCCTTCTGCGCCAGAGATCTGGAACTCGGGAAGTATTTGCGGCTGGGCAAAGGAGAGGATATGACCGGGGGCAGAGAGCGAGACAGTATTATCGCTGATGTCTGTGAGGCGATCATCGGGGCGATCTATCTGGACGGCGGAATGGAGAGCGCCAAGAAGCATATCTATCGATTTATTCTTTCGGATCTGGAGGACAAACAGCTGTTTTACGACAGCAAGAGCAATCTTCAGGAACTGGTTCAGGGAAAACTGAAGCAGGATATCACCTATGTTTTGTTGTCTGAAGAGGGTCCGGAACATAACAAAGTTTTCAAGGTTTCCGTATTGATCGGTAAGGAAGAATACGGAAGAGGAACCGGAAGAACTAAGAAAGCTGCCGAACAGCAGGCGGCATACAGTGCACTTTTGCTTTTGAGGGATAAAGGTTATGTATTTAAAAAGCATTGAGGTTCAGGGATTTAAGTCCTTTGCGAACAAGATCGATTTTCAGTTTCACAATGGCATCACAGGGATCGTAGGGCCGAATGGCAGCGGAAAGAGTAATGTTGCGGATGCGGTTCGATGGGTACTCGGTGAACAGCGCATCAAACAGCTTCGCGGTTCCAGCATGCAGGATGTCATTTTCTCGGGAACAGAGAACAGAAAACCTTTGAGTTATGCGTATGTGGCGATCACTTTGGATAATTCTGACCATCAGTTGGCCATTGATTTTGATGAAGTGACGGTTGCCAGACGTATATACCGTTCCGGAGAAAGTGAATATCTGATCAACGGCAGTATTTGTCGTCTGAAGGATGTCAATGAGCTATTCTATGACACCGGTATCGGTAAGGAAGGCTATTCCATCATCGGACAGGGACAGATCGATAAGATTTTGTCCGGAAAGCCTGAGGATCGAAGAGAACTGTTTGATGAGGCGGCCGGTATTGTGAAATTCAAACGCCGGAAGGTTGCCGCACAGGCAAAGCTGGAGAATGAACAGCAGAATCTGGTTCGTGTGACGGATATTCTGACAGAGCTTGAGAAACAGCTGGCTCCTTTGGAGCGGCAGTCCGAGGTGGCGAAGGTATATCTGCGCAAGAAGGAAGAACTGAAGACACTGGACATCAATGTTTTCCTTCTGGAGCACAATCGTCTGCAGCAGCAGCTGGAAGCGATTGTTGAGAAGCTGAACAATGCCAGGACAGAATATGATGATACCAACGAGAAGTATCGAAATATCAAGGAAGAATACGAGCGGATCCAATCACAGATCGAGCAGCTGGAGACGGCCATCGAAGAGGCGAGGAATGCAGTCACCACAGCGGACCTGACAAGAGGGAAGCTGGAGGGAGAGATCAATGTCCTGAAGGAACGTATCAATTCCGCGAAGGGCAGCGAGTCCCATCTGATGAACAGAAAGGCTGCGCTGGAAGAAGAGATCTCGGAGAAAGAAAAGGCGAAAGCAGGCTTCTTAAGCGAGAAGGAAGAAATCGATGCAGAACTTGATTCCTTGCTGCGGACTGCAGGTGAAAAGCAGAAAGCACTGGAGGAGATTCAGAATCAGATCGCTGAGCTCAACGCCATGATCGAAGCCGGTAAGAATACGATCATCGCAAATCTGAATCAGCGGGCGGTGATCAAGTCCAAACTGGGTCGTTTTGACACCATGCTGGAGCAGATCGGATTCCGAAAGGCAGAACTTCAGGCAAGACTTCTGCGTGCAAAATCCGATGAGGCGGCCAGAGAGGAAGACATCAGAAAGCTGGAGGAGGATTATGAGGCTGCCTGTGAGGCGGTGCGCCTTTTGAACGAGCAGGAGGCAGAGGGCAATCTGAAATTGGGAGAGATCCGGGAAGATCTGACCAAGAAGGATGCACTGCTTCGAGAGAGACAGGCAGCATACCATCAGGAAAAGTCCAAGCTGGAAGCTTTGTCCAATCTGACCGAGAGATATGAAGGCTATGGCGGAAGCGTGAAGAGGGTCATGGAGCAGAAGGACTCTCACAAGGGGATCATCGGTGTCGTTGCTGATATCATTCAGGCGGAGAAGAAGTACGAGACTGCCATTGAGACTGCACTAGGCGGAAATATCCAGAATATTGTCACCGACAACGAAGAGACTGCCAAAAAGATGATTCAGTTTCTGAAGGATAACCGGTACGGACGTGCCACCTTCCTTCCGTTGACCAGTATTCAAAAACCCCAGGAATTCAAGAATCCCGAGAGCCTGAAGGAACCCGGTGTGCTCGGAATGGCGGATGAACTTGTACAGATCGATGAAAAGTACCGCAATGTTGCCCGGGCTATGTTGGGGCGCATTTTGGTTGTGGATACGGTGGACCATGCGATCAGGATCGCGAAGAAATATGATTACGGCATCCGTATGGTTACTCTGGAAGGAGAACTGCTTGTTCCCGGCGGTGCGATCAGCGGAGGTGCTTTCAAGAATAACAGCAACCTTTTGGGCAGACGAAGAGAGATAGAAGAGCTGGAGAAGAAGGTAAAGGAGCTCCTTTCTTCCATTGATCAGATGAATCGGGAGATCGATAAGACCAAGTCTGAGAGAAATCAGCTGCGTATGGCGCTTGAAAATCTAAAGATGGATCTTCAGCGCAAGTCCATTGAGCAGAATACTTTGCGGCTGAGTCTGGAGCAGGCGAAGGAACGGATGGAGGAGGAGACGGAGACTTTCTCCTCGCTGAAACAGGAAGAGAAAGAGATCGAGGATCAGATCTTTCAGATCAAAAACGAAAAGGAAGCTGTGCAGCGTGATCTGGAAACCAGTGAAGGCTCCGAGCAGAAAATTACAGACTCTATCGCGGCTGCCCAGAAAGAACTGGAGGGGCTGAGGAGAGCGGAAAGTGAAGCATCTTCCCTTGTCAGCGAGTGGGAACTGAAGGTTCAGAAGATGCGTCAGGTATACGGCTTCAAACAGGACAATGTCAATCGTATCGAGGAAGAGATTGCTCGTTCCAACAGCGAACTTGCAGAGATTTTGGAAGCGCTTCAATCGAATTCACAGGACATTGAGGACAAACTCCATAATATCACCGAAATTGAGAAGACCATAGAGGCCTCCTTTGTCTGTCAGACGGAGTCTGAGAAGACGCTGAAGGACAGCCAGGTTCGCAGAGAAGAGCTGGTTTCCAGGCAAAAGAATTTCTTTGACAGACGGGAGGAGCTTGCAGAAAGGATATCAGCCCTGGACAAGGAGGTCTATCGTCTGACTGCTCAGAAGGAAAAGGCAGAGGAGAGTATTGACGCTCAGATCAACTATATGTGGAGCGAGTATGAGATCACCCTGTCCGATGCCTCCACCCTACGCGATGAAAGCATGAATGATCTCGGTTCTATGAAGAAGCAGATCTATACCGTGAAGGATGAGATCAAAAAGTTGGGCCCTGTCAATGTCAATGCAATTGAGGACTATAAGAATCTGATTGAGAGATACACCTTCTTAAAGACCCAGCACGATGATCTGGTAGAGGCGGAGCGTTCTCTGCTTCAGATCATTTCGGAATTGGATGCCTCCATGAGAAAACAGTTCACAGAGAAATTCGCTGAGATCAATCGGGAATTTGATAAGGTGTTTAAGGAATTGTTCGGCGGAGGTAAAGGTACGCTTGAACTGCTGGAGGATGAGGATATTCTGGAGGCAGGCGTGCGTATTATTGCCCAGCCCCCCGGAAAGAAGCTGCAGAATATGATGCAGTTGTCCGGCGGAGAGAAAGCATTGACGGCAATTTCACTGCTCTTTGCCATCCAGAACCTGAAGCCGTCACCGTTCTGTCTTCTGGATGAGATCGAGGCGGCATTGGACGACTCCAATGTGGGCAGGTTTGCAAAATATCTTCACAAGCTGACGAAAAATACTCAGTTTATAGTCATTACCCACAGAAGAGGCACCATGGAGCAGGTGGACCGTCTGTATGGAATTACCATGCAGGAGAAGGGAGTATCCAAATTGGTAAGTGTCAACCTGATCGATAACGATCTGACCTAAGGAAAGAAAGAGGACAGAGGTATGAGTAAGGAAAAGAAAGGCTTTTTTGCCAGACTAAAGGAAGGACTCACGAAGACAAGGGACAATATCGTTCGCGGAATCGACAGGGTGTTCAGCGGGTTTTCTGCCATTGATGAGGATTTCTTCGAAGAACTGGAAGAGATTCTGATTATGGGCGATATCGGTGTGACTGCCACCGGTCAGATCATTGAACGATTAAAGGAACAGATCCGGGAGAAACATATCAAGGAACCTTCCGAATGTAAGCAGCTGCTGATCGACAGCATCAAAGAACAGATGCGTGTGGATGAGACGGCGTATGAGTTCGAGAACAGGCAGTCTGTCATTATGGTGATCGGAGTTAACGGAGTGGGCAAGACTACCTCTGTTGGAAAGCTGGCAGGAAAGCTGAAGGACAACGGCAGAAAGGTATTGATCGCCGCTGCAGATACTTTCCGTGCGGCTGCCGGAGACCAGCTTGCTGAGTGGGCAAAGAGAGCAGAGGTTCCCATGGTGGGCGGCAATGAAGGGGCAGACCCCGCCAGCGTTGTCTATGACGCAGTCAGCGCGGCTAAGGCGAGGGGAGTGGATGTGCTTCTGATTGACACTGCGGGGAGACTTCACAACAAGAAAAATCTGATGGAAGAGCTGCGCAAAATGAACCGTATCATTGACAGAGAGTATCCGGATGCACACCGGGAGAATCTGATCGTTTTGGATGGTACCACCGGACAGAATGCTCTGGTGCAGGCGAGAGAATTCGGCGATGTGGCGAATCTCACCGGTATTATTCTGACCAAGATGGACGGGACTGCAAAGGGCGGCATTGCCGTGGCCATTCAGTCTGAACTGAAGATTCCGGTAAAATATATCGGTGTGGGTGAGACCATCGAGGATCTGCAGAAGTTTGATTCCGATGAATTTGTCAATGCACTGTTTGATTGTAAAAGGGAAGAGGATAGGAACGATGGAGAATAAGGCGTTAACGTTGGAAAGCTTTGAGAGAGCTTGTGAGATCGTAAAAAAGGTGACACTGGAGACAAAACTGGTATACAGTGACTATCTCAGCAGTCAGACCGGAAACAGGGTTTTCCTGAAGCCCGAAAACATGCAGTTTACCGGAGCTTATAAGGTTCGGGGAGCCTACTATAAAATGAGTACCCTGACCGAGGAGGAACGTGCCAAGGGTCTGATCACCGCATCTGCAGGCAATCATGCCCAGGGCGTGGCGTATGCTGCAAAGTGTTATGGGGCGAGAGCTGTCATCGTCATGCCTACTACCACACCTCTGATCAAGGTGAATCGTACCAAGAGCTACGGCGCCGAAGTGATCCTTCATGGCAATGTATACGACGAAGCCTGTGCAAAGGCCTATGAGCTTGCCGAAGAGCATGGCTATACCTTTATTCATCCTTTTGATGATCTGGATGTGGCAACCGGTCAGGGAACGATTGCTATGGAGATCTTCAAGGAATTACCTCTGGTAGATTACATTTTGGTTCCCATCGGGGGCGGCGGACTGGCAACCGGTGTTTCCACACTGGCAAAACAGTTAAATCCCAAGATCAAAGTGATTGGAGTGGAGCCTGCCGGGGCAAACTGTATGCAGGTATCTCTGCAGAAGGATCAGGTTACAACGTTGCCTTCTGTCAGCACCATTGCAGACGGCACTGCGGTGAAGACTCCCGGAAGCAAACTATTTCCCTTTATCAAGGAGAATCTGGACGACATCATCACGGTTGAGGATGAGGACCTGGTAGTTTCCTTCCTGGACATGGTAGAAAACCATAAGATGATCGTGGAAAATTCCGGTTTGCTTTCTGTTGCAGCTTTGAAGAAGTTAAATGTGAAAGACAAGCGTATCGTCTGCATCCTGAGCGGAGGAAATATGGATGTGATCACAATGTCCTCCGTGGTTCAGCAGGGGTTGATTTTCCGTGACAGGATCTTCACGGTGTCTGTTCTCCTGCCGGATAAGCCCGGTGAACTCTGCAGGGTATCCGGAATCATCGCAGCAGAAAACGGTAATGTTATCAAGCTGGAGCACAATCAGTTTGTCTCCATCAATCGAAATGCGGCTGTGGAACTCCGTATCACGCTGGAGGCCTTTGGCACGGATCACAAGGCACAGATCATGGCAGCTTTGGAAAAGGAAGGCTATAAGCCAAAACTGGTGCGTACCAATATATAGTGGGGGTTGTTCATGACGAACGGTTTGCAGGAAGAGTTTCGTTTCGAAGAGAAGAAATCCATACGTAGGCGGATGGGGGACTATCTCGTTATCACCATTGGCGCTTTTGTTTATTCGGCAGCGGTCAGTCTCTTTCTGGATCCCAATCGGCTGGCACCCGGCGGCGTTACCGGTATCGCCATTATGCTGAGCAAGTATACTGGGATGGAGACCGGAACCTGGGTGCTGCTGATCAATCTGCCGATTCTGGCGATCGGAATGTGGAAGTTTGGGTTGAGATTTCTGCTCTCCACTCTGTATTGTACCGCAATGACATCCTTGTTTATCAATGTACTGTCGCCCATCGGTGCGGTGACGGTGGATCCGTTGCTTGCGTCTCTTGCCGGGGGAGCGCTGATGGCAATCGGTATCGGCTTGGTCTTTAAGGCCGGTGCTACCAGCGGCGGAACCGATATTCTCGTGAAGCTTCTGCGGCTGAAGTTCCCCTACCTGAAGA
Source organism: Acetatifactor sp. (assembly GCA_018385425.1). Lineage (GTDB taxonomy): Bacteria > Bacillota > Clostridia > Lachnospirales > Lachnospiraceae > Acetatifactor. The sequence continues at coordinate 48,572 of JAHBAA010000039.1, forward strand.
CGGGGGCGTTGTTTTTGCTGACGGATGCCTGTATCGTGGCTTTGTCAGGTGTGGTATTTCAGGATGTCGATGTGGCGCTCTATGCCGGTCTGGTTGTTGTGGTTAATTCTCTTTTGTTGGATGTTGTCCTCTATGGCAGAGATGAGGCTAAGCTTCTAGTTATCATCAGTGATTGTCACGAAGCCATTGCACGTCGCTTGCTGGAAGAGATGGACATCGGTGTTACTTTTTTGGAGGGCAGCGGTGCTTACAGCGGAAAGGATAAGAGGGTGATCCTGTGTGCGATCAAGAAGCAGGTCTCACACAGGGCAGAGGAAATTGTTCGACAGGAAGATCCTGCCGTGTTTATGATCGTTACCAGTGCCACGGAGATCTACGGAGAGGGATACAAGAGCCTGTTCAGTGAAAAAATATAGTGGTTTTGGAGGGGGAGAGGTTTTCTGAAAAAATGTCTCCCTCTTTTTTGAAAAAAAGTGATTTTACCAGTTGACGAAACCATATAATTGTGTAAAAATAAGAAATGTAAACGCTTACATTTTTGAATTCTCACAGGTGTTTTTTCAGAAATGGAAGGGGTTTCGAAGATCAAGCCAGAATAATTTGATTGTCCTGTGGACAGAAAGAGGGAGAAGAATGAATCAGGTATTGGAGCAGTTTCAGAAAATCGGAATCATTCCTGTAGTGGTATTGGATGATGCGAAGGATGCAGAACCCTTGGGACGTGCATTGATGGAGGGTGGTCTTCCCTGTGCTGAGGTAACTTTTCGTACCGCAGCGGCAGAAGAGGCGATCCGCATTATGAGTGAGAAATTTCCTGATATGCTTGTGGGAGCAGGTACCGTGCTTACGACAGAACAGGTAGATCGTGCGGTTGCAGCAGGTGCAAAGTTTATTGTCAGCCCCGGAATTAACCCCAAGGTGGTAGAGTACTGTGTGAAGAAGAATATTCCCATCACCCCCGGCACCTGTAACCCCAGCAATGTTGAGACTGCATTGGAATTTGGCCTTGAGGTCGTGAAGTTCTTCCCTGCGGAGCAGGCCGGCGGACTGAACTATATCAAAGCGATCGCGGCACCCTATACCGGGGTGAAATTCATGCCTACAGGCGGAATCAATGCGACCAATGTCAGAGAATATCTGAAGTATAACAGAATTATTGCCTGCGGCGGCAGCTGGATGGTTAAGGGTGATCTGATCAAGGCCGGTGATTTTGAAAAGATCAAAGAGCTGACCGCAGAGGCTGCAGCGATCGTAAAAGAAATTCGTGGATAAAAGAAACTGGAGGAAATAAGACAATGGATTTGAATTTGAGACCTGCCAATGAGTGTACCTTTGATGCTGTATCTTTAGGAGAAGTAATGCTTCGTCTGGATCCCGGTGAGGGCCGTATTCGTACCGCCAGAAGCTTTCGTGCCTGGGAAGGCGGTGGAGAGTACAATGTAGTCAGAGGACTTCGCAGATGCTTTGGGCTGAAGACTGCCGTGATCACTGCTTTTGCAGACAATGAAGTCGGAAAACTGATGGAGGATTTCATCCTTCAGGGCGGAGTTGATACCTCCCTGATCAAGTGGATGCCCACCGATGGTATCGGCCGTGTATGCAGAAACGGTCTGAATTTTACAGAGCGCGGCTTTGGTATCCGTGGTGCGGTAGGCTGTTCCGACAGAGCAAACACTGCTATTTCCAAGGCTACTCCCGACGATTTTGATTTCGAGTATATTTTTGGCACACTTGGTGTCCGTTGGTTACATACCGGCGGCATTTACGCTGCTCTTTCAGAGCAGTCCTGTGAGACCGTTCTCGCTGCCATCAAGACCGCTAAGAAGTACGGCACCATCGTTTCTTACGATCTGAACTATCGTCCTTCCATGTGGAGTGCGATCGGCGGCCTTGCCAAGGCGCAGGAAGTCAATAAGGAAATTGCCAAGTATGTCGATGTGATGATCGGCAACGAGGAGGACTTTACAGCTTGCCTTGGTTTTGAGATCGAGGGCAACGACGAGAATTTGAAGGAACTGAATATCGAAGGCTACAAAAAGATGATCAACAATGCCGTACAGGTATATCCTAACTTCAAGGCTGTTGCAACCACCCTTCGTACCGTCAGAACCGCTACAGTGAATGACTGGAGTGCTCTCTGCTGGGCAGGCGGGGAGATCTACAAGGCAAAGCAGTATGATGCGCTTGAGATCATGGACCGCGTAGGCGGCGGTGATTCCTTCGCTTCCGGTTTGATCTATGGTTTGATGACCACCGGTGATGCTGAGATTGCCGTAAATTACGGGGCAGCACATGGTGCATTGGCTATGACCACACCCGGTGATACTACTATGGCGAGCAAGAAGGAAGTTGAGGCTATCATGGGCGGAGCCGGAGCTCGCGTACAGAGATAGACACTTTTGTCGGATCATTCACCTGAAAGCTCTGTGGAAACACAGGCTTTCAGGTTTTTTTGTCTTTTTTTTCAGAGTATGCTATAATAGATCCATATGTGGAAAATATGTCGCAGAAAGGCGGAAAATACAGATGATTAAGGTTTTCGTTGACCTGGAGTTTTGTGAGGTGAATAAGAAAATTCGAAGAGATTTGAAATATTGCAGGTGCGAGATTATTCAGATCGGTGCAGTAAAGCTGAATGACGAGAACTGCATCATCGATCGGTATGATCGCTTTGTCAAGCCGGTGTACGGTGAGATCAGCAGTTTTATCACTGACCTGACCCATATCTCGGAGAAAGATCTCTGCGGAGCCTGTGGCTTTGAGGAAGCCATGGATGATTTTCTGGCCTGGATCGGAGAGGAAGAGACAACGATGTACTCCTGGAGCAATTCTGATGCCGGACAGATCCGTCAGGAGAGCCGCTGTAAGGGATATGATGATCCAAGATTGCAGCAGTTGCTGAGCAGTTGGGTAGATTTTCAGAAGGTGTTCTCCGGAATCCTGCAGGTGAAACAGGCGATCAAGCTGGAGGCTGCTTTGAATGGAGCGGGGATTACCTTCGAGGGCTGTCCTCATGCTGCATTGGCCGATGCGGAGAATACTGCCCGCCTGTTTGCACTGACACAGGACGAGGAGGCCTTTGAAGAAAGTGCGAAGTCGATTCTGGAACTGCTTCGGCCGAAGCCCGCATTGTCAGTTTCCCTTGGAAGCTTCTTCTCTGAGGAACTGCTCCGGCAGCTGCAGGGAGAGGAACCTGTAGAGGAGAACCCGGATTGATGAAAAGACTTTTCAGAATTATAAAAGATGGCAAAGCAAGGTGTCAAGAAAAAATACTTGACACCTTGCTTTGCTTGTAGTATAGTGAACGAGGTTGAGGATGTGGAAGGAAGGAATCGCTTGCATGGATTCAGTTCGTGATACCGATCAGTTGGAGAAGATTTATAAGCAGACGATGCTTTTCGACTTCTATGGAGAACTATTGACGGAACATCAGAAACAGGTGTATGAGGACGCGGTCTATAATGATCTGTCCTTAAGTGAGATCGCTGAGACTTATGGAATCAGCAGGCAGGGTGTGCACGATCTGATCAAGAGATGCGACAAACTGCTTCAGGGCTATGAGGATAAGCTGCATCTGATCGAGCGTTTTGGCAAGGCCAAGGAGACGGTTCGACTGATTCAGACGATGACGGAGATATCCGGAGAGGGAGCGGAGGTTTTGAGGAAGCGACTTGAGGATATCAGGTTACTTGCAGAGAACCTGCTGCAGGAGATTTAAAAAGTGAGTAAGGAGTTTTTGTAAGTGGCATTTGAGAGTTTAACCGATAAACTGCAGAATGTGTTTAAGAACCTTCGCGGTAAGGGGCGTCTGACTGAGGACGATGTGAAAGCTGCCCTCAAGGAAGTCAAGATGGCGCTGCTGGAAGCTGACGTGAATTTCAAGGTTGTTAAGCAGTTTGTGAAGGCCATTGAAGAGCGTGCTATCGGACAGGATGTGATGAATGGTCTGAATCCTGCGCAGATGGTGATCAAGATCGTCAATGAAGAGATGATCGCCCTGATGGGCAGTGAGACAACGGAGATCGCCATGCAGCCCGGCAAGGCAATTACAGTGATCCTGATGGCCGGTCTTCAGGGTGCAGGTAAGACGACAGCTACTGCCAAGATCGCCGGTAAGCTGAAGAAAAAGGGTAAGAAATGCCTCTTGGTTGCCTGTGATATCTACAGACCTGCAGCCATTGAGCAGTTGAAGATCAACGGAGCAAAGCAGGAGGTCGATGTGTTTTCCCTCGGAACGGATGTCAGACCTCTGGAGATTGCGCGACAGGCGATCGGCTTTGCGGAAAAGAATGGCCACAATGTAGTAATTCTGGATACTGCCGGACGGCTTCACATCGACGAAGATATGATGGCTGAGCTGCAGGAGATCAAGTCAAACCTGGACGTGCATCAGACTTTGCTTGTGGTAGATGCCATGACCGGTCAGGATGCAGTCAATGTTGCCAAGGAATTCGATGAGAAGGTTGGCATTGACGGTGTGATCCTCTCGAAGATGGATGGAGATACGCGAGGCGGTGCCGCGCTTTCCATAAAAGCTGTAACGGGTAAGCCGATTCTTTTTGTCAGCATGGGCGAGAAGCTTTCCGATCTGGAGCAGTTTTACCCGGATCGAATGGCCAATCGAATTCTCGGTATGGGGGATGTACTCACTCTGATCGAGAAGGCTCAGGAGAACATTGACATTGATGAAGAGACCAGCCGTGAGATGGCCGGACGCATGAAGAAGGGTAAATTCGATTTTGAAGATTACCTGGAGAGCATGAAGCAGATGCGTAAGATGGGTGGCCTGACAAGCATTCTCGGAATGCTTCCCGGCATGGGCGTGAAGTCTTCCGATCTGGAGGGAATGATCGATGAGAAGCAGCTGAAGCAAATGGAGGCAATCGTTCTCTCCATGACAAAGGAGGAGCGAAGGAATCCGAAGCTTCTGAATCCCAGAAGGAAGCATCGTATTGCAAAGGGCGCCGGTGTGGATATTGCTGTGGTGAATCGCTTTATCAAACAGTTTGAACAGAGCCAGAAGCTGATGAAGCAGTTCGGAGGCGGCAGGAAGAAACACGGAATGTTCGGGGGCTTCCCCGGAAAAAGAGGCGGATTTCCGTTCTAAATTCAGGTGAATCAGTCCGAAAAAGGACGTTCATAAATAAATCACATTATATTTTTATCAGATGGAGGAAAAAACAATGTTAAAGATGAGATTGAGAAGAATGGGACAGAAGAAGGCTCCTTATTATAGAATCGTTGTAGCTGATTCTCGTTCCCCCAGAGATGGAAGATTTGTAGAAGAGATCGGTACCTATGATCCCTCTACCGATCCCAGCACCTTCAGCATCAATGAGGAGCTTGCTAAGAAGTGGCTTGCTAACGGTGCTCAGCCTACCGAGCAGGTTGGAAAACTCTTGAAGGTTGCCGGTATCGTAAAATAAGTTCAGATTCTTTGGAGGTGGCTTATGAAGGAATTAGTTGAAGTAGTTGCGAAAGCACTTGTAGACAATCCGGATGAGGTTGTTGTGACCGAGAAGACCGAGGGCAGATATACAGTTATCGAACTTCATGTAGCTGCATCCGATATGGGCAAAGTTATCGGCAAACAGGGAAGAATTGCGAAAGCGATCCGTACTGTTGTGAAGGCTGCATCATCCAAAGATGACACGAGAGTGGATGTTGAGATTGTGTAATGTTGCCAGGCTATCATTTCACTTGATATTCGGGGAGGAACAGGCGATGCGCCCGGTGCCTCCCTTTGTTTTTCCATAGGAGGTTAAATGGAAGAGTTTTTTCAGATCGGTTTGATCACTTCTACCCATGGAGTGCACGGAGAAGTGAAGGTGTTCCCTACCACAGACGATCCCCGGCGCTTTAAAAAGCTGCGGGAAGTGTTTGTGGATACCGGTAAGGAACGAGTCACGCTGGAAATAGAAGGTGTGAAGTTTTTCAAGCAGTTTGTGATCTTGAAATTCAAAGGTATCGACACGTTGAATGATGTGGAAAAATATCGCAAGGCCAGGTTGATCGTCTCCAGAGACAATGCAGTGCGTCTTCGCAGGGATGAGTATTTTATTGCTGATCTGTGCGGATTGGAAGTTTTTGACGAATCCGGCGATCCGATCGGTATTCTGAGAGAAGTTCTGGAGACCGGAGCCAATGATGTATATGTCATTGATCTGAAGGATGGAAGAGAATTACTGCTTCCGGCGATCAAACAGTGTATTCTCGAGGTGAATGTGGAGGATGGCTTTATGAAGGTCCATGTTTTGGATGGGCTGCTGGACGAGGAATCGTCAAGAGAGGGATGATAGAAGATGAAGTTTCATGTATTAACTCTTTTCCCTGAGATGATTCGGCAGGGACTTGCACCCAGCATCATTGGCAGAGCCTTGGAAAAGGGGATCATAGAGCTGAATGCGGTGGATATCAGGGATTATTCTCTGGATAAACACCGAAAGGTGGACGATTACCCCTATGGAGGCGGCGCCGGTATGCTGATGCAGGTGCAGCCTGTTTATGATGCCTGGCAGGCAGTCTGCGGTGGGAAAAAACTTCGCACGGTCTATGTGACGCCCCAGGGAGTACCTTTTACCCAGAAGCTTGCCGGGGACATGGCGAAGGAAGAGGAATTGGTGATTCTTTGCGGCCATTATGAAGGGATCGATCAGAGGGTTTTGGATGAGGTTGTCACTGATTTTGTTTCCATCGGTGATTATGTGCTTACAGGCGGCGAACTTCCTGCCATGGTCATGATCGATGCGGTCTCCAGGCTGGTTCCGGGTGTACTCGGAAATGATGCCTCTGCGGAGGAGGAGAGCTTTTTCAACGATCTTTTGGAGTATCCACATTATTCCAGACCGGAGGTCTGGCACGGGAAACCAGTGCCGGAGGTGCTGCTTACCGGCAATCACAGAAGGGTGACTGAGTGGAGATTGGAGCAGTCAGTGGAGAAGACCAGAAGAGTTCGTCCTGATCTGTTCGCAAAATATGAGGAAAAACAAAAGCTGCTGAAGGCTCTCTCCAAGGATAAGCGCAATATGATTCCGATCATGGAGAGTTTGTCCAGAGGGCAGGGGGAGATCCTGTATCAAAAGGACGGCGATGTGGTTGTCTACGCACCGTTTTCAGAGGTCTGCATGCTTGCTCTCTCCAATCCCGCAAACTGTGAACGGGTCTATCAGTCGGCTGTGAAGCATCCTGCCTGGTATCTGGTATTTTCCCGTGAGATGAAGGATTATCTGCTGCAACAGGGGCATGCTCTCTGGGGAGAGTGTTTCCAGTATCTTTATACCCTTCGCCAGACGATGCCTGTTGCCTATAAACAGATCAGAAGTCTGACCATTGAGGATCTGCCCTATGTAAATGCTCATTATGGTCAGGACGGGGAGGAAGAAGAGTATCTTGCAGAGAGGATTCTGTCAGGAGCCATGTATGGTGCTTATGATGAGCAGGGACTCATCGGTTTCATCGGATGTCACAACGACGGCAGCATGGGCTTTCTCTTTGTGGAGGAACCGCATCGGGGAAAGGGGATTGCTGTCAGTCTGGAATCTTTCCTGATCAACAGACAGCTGGAGAGGGGTTATATTCCATATTGTCATGTGAGAAAAGAAAACACTGCGTCCCTACATCTACAGGAGAAGCTGGGCTTATACCGGGCGGGCAGACCGGTTTGGTGGGTCTTCGGTTCACCTGAGTCGGAGCTTACGAAGGATTGAGAAAACTTAGAATTGCAATGTATTTACGAAAACAAGTAAATTGTGCTTGCAATCAGAAAAAACTTGTGATAAAATATTCACGTTGTGTAAATAAGATGGTCCTCTGTTACGATCTGTATTAAGAACATCCATTATATGAAGGAGGCTCATTATGAGTAATATTATCAAAGAAATCGAAGCTGAACAGCTGAAGGCAACCGTTGACGAGTTTGAAGTTGGTGATACCGTACGTGTATACGGTAAGATCAAAGAGGGTAACCGCGAGAGAATCCAGGTTTTCGAGGGTGTTGTTCTGAAGAGACAGGGTGGAAGCAATCGTGAGACCTTCACTGTAAGAAAATCCTCCAACGGTGTCGGCGTTGAGAAGACCTGGCCTGTACATTCTCCCAATGTAGAGAAGATCGAAGTAATCAGAAAGGGTAAAGTAAGACGTGCTAAGCTGAACTACCTGAGAGACCGCGTTGGTAAGAAGGCAAAGGTGAAAGAGCTCGTCAGATAATTTGCTTTGATTGAATTCACAAGAAGCTTGCGAAAAGGACAATTACTTTTGTAGTTGTCCTTTTCTATTTACGAAAAATGTGTTATACTGAAATGTATCATGGTTGTGAGGAAGAATTTATGGCAAAAAGAAAGGGCTTGACCTTTTATCAAAAGAAAAAGAGAATGAATACTTCCCTGGTAAAAGAGATCTTCAGCTGGTCTGCGGGCATATTGATCTCTGTATTTGTCGGTGTTGTGGCAACTCTTTTCTTTGGAATGAAAATTCAAGTGGTGGGTGATTCCATGCATCCCGATTTGCTGAACGGACAGTCTGTCTATGTGGATCGTTTTCGGTATTTGTTGTCCACTCCAAAAAGAGGAGATGTGATCGTTTTTCTCCCAAACGGCAATGAGAATGCACACTATTATGTGAAGCGTGTGGTTGCGGTTCCCGGAGATCATCTGATGATTCGCGACGGTGTACTCTATGTGAACGGACTGGAGAGCAAATGGGTCAAAGATTATATTAAGGATCCCGGTATTGCCGTAAATGATATTACACTCAAGAGCAAAGAGTATTTTTGTATGGGCGATGATCCGCAGAACAGTGAGGACAGTCGTTCTGCCAACCTGGGAGCAGTAGAAGAAATCGATATTATAGGAAAGGTTTGGTTCCGTGGCGGCTATGAAGAGCTGGACATGGGATTTGTGAAGTAAGTATGGTAATTCAGTGGTACCCCGGTCATATGACGAAAGCTAAGCGTATGATGCAGGAGGATATGAAGTTAATTGATCTGATCATCGAACTGGTCGATGCGCGTATCCCTCTCTCCAGCCGCAATCCGGATATTGATGAGCTGGGGAAAAACAAATCGAGGATCGTTCTGCTCAATAAGTCTGATCTGGCTGATCCCGTCAAAAACAAGCAATGGATGAAATATTTTGAGTCCAAGGGTATTTATGCGCTGGAGATGAATTCCAAGACCGGTTTTGGGGTAAAAAGCGTGAACGGTCTGGTTCAGCAGGCCTGCAGGGAAAAAATCGAACGTGATAGAAGACGGGGGATTGTTGGTCGGCCTGTACGTGCCATGGTGGTTGGAATTCCGAACGTAGGAAAGTCTACTTTTATCAACTCTTTTGCCGGCAAGGCATGTACGAAGACGGGCAACAAACCGGGCGTGACAAAGGGCAAGCAGTGGATACGTATGGGAAAAGGATTGGAACTTTTGGATACTCCCGGGATACTTTGGCCGAAATTCGAGGATGAAAAGGTTGGTAAGTATCTGGCGTTCATCGGTTCCGTCAATGATGAGATCATCATTATGGAAGATTTGGCCTGTGATCTCATTGGATGTCTGACAGAAATCTATCCCACCGCAATCAATGATCGCTATGGAATCGAATTGCAGGAGACACCCGCTTTGACCCTGAATGCCATTGCTGTGAGCAGAGGATGTTATAAGAAAGGGGAAGAGCTTGACTGTAAAAAAGCCGCGGACCTTTTGATCGATGATTTCCGAAGCGGACGATTGGGGAGAATCAGTTTAGAGAGACCGGAGGGCGGTGAGACAAATGAGTGAGAAATTAAAAGAGGCGATCGGTACAATTTTGTATTTTGGACTGGTGATCTGTGTCACCCTGCTGTTTATCAAATATGTTGCTCAGCGGACAGTGGTAGACGGACAGTCTATGGAGCCTACGCTGCAGAATGCCGACAATCTGATCGTGGACAAGATTTCCTATCGTTTCTCTGATCCTGAGAGGTTTGATGTGGTAGTTTTTCCGCCATACGAAAATGCCGATAAGACTTACTATATCAAGAGAATTATCGGATTGCCGGGAGAGACGGTCCATATAGATACAGAAGGAAATATCTATATCAATGGGGAACTGTTGTCAGAGGGATATGGGAAGGAAGTTATTCAACCCTTTGCTCTGGGGCGGGCCGCCGGCGAAGTGGTGCTTGGAGAGGACGAGTATTTTGTGATGGGTGATAATCGTAATAACAGCACGGACAGCCGTTCTGACCTTGTGGGCAATGTGAAGAGAAGCCAGCTGATCGGAAGGGCTTGGGTTCGTGTCTGGCCCTTTTCCAAGTTCGGTTTTGTGAAACATCAGTAGGGTCAGTAAGGCATTTGAGAATAGTCTTTGGAAAGAACGGAGTACATATGAAGGCCATTGGGGAGATTAAGAGAGAACTGGATGAGGCAAATGCGGCATCCCTGGAGGAAGTGTGTTCACTTTATGCGGAGGACGAACGCGCCGGAGTGAAGAAATTGATCACAGCTGCCAAAAAGAGACAGCAGGCATATTTCCTTGAAAAGCAGCGCATCTATGATCTGCAGCAATATGAGAGAGCATACAGTGCTTATTCCTATATCTGCGGTATCGATGAAGTGGGGAGAGGACCGTTGGCCGGGCCGGTTGTGGCCGGAGCGGTTATTTTGCCGAAAGATTGTGAGATTCTGTATATCAATGATTCTAAGAAGCTCTCCGAAAAAAAACGGGAAGAACTGTATGATGTGATCACTTCGGAGGCTGTCGCCTGTGCCGTGGGATATGCCACCCCGGAAACCATTGACGAGATCAATATCCTGCAGGCGACCTATCAGGCAATGCGCCAGGCAATTGCCAAACTGAATCCCGCCCCTGACCTCTTGCTGAATGATGCAGTGACGATTCCGGGCGTATCAGTGAGGCAGGTGCCGATTATCAAGGGGGATGCCTTAAGCATCTCTATCGGTGCAGCGAGCATTATCGCGAAGGTTACCAGAGACAGGTTGATGTGTGAGTACGACAGTATTTATCCGGAGTTTCATTTTGCGGAAAATAAGGGCTATGGAAGCCAGGCCCATATTGCCGCTCTGAAAAAATACGGACCGACTCCCATTCATCGCAGAAGCTTTATCAAAAATTTCGGGTTTTAGAAAATGAACAAGAGAGAGACAGGGTCTGCATATGAGAATCGTGCTGCTGAGTATCTGGCGGCAAACGGAATGCGGATCAAAGAGCGCAATTACCGCAATCGCAGCGGTGAGATCGATCTGATCGGGGTTCATCAGGGATATCTGGTGTTTGTAGAGGTGAAATACAGGGGCGGTGTTGGGTATGGTTATGCCTCTGCTGCCGTGACTTATTCCAAACAGCGCCAGATCTGTAAGGTTGCAGATTATTACAGGTTGACACATGGGGTGAAAGATTCCTGCCCGATTCGGTATGATGTCATCGCCATTCAGGGAGATACCGTAGAATGGGTTCAGAATGCTTTCCCGCACATTTATTCCTGCAGATAAGCTTTATTAAGGAAATCTTCACTTTTGCTTCAAGTTACCTTAAGTTTTATTTGTTTAGATATAGTTATAGTCATTTTTGGGGGAAAAGGGGTTTATGATAAATATTTTAATTTGTGATGATGACAAGGAAATCGTGGATGCCATCGAGATCTATCTGAATAATGACGGCTATCAGATCTTTAAGGCATATGACGGTGAGCAGGCACTAAATATAATGAAGAAGGAAGAAATCCATCTTGTTTTGATGGATGTGATGATGCCGAAGCTGGATGGTATCCGTACCACTCTGAAAATCAGAGAGACAAGCTCTGTACCGATCATCATGCTGTCGGCAAAGAGTGAGGATACCGATAAGATTCTCGGGTTGAATATTGGTGCGGATGATTACATTACAAAACCTTTCAATCCTCTGGAACTTGTTGCAAGAGTAAAATCCAATCTTCGCAGATACACCTCTCTGGGCAGTATGAATACCGACAGCAGATATATTTATCAGGTTGGAGGTCTGACCATCAACGACGAGACGAAGCAGGTAACCGTAGACGATGAGCCGGTGAAAATGACACCGATCGAGTACCAGATTCTGCTGCTCCTGATGAAAAATCAGGGAAGAGTGTTTTCCATCGACCAGATCTATGAGAATATCTGGAATGAAGATGCGGTAGGTGCGGACAATACGGTTGCGGTTCATATCAGACATATTCGTGAGAAGATTGAGATCAATCCGAAAGAACCTAAGTATCTGAAGGTTGTATGGGGAGTGGGCTATAAGATCGATAAGCAATAGTAGTGAGGAAGTATGAAAAAGACCAGACTGGATAGCACGCAACTGAAAAGAATGATTTTCTGTTTTATTCAGCATTTGATTGCCGCAGGCATTTTGTTGTCTGTGGCCAGTCTTATGCTGAATTCTTATATAGAGGTAAACTCCATCGAGGGCTCACATATTTACAAGATTTTTCCTGTAGAAAACGGAATGGAGTTTGAAGAGTCAGAGATTTATCAGGATCTGTTCCGTGCCTCCGTATCAGATATCATGCAGCTGGTTGCCATCAAGAATCAGATGGAGACGGAAGGGGTCTTTGACGGAGAAAAAACCATAGATATCACTGATTTTGCCAGACAAATCGGAGTAGATGGCGGATGCCGGTTTACGGTTGGATACGAACTTGACGATCTGATCAAGTGGGGAAAGAGAGGAACCACCTATACCACTTATGTCATGACGATGTCAGAATTTATCAATTATTTCGGATATGTCATTTATCCTGAAAATTTCACCGTTGATCAGTATGGACAGCTTGCCTTTGATGGGTTTTATCGTGTGGGAGAGGAAACTTTGAATACCGGAGAGTATCCTTTTGATGACATGGGACAGCCCATCGAATCCGCTCAGCCTGCATATTACGGCAAGGACGCCGGCGATGTTTCGATCGTCTATGAGAAAATGCAGTACAGCGGTCTCTGGCAGAATGAGTTTGAAGAAATGGTTTTCTCCTATATCATGTCGCAGGGGTTGGAAGGGATTGAATTGCTGAAGGATGATCAGGATCGAACTTCAGTGAAGGTTTCTCTTCTGGATTGTATTTATCCTGATATGGACGGAAACACAGATTTCCTGAAAAAAACCGGCAACTGGGTGGACTGTCTGACACTCCAGAAAAATCTTGCCACGGCAATTCGTCATTTTTCAGACAATTACCAGCAGTATCAGGTGTGGAACAGAGCTTATCAGAAAAATCACTCAAATGTAAAATATGTGGTTCGTCTGCAGGAAGACAGCCAGATGAAGACCTTTTCCAATATTGATGATATTACGAACATGGAAGACGAGGATATCACGGAGATTTTCTCAGAGTACAGAAGATATCTGATCTATTATCCGGACAATCTTGTCTTTATGGGAAATACCATTCTGGGAGAGGACGAATTGTACGGATATCTTCGCGACTATAACTATCCGGAGATCACCCATATCTGGCTTGCTGTAGATACCAATTATTCCGTGCCCGGTGATGCATTTTATAATGCAGAGGCACTGTTTACCAGAATTGTCCCGAAATCATGGTGGATCTTAATTGCTCTGGCTGTGCTTTCGCTTGCGTGGATCGGAATAGGATTTTATTTGACTGTCACTGCCGGGGTAAGAGAAAACAAGGATGGGACACGAGAACACTTTCTGAATCATTTTGATAAGATCTGGACTGAGTTTTTGATTCTGTTTTCCGGAATCTGTGTCTATTTTGCTTATAATGGTTACCAATATCTGGTTCGACTGGCTGAGATGTCCTGTGTCACAGAAGCTGAGATGAACGGGCTTCGGATGTCACGAATCTATGAATATTTGTATTTCATTGCATATGGTTTGTTCCTGAGCATTGCATGCGGGATCATTTGGTATAGTATTGTTCGAAGGGTGAAGAGTCACAATCTGTTGACGGATAGTTTCTTCTACAGGATCGTGCTTTTATTCAGCAAGGTTTTCTCTTTTGTTTTTCGTCATTCCAATTCTATGGTCAGCATTATGCTTCCATACAACTTGTATTTGTTTCTCAATTTTATCGGTTTGCTTGGAATCTACCAGTATCGGAACAGGAAGCTGATCTCCATATTGATCTTGGTAGGTCTTGTTGCACTGAACGGTATCGTTGGAGTGATTTTGTTTAAAAACAATGCGGAAAGGCAGGAAATCATCGCCGGAATCAAGCGGATCCGGGATGGGGAGGTTGATTTCAAGCTGGAAGTGGACAGTCTGCATGGTGCGAACAGGACATTAGCCGATGCGGTGAATAACATCGGAGAAGGTATCGGGAAAGCGGTGAAGACCAGTATGAAGGATGAACAGATGAAAACAGATCTGATCACCAATGTTTCCCACGATATAAAGACTCCTCTGACTTCGATCATTAACTATATCGATCTCTTAAAGCGCCTAAAGCTGAAGGAAGAGCCTGCGAAGGGCTATATAGACATATTGGACAGCAAGGCAAGAAGATTGAAGCAGCTGACGGATGACCTGGTGGAAGCTTCCAAGATTTCCTCCGGAAATATTATCCTGAATAATGAAAGACTGAATTTGTACGAACTGATTCAGCAGGGAATTGGGGAGATGGCAGACAAGCTGGAGGACAGCAAGCTTACTGTGATATGTGATAGGAAGGGTCCTGCAGCATATATTTATGCAGACAGCCGAAGGATGTGGCGTGTGGTAGAAAACCTGCTAAATAATATCTGCAAGTATGCTTTGGAAGGAACAAGGGTTTATATTGATATCGAGAATGAGGGCGGCAGAGTATCCGCATCCTTCAAGAATATCTCTAAGCAGCAGATGAATATCCAACCGGATGAATTGACGGAGCGTTTCATCCGCGGAGACAGCGCCAGAAGTACAGAGGGCAGTGGATTAGGGCTTTCCATCGCAAAAAGCCTGGTTCAGGCACAGAAGGGTGAGTTTGTGATCTACCTGGATGGAGATTTGTTTAAGGTGACGATTTCCTTCCCTGAGTTTCAAAAACCCGAACAACTGATGCTGAGTGCAGGGCAGGGGAATATCGGAAATTCTATGGATCGATTTGAGGTGACCTTAAGTCCCCGGGACGAAGATTCAAAAGAAACAGACAGAAATGAAAAGGATCCTTCCGAACAAAATGAGGCGGATTCATAGATCAGAATGATACGAATGACAAAAGAAGGCGATCCTCAGAGGAAGAGGACCGCCTTCTTTGACAGAAAACTTATTCATTCAAATCACTGATTCGGCGATGATTATAGTCATCCAAAACCTGATGAATCTTATCTGTTGTAGCCATGACATTGGAAAGAGAAGCGTCGTGATTCATGAAATCGATGAGAGAAGCGATGAACTTACTCATATCAGCCTCGACGAAGTATTCTCTGTTGTAGATCTCCGGAGGGAGATAGGTCAGATTGGTGGTGACTACCTTATCAAAGTATCCCTTCTCATAGGCCTCGTCAAATCCCTTCAGACCTTCTGTAAACAGCCCAAAGGTGCAGCAGATATAGACCCGTCTTGCATGCATTTTCTTCAGCTGCATGGCAGTATCGATCATGCTTCCGCCGGAGGAAATCATATCATCAATGATGATAACATCCTTGCCTTCGATATTGTCTCCCAAAAATTCATGTGCAACGATGGGATTTTTACCGTTGACGATGGTGGAGTAGTCTCTGCGCTTGTAGAACATTCCTGTGTCTACACCAAGAACCGATGCAAAGTAGATCGCACGATCCAAAGCTCCCTCATCCGGGCTGATGACGATCATATGATCCTTATCCACCACGAGATCCTTTTCAACACGAAGCAGTGCCTTGATAAACTGATAAGGAGGTGTGAAGTTGTCAAATCCGCTTAAAGGTGTAGAGTTGGCAACTCTGGGATCATGGGCATCAAAGGTAATAAAATTATGAATGCCCATATCACGCAGTTCTCTCAGAGCATAGGCACAGTCTAATGATTCCCGTCCGTTTCTCTTGTGCTGACGACCTTCGTAAAGGAAGGGCATAATGATATTGATACGGTGCGCTTTGCCGTTGCAGGCTGCGATGACACGTTTCAGATCCTGATAATGATCATCGGGAGACATATGGTTGGTATAACCGTTCATGTTGTAAGTAATACTGTGATTACAGACATCCACAAGAATAAACAGATCCTTGCCCCGAACACTTTCCTCCAGAACCGCTTTGGCCTCGCCGGTTCCAAAACGAGGAGTGGAGATGCGGACCATGTAATCGCTCTCACTGTATCCGTGAAAAGCAGGGTCACTTTTTACCTTCTCGTTCTGAATAGACCTGCGAAACTCCACAAGGTAATCGTTGATTCTGCGGCCCATTCGTTCCGCTGAGGGGAGCGCAATGATCTTCAATGGGGCCACTGGCATCTTGTTTTCTATCTTATGTAAATCTGGCATAGGGATTCTCCTTGTATCTTTGAAAACTGATTGAAACTACCCCTAGATTATAACATTAAGTAGTGACACGTCAAGGTTTTTCTAGTATGATAAGAGAAGAGAGTTTTTGGGTAAAACGGAAAGTGTGAAAAGAATGGATCATAAGAAGCATATTATTAAGAGGGTTCTTCCGGGCAGTATTGCAGAGGAACTGGAAATTGAGGCAGGAGATGCACTCCTTTCGATTGACGGCACAGACATCGAGGATATTTTTGATTATCAGTTTTTGATTCAGGATACGTATATCGAAGTATCTATCCTCAAGAAAAACGGTGAGGAATGGCTGCTTGAGATAGACAAAGAGTATGATGAAGATCTGGGGATCGAATTTGAAAACGGTCTGATGGACGAGTATCGACATTGTCATAACAAATGCGTTTTCTGCTTTATCGACCAGATGCCGCCGGGAATGCGCGATACTCTGTACTTCAAGGACGATGACTCCAGATTATCCTTTCTGCAGGGGAATTATGTCACTTTGACCAATATGTCTGACCATGATATCGATCGCATCTGTCGATATCATTTGTCACCGATCAATATTTCCTTCCAGACCATGAATCCCGAGCTTCGCTGCAAAATGTTGAACAATCGTTTTGCCGGAGAAGCGTTGAAAAAGGTGGATCGGCTGTTTCAAGCCGGAATTCGTATGAATGGCCAGATCGTTCTCTGTAAGGGACTCAATGACGGGAGAGAATTGGAGGATTCCATCGAACAATTGATGAGATATCTGCCAACTCTGGAAAGTGTGTCCGTGGTACCGGTGGGGCTGTCCAAGTATCGGGAAGGTCTGTTTCCGCTGGAACCCTTTGAGAAGGAGGATGCCTGTCAGGTCATTGATCTGATCGAACGTTACCAACGGGAGTGTTTTGAAAAATATGGTACCCATTTTGTACATGCCAGCGATGAATGGTATATTCTCGCCGGGAGAGAACTTCCGGAAGCAGAGCGCTATGACGGTTATCTGCAGCTGGAAAACGGAGTTGGCATGACCAGACTGCTGCTGGATGAATTTGCGGAGAGCCTGGTTCAGCAAAAAGAGTGTGACGGTGATCTGTGCGTCAGGAGAGCCGGTCGTTTTTCCCTTGCAACCGGATTGCTGGCCTATCCAACGATTCAAAAGCTGTGTCAGGATATCATGGACACTTATCCCAACATAGAGCTTACTGTCTACCCCATCAAAAACTACTTCTTCGGAGAGCATATTACGGTCTCCGGTCTGCTCACCGGACAGGATCTGATCGCGCAACTGTCAGGGCAGTCATTGGGACAAGGCTTGTTCTTGCCGGAGAATATTTTGCGCAGCGGAGAAGATGTTTTCCTGGATGATTACCATGTTGCCGACCTTGAAAAGGCTTTACAAGTGCCCCTTTTTATTGTAAAATCAAGCGGATATGACTTTTTGAAATCAATTATCGATCACACCATTCTTGTGTGATCGAAAGGCGTAGTTTTGAGGGAGTGTGAAGGATGAGTAAGAAGAATCAAAAACCGATCGTTGCAGTCGTGGGACGCCCAAATGTGGGAAAATCCACACTCTTCAATGCATTGGCCGGTGAGAATATTTCCATTGTAAAAGATACCCCTGGTATTACCAGAGATCGAATATATGCCGACATTACCTGGCTGGATCGTACGTTTACACTGATCGATACCGGAGGAATTGAGCCGGACAGCGATGATATCATTTTGTCCCAGATGCGTGCCCAGGCCCAGATCGCAATGGAGACGGCAGATGTGATCCTTTTCCTGGTAGATGTCAAGCAGGGTCTGGTAGATTCGGACGGCAAGGTTGCCGATATGCTGAGGCGTTCTCATAAGCCTGTGGTACTTGTGGTAAATAAAGTGGACAGCTTTGAGAAATATATGGCTGACGTGTACGAATTTTATAACCTTGGAATCGGGGATCCCCATCCGATCTCTGCTGCCAATCGAATGGGACTCGGAGACATGCTGGAAGAGGTGATGAAGCACTTTCCTGAGACGGAGGAAACGGAAGAAGAGGATGAGAGGCCCAGAATTGCCATCGTAGGCAAACCCAATGTAGGGAAATCCTCTCTGATCAATAAGCTTTTGGGTGAGGACCGCCTGATCGTCTCCGATATTGCAGGGACCACCAGAGATGCAGTGGATACCGAGATCACTTTCGACGGCAAAGAGTATGTCTTCATTGATACCGCCGGGCTTCGCAGAAAGAACAAGATCAAGGAAGATCTGGAACGCTTTATGATCATCCGTACCGTAAGTGCGGTGGACAGAGCAGACGTTGTTGTATTGGTGATCGATGCGGTTGAGGGTGTTACCGAACAGGACGCTAAAATTGCGGGAATTGCTCATGAGCGCGGAAAGGCTGTCATTATTGCGGTGAACAAATGGGATGCGTTGGAGAAGGACGATAAGACCATCTACCGTGTGACCGAGAGAGTGAGAGATACCCTTTCCTATATGCCCTATGCTGAGATACTGTTTGTGTCCGCCAAAACCGGTCTTCGTCTGCCAAAGCTGTTTGAGACCATCAACATGGTCAGCGAAAATCACGCAATGCGGGTTCAAACCGGCGTCCTGAATGAGATCATGGCGGAGGCAGTTGCAATGCAGCAGCCGCCTTCCGACAAGGGAAAACGTCTGAAGCTGTACTACATTACACAGGTTTCCGTGAAGCCGCCTACCTTTGTTATCTTTGTGAATGACAAGGAACTGATGCATTTCTCTTACACAAGATATATTGAAAACCAGATTCGGGAAACCTTTGGATTCAAGGGTACGCCCCTAAGATTTATCATCAGAGAGCGAAAAGAAAAGGAGCAGTAAGAAAGTCATGGATAGATTGATTTGTCTTTTGATCGGTTATGCCTTCGGCTTGTTTCAGACAGCATATTTCATCGGTAAAAAGCACGGTATTGATATTCGACAGTATGGAAGCGGCAATTCAGGTACGACCAATGCGCTGCGCGTACTGGGAACCAAAGTGGGGCTGATGGTGTTTGCAGGAGACTGCCTCAAGTGTATTCTTGCAGTCTGCCTGGTGAGGCTCCTCTTTTCGACAAGCTGCGCAGACCATATCTATCTGCTTTGCCTCTATGCCGGCGCAGGTGCCATCTTAGGGCATAATTATCCTTTTTATATGAATTTCAAGGGTGGAAAGGGGATTGCTGCAACTGCAGGGCTGGTTCTTTCCTTTCATCCTTATTTTGTGATTGTGGGAGTTTTGCTGTTTTTCGGCATTTTCTTTACCACTCACTATGTTTCCCTGGGATCGCTGACAGTATATACGGCAATGCTGATCGAACTTGTGATCTGTGGTCAGCTTGGAGTCTTTCCCGGGATGAGTCAGGCCAGGCTGATCGAAATGTATGTTTTGTTCGGTGCTCTGACCATTCTTGCATTTTGGAAGCACAGAGAGAACATCAAACGTCTGATCCACGGAAATGAAAGAAAGACTTATTTAACCAAAAAGAACAAGCTGGATGTAGAGGCAAAAGTATAATGCCAAGGAGGATTCGGTTATGGCAAAAATCAGCATTTTAGGAGGAGGAAGCTGGGGCATTGCTCTGGCAGTACTGTTACATAATAACGGACATCAGGTGTGCGTGTGGTCCGCACTGGAAAAGGAATTGAATATGCTTCGTGAAAACCACGAGCATAATATGCTGCCCGGAGTAAAGCTTGCAGATGACATCGAATTCACAGGCGATTGTAAAGAAGCGGCATCGGACAAGGACCTTCTTGTGATGGCTGTGGCAAGCTCTTTTACGCGAGCAACAGCCCATCGTTTTCAGACGTATGTTGCTCCCGGTCAGATGATCGTCAACGTGGCAAAGGGTATTGAAGAATCTACGCTGATGACACTGTCCGAGATCATAGAGCAGGAGATTCCGCAGGCCCAGGTTGCAGTGCTTTCCGGACCTTCT
>JAHBAA010000071.1 GCA_018385425.1 Acetatifactor sp.
TCTATATTTGGGATGCTCTTTTATGTATAATAGGGTGTATGAAGGATGTTTGTCGGGAAGAAAGAAATCTCTTGTAAGCCTTGCATACATTCTTTTTGCAAAACGCAGTAACGATTCAGAAGCCCATTTGCAGATCTGCGTGGCTCTGATTCGTTACAAAAAGTATATTGAAGAAAGAGATTTGGGGGAGAGAAATGAGGAGAAGAGTTTTTGGAAGAGGTTTGTCGGTGGCGCTGGCCATCATGATGGCAGCATCCATGTTGGCAGGCTGCGGGAAGGACGGGACGGAGAATCCGCCTTCCGGAATCGAGAGCGTGCAGAGCAGTGCACAGGAAAGTACGGGAGGCAGCAGTACTTCTGCCGGAGATCTGGCAGGAGAGGCAGTGAACAGCAGTCAGGGTGCAGAACTGTTGTTGGCATCGCTGAAGACCAGCTTTGCGGCTGCTAAGACGGACACGGAGTATGAGAAGCCCCTCTACAACGTGGCCTGCGATCATGTTTTCAGTTTCCCGTGCAGTGAGAAGGCAGGGTATATAGCCTTTGATGCCTTCAAGGTGTACGACACACCGGATTTTGAACGGGCGATGCGTTCCTACAACTGGAACACCTATGAGGACGGCGTGATCAAGGTTGCACCGAATGGTGTGGTACAGCTGTCGGAGGAGGGGTCCCGTGATGTGAACAACGGAACCTGGGGGTCCTTAAACCAGCTCTATCTGGTGCAGTATCTGGATCTGGAGACGGGAGAGAAGCTTGAGAAACCGGTCGTTACACCGTTTACTGTGGAGCACTCCGTGAAGTCACCTTTCATCCGTCAGGACGTAGACGACGAGAACAATTATCTGCTGAAGTGGGACCCTGTAGAGGGCGCTGCGAAGTATGTGGTGTATGAATATTATGGAAATGCTGCCTATGATGTGGCCTGCGTGACGGAGGGCACAGAGGTTTCCGTCAAAGAATTTGAGAGACAGAAAAAATCCGAGGAGCTTTCCGCTCTGTTCAAGCAGGATCTCATGAAGGAAGGATATCAGGTAGATACGGAAGGCGTAGCTTTCATGAACACCGGTGTGAAGTATTCGAATTATGACGATGCCGGTTTCTTCCTGGTCATTGCCATCGATGGCGCCGGCAACGCCTCCGGAATCAGCAACCTGGTGGATGTGAAGGATGTGGCACACATGCTGCCTTATCGGGTGCCTCAGGCTGTTGTGCAGCAGGAGATCAGTGAACTGTCGGATATTCCCGCCTATGTGGATGTGGAGATGATCGACGGCTCAACCACTCAGATGATCATCGATTATCACGGTGCCCAGGCTTACAAATATCCCGATGACGGGAACAAGATCACCATTCGTGCCAAGGTGGCCAATACCGGACTGGACAGCTTTATGATCACCCTTACCGGAATGAAATATGAAGAGGTAGTGCAGGGGAAGGACTACTTCCTGAGCCGCGAGGATGAACTGCTGAGCAAGGTGATCAAGACCGAGGTACCTGTTCAGCAGGTGGAGATTACCGAGGAGGAGACTCCCGGTGACGGGACGATACCGGGCGGGGAGAGCAGTTCTTCGGAGAGCGGTTCATCGGAGAGCGAATCAGTACCCGAATCCTCGCAGGAGAGTGAGATTCCTTCCGAGCCGGAGTCCTCTGAGGCAAGCGAGATTTCTTCCGAGCAGGAGTCCTCTGAGGCAAGCGTAGCTTCTTCCGAGCCGGAGTCCTCTGAAGCAAGCGTGGCTTCTTCCGAGCCGGAGTCCTCTGAGGTCGGCGAAACATCTTCCGAGCAGGAAACCCCGGCAGCAAGCGAGTCGGCGGGTGGACAACAGGAGGGTGTCTCTTCAGACAGCATACAGGTGCAGCTGTTCAACGAGATTGCCGGTACGGTGAACAACAATCTGAACCTGATCGGCAAAGACAAGGTGGATAAGGTTCTCTATGCAAACTCTGATCTGGCGGCGTGGATGTCCTATTGCCTCATTGCCCAGTCCGACGTGATTCCTGTGCCGGAGGAGGTGTTCGGCTCCGTTGCAAACGATCTGAATTACACGACGAAGCTTCTGATGGAATGCTACAGACAGAATCCTACCTGTGGACTGATCGATTTCCAGAGTGCAAAGTACAACTCCCAGTATCAGGCTTACGTTGTGCCCTATATCGAAGACAGAGAGCAGCGTTTCAACAAGACCATTCAGGAGATCAACAAGGCAGTTGAACTCTCCGAGACACTGGTAAACAGCAGTGACAGCGATTATGAGAAGGTGCTGAAGATCAATGATTTCTTCAGAGAATCCTCCTCCTACGACTATGATTCCTGCTCCACCGATGTGGATATTCACAATCTCTCCGAGCAGTTTCTGGATGCGCATGCTCCTTATGGTATCATCTGCAACCAATACGGAGTCTGCGAGAGTTACTCTGAAGCCTTTGCTCTGACGGCCAGGGCAGCAGGTTTGGAGGCGATCTGTGAGACCGGTACCATGTTCGGCGGCGGACATGAGTGGAATCGTGTGAAGGTGGAAGGCAGCTGGTGTGTGTTGGATGTGACCAACAACGACCAGGAGGCCATCTCCAATGCGCTGTTCAATCTCTCGGAGGAACAGATGGAAGGAATCCTTGTTCCGGATGGCTCCTGTTATCTGGACAGAGAAGGTCACCTTGCACTGACCAACCGGTATGAATACTACAACTCCATCGAGGCAGTGGCAGACTCCGCCGAAGACGTGAAGGCCAAGATCCTTTCCATGCTTGCGGCAGGGGACGAGGTTCGTCTGCGCGTTCCGGAAGCAATGAGTCAGGACGAGGTGCTGGCGATTCTGATCGATATGAAGAAGGAGGGTACGCTGCACATATCCGATGCGAAGTTCGCTTTCCATGTATTGTATTTGAAAAAATAGAGTAAGTTATCAGGGGCGGCCGCAATTTACCACGAATTTAGAAGATTCTGAATAATTGTTGCCGCCTGCTGCATCGAACGAACAATCGGCTTATCTTTCGATGCTTTTCACCCGCCAAGATTTGTTTTGAAAATGATTTTTACATCGACTTTTCATTTTATCTGAATTGCGATGTAAGCAACGACATCGAAATAGTATCGGTATGGATCCTCCGATGATTTCATTTCAAGAATCCTTTGATTCTTCGACATGATTTCATCGGGGGATCTTTCTTTTTTTTCTTCCGATGACCGATCCTACATCGAAAACCGCAGATTCCTTCTTTTCGATGAAAATGCACCGAAAGAATCGAAATGATCTCTGAAATAATCTGTATTCCTTATTGACAGATTGATGATACAATGCTAAAGTGTATATATCGTATATATACAATATTTTGAAGAGGTATTCCATGGATATCATTTTGAGCAACACATCGGATGAACCGATCTACCAGCAGATCGTCACCCAGATCAAGGCGCAGATCATGAGCGGGAGTCTAACGGCCGGAGATCCCCTGCCATCCATGCGCAATCTGGCGACTCAGCTTCGGATCAGTGTGATCACTACCAAGCGGGCCTACGAGGAACTGGAGAGAGACGGATTCATTGAGAATTTCACAGGGCGAGGATGCTTTGTGAAGGCGCAGAATACGGATTTCTTAAAGGAAGAATCCATGCGCCAGGTGGAGGAACTGTTGGCAAAGGCCTGCGAGAAGGCACAGGTGCTGAACCTGTCCCTTCAGGAACTGCAGGAGATGCTGGAGCTGATGTATCGGGACGGTCAGTGAGTCTGCCGGGCGGTATATCAGGAGGGAAGGACTTTGGCTGTGACGTAAAAAAGCAGAACACTGCTGAGGCGGCGATGGTCCAAAGCCCGGGACCTGTGAGAGCATGACAGGAAGGAGAGGAAGATAAGGTGAAAAGCGGAGAGAAAGATACAATAAAGACAGAAGCAGTGGAGGAGTGTTACGAGAATGCCCTGGAGATTCAGGGGCTGACCAAGAAGTACGATGGATTTACCCTGGACAATGTAAGCTTTTCGGTGCCCAGGGGTACGATCATGGGCTTTGTGGGACAGAACGGAGCCGGCAAGACCACTACCATCAAGGCGATTTTGAACATCATCAAGGCAGATGGCGGTATGATCAGGATACTGGGCAAGGACCACATTGCACATGAATACGAGATCAAGGAGCAGATCGCGGCGGTCTTTGACGAGATTCCCTTTCAGGATTGCTTCAACGCCATCCAGCTGAATCGACTCTTTGAGGGGCTCTATGTGAACTGGAGCAGGGAGACCTTCTTCGATTATCTGGATCGCTTCAATCTTCCCAGAAAGAAGAAGATCAAAGCACTGTCCAAGGGGATGAAGATGAAGCTGCAGATCGCCACGGCGCTGTCTCACGGTGCAAAGCTTCTGATCATGGACGAGGCTACCACCGGACTGGACCCCATTGTGCGAAGCGAGATTCTGGATATCTTCCGGGACTATCTGAAGGATGAGACCAACAGTATCCTCATGTCCTCTCATATCACCAGCGATCTGGAGAAGATCGCAGATGCGGTGACCTTTATCGATAAGGGCAAGGTATACCTGTCCGGCTACAAGGATGAACTGCTGGAGAACCACGGCCTGTTGAAATGCAGCAGAAAGGATTTTCAGTCCATTGCCAGAGAGGATTACATCAGTGCCAGAGTGGGTGATTACGGCGTGGAAGTGATGGTTGCGGATAAAGCAGGGGTGCATGCCAAGTATCCGAGCCTGATCTGTGAGAAGACGACCCTGGAGGAGATCATGCTGTATTACGTGAACCGGGAAAAAGGAGAGTGGTCATGATGAGAGCATCTACCTGGAAAGCACTATTATGGCGGGAGCAGTCTTTGGCAAAAAAGCAGATGCTCATCAACACTGTTCTGTTTGCCGCAGGCGTACTGCTGGGGCTTTTGGTGCTGTTGAGTTTTCGAATCGGCAACCTGAGAAGCCTGGAGGAACCGGAGATGAGAGGCATGATCGAGGCGATGGTGTTGTTTTATCCCTCCATCGCAGCACTGGGGTATCTGTTTGCACTGGTGGAGGGGGCGGCCGTCAAGGACGAAGGCATCGGCTGGAGACGGTTTCGCCGTACCACACCCATCCCACCGGTCTGTTATGCGCTTGTAAACTATTCTTTATTGCTCTTCTGGTTCGTGGTGGGAATTCTTTTGTCACTCTGCTATCTGGCAGTGACGTTTCTGCTCTCCGGAAGAACGATGGACGCAAATGTTCTCGGGGGAGTTGCCACAGTGGCCATTGTGATCCTGGTATTCACCGTCGTACTGCAGCTTTTAACCATGCTCTACCACTCTCTGGATAAGGCAGGCTTCACGCTGATGGCGGTATTCGGAGGCTGCTGGGTCTATTTTGTGAGTACTACGCCGCCGACAGAGGGAGATCTTCCTGCAGATCTGGTGGGATATGTGTTTGACAAGATCGCCGGTTTCCTGCCGGTAGCTGCCGTCATCGGCATCGTGACCTATGCGGCAGGCTTCCTTGGAATGACACTGCTGCTGCAAAGGAGGGAGAAGTGATGCGAGGATATCTTTATCATAATATCGTACTGGTCAAGTCAAACCTGATTGCAATGGGTGTCTTTGAGGCGCTGTTGTTCGGCGCCTGGACATTGTTTGTCGTCCTGCGGGAGTTTTCGGGAGATACTGCTGCAGCTGGGGATGACATGACGGGCGTTGCAGTTATCGGAGGGCTGATCGTCCTGACTTCTTTCCTGTTGATGGAGCTTGTCAGCATAGACTTTTTCAAATCCTGTGAGGGAACCCGCTGGTGCAGCTTTGCCATTTCCTCGCCGGGCTCTGTGGAAGGATATCTGGGGGCGAAATACAAGCTGCTGCTTGGAATCGATCTTTTGATTCTCCTGCTGTGGCTGCTGACAGATACCCTGTTGGGGGCCTTTTGCAGGGAGAGTCTTCCCTTGGCGAGCGTGGCATTCGAATGCTGTTGTATCCAGCTGATCCTTCAGGCTGTGGAGATCGCTTTTGCGGTGCGGCTGGGGGCAGCCTTTGGCTCCTACTGTAAGTACATTTTTCTCACGCTGATCGGAATTGCGGCCTTGGTATATGGCCTGTTCGGAGATATCTCCATCTTTCAGCAGGAGGATCCTCTGGCTGCCATGACAGAGCTGGTTTCCTCCGGGGGCATTCTGTGGGTGATTGCCCTGCTCCCCTATGCGGCACTGTTGATATACGGGGCATCCTATCGCTATGCTGTGAAGGTTTTTCGAAAGGGGGTAGAGCTGTATGAAGACTAAGAAGATGACGATCCTTCGACTGATACTCTTTGTGATCCTCTCCTTCCTGCCGGTGTGGATCATGGTGATTATCCTGAACAGGCGTTACGGCGGACATTTCTGGCTGAATGCCCCGAATGGAGTGATCACCCTGAGCAGCCTTTTGGGCATGTTTTTTCCTACCATTGCGAATCTGTTGACCAGACTGCTTACGGGAGAGGGCATGAAGGACAGCTTCTTTACCTTCCGCCTGAAGGGAAATCTGAAGTACTACCTGGCAGCAGTGCTTGTCAAGGTGGCGGAGGCCTTCGCGGGAGCCATATTGATCATTCTGGTCTACCTGCGGGAGTTCTCCTTTGACCGGCTCTTTGCCGACACGGATTGGAATGTGGTACTGCCGATGGTGCTTCTGACGGTGGGATCCAACATCTACATTTTCTTCCATGCCTTCGGAGAAGAGTTCGGATGGCGGGGCTACATGATGCCGAAGCTTGCGGAACTTATGCCCATGCCGGCGGCGGTCATCGTGGGAGGGATTCTCTGGGGACTCTGGCACGCACCCCTGACCATTGCCGGTCACAATTTCGGCATTGACTATCCGGGCTATCCCTGGAAGGGAATTCTCCTCATGTGTCTGACCTGTATCTTCTTCAACGCATTTCTGACACTCCTGACCAGGCGCTCCGGATCCGTATTCCCTGCGGCCATCTGCCACAGCGTCCACAACGGATTCAGTGCCTCAGCGGTTCTGCAGGTCTGCGTCTGCATGGATGCAGTGAAGCGGTTCGAGGAGGTGACGGCGGATCGTCTGCCCTGGCTGCTGTTTTGTGTCACTGCAGTGACAGGCACAGTGAGCCTGATTCTGCTCCTGCGGTCGGTGGAGACGGGAAAATCCGGCACCTTGTCTATCCCCAATGGCTGAAAAGGATCCTGTTTGTTTTTTTGACTGACTGCTCGTCGTGTTTCACTGCGGCGAGCAGTTTTTTTGCGCTGTTTTACAGTTCGCAGACAGGCGGCAGAAGCGTTCCTCGGAATTCTGATGCAGTGGTAAAAGACTGGCATTTTCGAAATATTTGGTGTATAATAAACAGATTACCGAAGATGGAGTATAGGGAAGGATACCTTGGTGCTGCGTATGAATTGGGAGAGTCATTTCAGCCGGGCCGTTTTGGCCAGAGGTCTGGCATACTATGAGGCGGGCAAAGTTTCAAAGCTGAAGGAAAACAAGGGGAGCTACGCTGCCCTTGTCAGCGGCGGGGAAAACTACAGTGTGTACATCGGGATCCACGATGGTAATGTATCCCGGATGAGCTGCGGCTGTCCCTTTGCGGCAGAGGGGTTCCATTGTAAGCACATGGCTGCGGTACTGTATGCCATTGTGGCTCAGAGCAGCCGGGGAGACGAATCGGAGCAGAAGGTCAGCGGAAAAAATGTCTCCGATCCATTGGGTGCGGGATCTGCCCGGGGGGAAGGCACGAACCGATTGGCGTCAGAGAAGAACGGGGGGCAGGCTCACCCGGAGAGTGAGTCGGCAGCGTACCGGTATTTCGATGTCCGGAGCATGATGGCGGCCCGCCGAATCAATTCCGCACTCCTGAAGGAGGCCAGAGGTCTGATCGACCGCGGCGGTATTACATTGCAGGAGGTTCAAACCGGATTTGATGAATTTGGTACCGGACAGACTGTCCGGGTGAAGGGCTTGGGGACAAAAGGGGAGCATTCCTTCGAGGTACGTTTCCATGCAAACCGCTCCTTTATCATCGAGTCCGGGTGCGGCTGTCCTTCCTGTAAGAAGTTTTACTATGACTGGTCCAGAAACTGCACCTATACGACAGCGCTGCTGCTGCTTTTTGAAAAGTATCTGGAAACCCATCGGATCGGAGATGCCACAGACCGAAGCAGTGCAAAATTCCTGGAGAATTTTCTCAGCCGGAGGGCAAAAAATCTGGCTGCCAATGTGATCGGCGGCACCAATGTTCTGCAGCTTGTCCCGAAGCTCTCTGAGACAAACGGAAGCCTGGAGGTATCCTTCAGGGTGGGAGAGGGCAGACTGTTTGTCATCAAGAACCTGGGAGCATTCTGTGAACAGGTGAAAAACGGAGAACTGGTCACCTTTGGTTCCGGTACCAGCCTGCACCTGAAATCGGAAAACTTTACGGATGATTCCAAAGCGTATTTTGAGTTTATTCGCAGAGCAGTCACGATGGAAGAACAGCAGCTGCGCAGAAACGGTCTGTGGTCGGCGGACCGGATGACGAATAAGAAGTGGCAGACGATCGGTCTGTACGGAGAACTGCTGGATGACTTCTATGAATTGGTGAAGGAGAATGGCGTGGAGTATGACGGTCCCATGCCGGACGGAAAGACCAAGGGAGTGCTTACCTGTGCCGTGGGCAATCCAAAGGTGGAGCTGACCATTGATCAGGAACGATTGGACACCGCCAGTCAATTCCACGGGGTGACCGTGGAGGGAGACCTTCCGGTAGTTTACCGGGGAATGGACAACGGATATTTTATCGAAGAAGGGAAACTTTTTCGGGCGGATCCGGAATTTTTGGAGCATTTGAGACCACTGCAGGAGGCCTCCTATCATCAGCATTTTAAGCTGCAGGTCGGTCTGGCACATCTGGCAGAGCTGTTCTACCAGATTCTGCCGGAATGGGATCAGTTTTTTAAGGTGCAGCGGAAGAATACCGTAGAGATCGGGAAATACCTTCCCCCTGAATCGAAGTACTTCTTTTATCTGGATGTGGAGGACCGGGATATCACCTGTCGGGCCTGCGTGCGGTACGGTGACACAGAGATTTCTCTGCTGAAGCCGGAAGAGGAAGGCGATTCCTTCCGAAACACAGTTCAGGAGCGGGAGCTGCTGCAGCTGCTCCATCACTGGTTCCCGGAGGAAAGTCTTGAGCGGGATGTGCTGCTCTGCACCAGAAACGACTCGGCGATCTATCAGCTGCTTACCGAGGGGGTAGAGCGACTGCTTGCCCTGGGAGAGGTGAACAGCACCGATCGTTTTAAGCGGCTGATGATCGTGAGGAAGGCGAAGCTCTCAGTGGGCGTGACTGTGGAGAGCGACCTGCTGAATCTGGAGATCTCAACCGACTATCTGTCCAGAGAGGAATTGCTGGAGGTGCTTCAAAGCTACCGGCGGAAACAGAAATTTCATCGCCTGCGCAGCGGGGAATTCCTGAACCTGGAGGACAAAGGCATCGAGGCAGTGGACGAAATGCTGACGATGCTGCATCTTTCCGACAAGGATTTTCTGCGGGGCAAAATGAAACTCCCCGCATACAGAGCACTGTATCTGGACAAGATGCTGGAAGAGCAGCAGGCACTCTACACTACCCGAGACAGCCGCTTCCGCAGCCTGATCAAGGACTTCAAGGCAGTGGCGGACGCGGATTACGAGGTGCCTGACAGCCTGAAGAATGTGCTTCGAAACTATCAGAAGGAGGGATACCGCTGGCTTCGAACGTTGGCGGACAACCATTTCGGCGGCATCCTGGCGGACGATATGGGACTGGGAAAGACAGTTCAGATCATCGCACAGCTTCTGGCTTATCAGGAAGAGGGAAGGAAGGGAACCTCTCTGGTGGTTTGTCCCGCTTCTCTCGTATTCAACTGGGGGGAGGAGATCGGCCGATTCGCTCCCACCTTAAAGACCCTGCTGGTCAGCGGCAGTCAGGAGATGCGCAGAGAACTGATCGCTGATATAGAAAAATATGATGTGGTAGTTACCTCCTACGATCTGCTGAAGCGGGATGTGGCATTGTATGCGGATTTTCCTTTTTTGGTGGAGGTGATCGATGAAGCAC
Organism: Acetatifactor sp.; assembly: GCA_018385425.1. Taxonomy (GTDB): domain Bacteria; phylum Bacillota; class Clostridia; order Lachnospirales; family Lachnospiraceae; genus Acetatifactor. Next base: position 10,032 of record JAHBAA010000071.1, read on the forward strand.
AGTATATCAAAAATCATTCTACGGAGGCCTCGAAGGCAGTGAAGGTGATCCGGGCACAGACAAAGCTTGCCCTGACAGGTACACCCATCGAAAATCGACTCAGCGAGCTGTGGAGTATCTTTGACTATCTGATGCCGGGATTCCTGTATGGCTATGATACCTTCCGCAGAGAGTTGGAGAGCCCTATCGTGCGGGAGCAGGACAAGACCGGGATGGAGCGTCTGCGCAGAATGGTTTCCCCTTTTATCCTGCGTCGTCTGAAGGAGGATGTCTTAAAGGACCTGCCTGAGAAGCTGGAGGAGATCACCTACGCGAAGATGGAGGAACCCCAGCAGCTTCTCTATGATTCCCAGGTGGCAAGAATGGTTCAAAGAATTGAGGGACAGGACGCAGAGGAGTTCAAGCGGAGCAAAATCGAGATCTTAAGTGAACTGACCAGACTGCGTCAGATCTGCTGCGATCCTTCCCTGTGCTTTGACGATTTCGAGGGGAAAAGTGCGAAACGGGCAGCGTGCATGGAACTGGTTGCCAGTGCAGTGGAGGGCGGACACAAGATTCTGCTGTTTTCCCAGTTTACCAGTATGCTGGCCCTCCTTGCCGGGGACTTGACAGAGCAGGGTATTTCTTATTATTGTATTACAGGAGACACTCCGAAGGAAAAACGTCAGGAGCTTGTAAAAAGCTTTAATCAGGATGACACAAAGGTGTTCCTGATCTCTCTGCGTGCCGGCGGAACGGGACTGAATCTGACCGGCGCGGATGTGGTCATCCACTATGATCCCTGGTGGAATCTGGCGGTGCAGAATCAGGCCACTGACAGAGCACATCGAATCGGTCAGACCAGGGTGGTGACAGTGTACAAGCTTTTGGTGAAGAACTCTGTGGAGGAGAAGATCCAAAAGCTGCAGGAGAGCAAGAGAGAACTGGCTGATCGGATTCTATCGGGAGATCTGGGACAGATCACTGATCTGAATCAAGAGGAATTATTGTACCTATTGGAGGGATAAATCAGAATGGATGTTCAACAGATGGTGTATGATACAGCAATTATCGGAACCGGACCTGCCGCACTGTCAGCTGCTTTGAACCTGAAGCTGCATGACAAGTCGGTGGTTCTGTTCGGCTCCGGGGCATTGAGCGTGAAGGTGGAAAAGTCCGAACTCATCGCCAACTATCCGGGAGTGCCCATGGTGCAGGGCAGTGAACTGAATGCGAGATTCCGGGCACAGCTGGAGGAGATGGGACTTCAGATCACGGAGAAAAAGGTGACACAGGTCATGCCCATGTCCCCCGGATTTATGGTGCTTGGAGACAGCGATGTCTATCAGGCGAGGACTGTCCTGTTCGCTACCGGTGCGGTGAGCCCCAAGGGGTTTCCCGGCGAGGAGGAGCTGTTGGGAAGAGGCGTCAGCTACTGTGCCACCTGCGACGGTTTTCTCTACCGCGGCAAGACCATTGCGGTGTACTGCGCACAGCCCGAGTATGAACAGGAGGTGTCCTATCTGGCACATTTGGCGGAGAAGGTGTATCTCTGCACCCCCTACAGGGATTCCAATGTGTCGGGAGAAAATGTTGTAAAGCTTGAGAGACCGATCCGCAGAATCACAGGAGAAGGAAGAGTACAGGGTATTTTGCTGTCAGATGATACCCGGATCGCAGTAGACGGGGTATTTCTGCTGCGCAGCGCGGTTTCCCATGACAAGGTGCTGGCGGGACTGGCCACGGAGGGACCGCATATTGTGACAGACCGACAGATGAAAACCAATGTGGAGGGGTGTTTTGCGGCAGGCGACTGTACCGGTCGCCCCTACCAGATCGCCAAGGCGGTAGGCGAAGGCAATGTGGCAGCCCATGCGATTCTGGAGTATCTGGGGTAGCCGTTGCCCTTTTATGCCCCGGTTTGTCTGCACCTTAAGTCACTTACAACGGATGAAACCGAAAGAAGAGGTAATTTGTGAGAGAACGTGAGGAGGAAAAAGCCGCACATCTGTTGATTCTTGTTGTGTATACGGTTTTTGCACTGATTTTGGCAGGTGAGGCTTACCTCATGAAGTGGGAAGCAGGACCGGTCTTGCTGCTTTTTCTGGGAATTATTGCCTGCTGGGCGATCTACGTTCTGGAGAAAGTGCCGATCTCGAGTCAGTTCTGGCTGGACGTGACGTTGACCATGCTTGCGGTCTTCTATTACGGCAGCCATGAGAGCAGTATGTATGACCTGGCACCTTTTATCATCATGGTGATCACATTCCTCAGGTGGTCGTAAGTGACGCGAGAATCGGCAACATAGATCCGGAGACCAGGCAGACCGTACACACAAGGGAGCGTTATAGGCACACCTTCGAAGCACCCAAGGCCCGGGTGGGTAGGATCTCCGCGAAGGTGGACCGGCTCTGTACCGCATTCATGATCCATCCGGTGCTTTGCCTGAAAAACAGCTCTATGAATGTGGGAATGATTCGCATCGGCACCAAGGAGCATGCCCGCAGGCAGTATATTCACAAGCTGATGAAAGCAATGAAACGGGCGGACAGGAAGGTATTGTATATCACCTATGCAGGTCTGTCGACGGAAGAACTGCAGGAGATCGAGAGGCAGATCGCTGCAAAGTGCAGATTTGAAGAAGTGATCTATCAGAAGGCGTCTCCCGCCATCTCCGCAAACTGCGGACCCGGTTCCTTCGGTCTTATCTTTGCAGTGAGATAGGCATATATTATTTCAAAAGAAGGGGTTGCATGAATATGAAAAAACTTTTGGTCGTGGACGACGATAAAATCAATCTTGCCATTGCAAGAAAGGTATTGGGTGATACATACAGGGTGATCTTGGTGACAAACGGGACTCAGGCGCTGACTTATCTGGGGCAGGAGACCTGCGATCTGATCCTGTTGGATATCAACATGCCGGAGATGGACGGCTTTGAACTACTGGGCAAAATACGTGAACTGGAAACATGCAGGAATATCCCGGTGATCTTTTTGACTGCGGATAATGATACGGAGACGGAGATCCGCTGCTTTCGGGAGGGCGCCATTGACTTTATCGCTAAGCCCTTTGTGCCGGAGGTCATGCGTTCCCGCATCGGAAGAGCTCTGGAACTGGAGGATCTGCGCAAAAGTCTGGCAGACCGGTTAGAGCAAAAGACCAGGGAAGTGTCCGATATCAGGAACAGATCTGCCCAGGATGCGCTGACCGGTCTCTGGAACAGAACGCACACGGAGGAAGCGGTAAATGAACTGATCGCTCAGGGGATTCCGGGGGCACTGTTTATGATCGATATGGACAATTTCAAAGCGATCAACGATAATTACGGGCATCTTGCAGGAGACAGGACCTTGAAAATGTTTGCGGATACCCTGCGCACTCTGGCAAACGAAGGGGATGTGCTCTGCCGAATCGGCGGGGACGAGTTTGTCGTCTTTGTCAAAGGGATCCGATCAAAGGCGGAGCTTGGAAATCATGCCGCCGATATCATCTCCGACCTCTGCTTTAAGCTGGAGCAGTGTCAGTATGAGACCAATTCCTCCGTTTCCATCGGAATTGCGCAGACACCGGAGGATGGTTCAGACTTCAATAAGCTATACAATTGCGCGGACAAAGCGCTGTATTATGTGAAACAGAACGGTAAAAACGCATATCATTTCTTCAGCGATAAGCTGCAGGCAGAGACCATGCGTGCCGGCAAAATTGTGGATCTGAAGTATCTTCGAGAGGTGATGAGCAGGACAGACAGCGGAAAGGGAGCTTATCTGTTGGACTATGACAGCTTCCATCATGTCTACCATTTCATACACCGCTTTGTGGAGCGCAGCGGAAGGAATGTTCAGACCATTCTGTTTACCGTATCTGAGCGGGAAAATGAGGATCTGGACGTGACAGAGATGGAGTGTGTGCTGGAGCTGTTGGAGAAGGCGATCTACACCTCTCTTCGCAGATCCGATGTTTCGACCAGATATTCCAGCAAGCAGATCATCGTCCTGCTGATGGATACCAACCGGGAGAACGGGGACATCGTGGCAGGTCGTATTCTGGAATGCTTCCGCAAGCTCTACACCGGAGGAAAGGTCTCCATCGATTACGGAATCGCCCGTCTGGAGTCGGTGGGGGCCGGGAAAACCGACTCTCTGTCTTCTCCCATTGATTAGGGACGTAAGAAGTAAAAGGAGGAAACACGAGAATGATGATCAATGGAGCAGAATTGTTTGGCAAAATGCACCCCGGATTTTTTGAACAGGAGCATATTCGGAACATCCCAAAGGGGACCGAATATGAGGAGATGGTGTTGTTTTTGGACGATGACTACGACGGTCGATTTGAGATTCCGGAACCGGAAGGTGTAAGCTTTGGTTATTACACCGGCACTCATGATCAACTTCTGAAAGCAGTGGCAGAGGTGGACAGCGGATGGCCACAGTTCTTCGGCAGTGCGGACAGAGTCTACTGTGCTCTTGCAGATGGTGAGATCGCATCCTTCTGCATCGTGGAGGATATGGGCCTACACGAATGTAATGGCAGAACGTGGAAGATCGGCGGTCCCGGGTGCGTGGGCACAGTCCCTAAGTATCGAAGGAGAGGAATCGGCCTTGCCATGGTGCGGAATGTGACAAGGATCTTCAAGGAACAGGGCTATGACCTCAGCTATATTCATTACACGGGCGTGGGAAGCTGGTATGCAAAATTGGGTTATGAAACGATTCTGCTCTGGAATCGGGATGGCCTTTTGCCTGTCGGAATCCGGTCCTCCAAAGACAGCATTGAGCCGGAAGTGAGATAGAATTGACTTAGACTGCTGAAAGGACATGTCGAAGATGGTAAATAAGAAATTACTTTGTTGGGAGAAAATGTTTTTGATCTGCTCTATTCTTTTCTTTCTGGCAGTGGTGTTGCCACTGTTCGCATTGGCCAAATACGCGGTCCCCTGGTATGACGATTACGATGCTGCGTTGTATACACACAGTTTTCTGAATCTGGAGGATCATTTCCTTTTATCCAATCTGATAAAGGGAGTTGCGTTTCGGGTGAAAACTTCCTGGTACGCCTGGCAGGGGACTTATGCATCCATAGCTCTCATGGCTCTCTGTCCCATCGAGCATTACAGTATCGGCTGCAGGGCACTCCTTTTGGTGTATCTTTTGTCACTCTTTGTTCTGTCTCATGTGCTGATGAAACGCTTTCTGAAGGCGGATCGGTCCAGCTATTGTGCAATGACTGCATTCATTGCGGGAGTCACACTTTTGACCTTTCATTCTCCGGCGGAAGGGCTGTTCTGGTACAATGGGGGAGTTCACTATGTGGGGATGTTCTCATTGGAAATGCTCTTCCTGTCCTGTCTGATTGCCCTTTTGGATCAGAAGAAAGCATGGAGAGTCATCGGGTTGGAGCTGGCAGCCGTTATATTAGCAATTATGACAGCCGGCGGAAATTTTGTGGGAGTCATGTATGGCGGACTTTGTATTTTGACGATCATGGGACTGGCACTGATCGGCCGAAACCGAAATGTGCTCCTTCTGTTGGCACCTGCCTGCGCCTATGCCCTCGGGATGTATTTCAATCTCTCCGCACCGGGAAATATGGTTCGACAGAGTTATTTTGCAGACAGTCGTTATGGCTTCTTCCAGTCAGTATTTGCCTCTTTCCGGTCCGCCTTTGAATTTGTTTTCGTGTTTAAGGGGATGCTGTTTCTTCTGGCTGCAATGATTCTGGCAGTGCCGGTCATCCTGAGAATGGTGCAGGACACGGACTTTCGTTTCCCTTGTCCCATTCTGGTCTCTGCCTGGTCCTTCTGCATGTATGCGGCAGGCTTTGCACCCAGCTATTTCGGAATGGGAATTCCGGGAGCAGGCAGAACAATCAATATCATTAAACTGTTGCTTACAATACTTCTGTTTCTCAATGAGATCTACTGGCTCGGATGGCTCTCGTCCTGTTTACGGAAGAAAAAGGGTGAGATTCCGAAACTTGGGCATTCCGGTCTGTATCTGGCGGCAGCAACGGTTTTGCTGTTGGGTTCCTTTGCAATCAATGGGGAAAAGGAAGCATCCTTTTCCTCCTATGCGGCGGCGAGATCTATGATCAATGGAGAGGCGAAGATCTTCTATATTGAAAATCTGGAGAGAAAAGCAATCATCGAGTCGGAGGAGCAGGATATGGTATTTCGACCTCATACGGTACTGCCGGCATTATTGAGCATAGCTGATTACAGTGCCGATCCGAATGCGGGGCCGAACAGAATGCTCTGCAGTTATTACTCCAAAAACTCCCTGCGGGTAGAATGACGGCTTCCGCTTTGGAAAACCTGCGATCACTCCTTTGCGTTTTGACTATGTATTTGGATAGACAATGCCGTCTGTTTATGCTATAATGGCAAAAGAGTGAGTCTGCATGGTCTTAACGACCTATACACAGGAGGTTTTTGAAAGATGGAACAGTATAAACAGGAGTTTATTGAATTTATGGTGGAGTGCCAGGTGCTGAAATTTGGCGACTTTACCCTGAAGAGCGGACGGAAGTCTCCCTTCTTCATGAATGCCGGAGCTTATGTCACCGGTTCCCAGCTGATGAGACTGGGCGAGTATTATGCCAAGGCGATCCACGAGAATTACGGAGACGATTTTGATGTCCTCTTCGGGCCTGCTTACAAGGGGATCCCCATCAGCGTTGTGACCGCAGTGGCGTACAGCAAGCTGTATGGCAAGGAGATCCGTTATTGTTCGGACCGCAAGGAGGAGAAGGATCACGGCGCAGACAAGGGTTCCTTCCTCGGCAGCAAGCTGACAGACGGCGACAGAGTGGTGATGATCGAGGATGTGACCACCTCCGGCAAGTCGATGGAAGAGACCGTGCCCAAGGTGAGAGGCGCAGCGAATGTTGAGATCATCGGTCTGATGGTCTCCCTGAACCGTATGGAGAAGGGACAGTCCGGCGAGAAGAGTGCACTGGATGAGATCAGGGAGAAATACGGTTTTGATGCCAGAGCCATCGTCACCATGGATGACGTGATCGAGCATCTGTACAACAAGCCCTGCCGGGGCAAGGTGATCATTGACGATGCGCTGAAGGCTGCAATTGATGCCTACTACGATGTATACGGAGTGAAATAAGCTTTGGAAAAAGCGGGATGTCTTTGGAAAGGAGATTTATCACATGAGTGAGAAGGTTTACAAGACCATGAAGCGTACCGGCGCAGCAAATATTACAATCGGTATTTTGACGATCGTAGCAGGGGTGACGACAGGTATTCTGCTGATCATCGGAGGCGGCAGACTGCTCGCTGAAAAGTCAAAGATTTTATTCTAAAGGGATCAGGGGCTGGGCATTTCCTTAGGGAAGTGCCCATTTAGAGTTTTTATGAAGAAAAGAAGAGGCTACAAATTTACCAACAGAAAGCATTCTGAGCGGGCCATGATGTCAACGATACTGGGTGCCATCGGACTGATCTCCATGATCATCGTCCTGACAGGCTCCTATCGAAGCGGCGGCGAGGTGGGGACCGGTTTTGGTTTTACCGGTCTGTTTGCCATGCTTTACGCCTTTGCCGGCTTGGTGCTTGGGGTGCTTCCGCTGTGTGAGAAGAGATATTACAAGCTGTTCTCGGTGCTGGGGATCCTGTTGTGTCTGCTCACACTGGCACTGATCAGCGCATGTCTGTACGCAGGGGCCAATCTGTAGGAAAAGAGCAGCATGTGCAAATGATTTGACTGACAAGTTTGGATGGAAGAAGGGAAAGAAAATGGAAGTGATTCGGGAACGTTTTGATCTGGCACTGGAGAGGATCCGACAGATCAGTATGGAGTCTATGGAAAATCAGGCGCTGGATGACTATTTTCAGTCTGTGGCGAAGTTTATTCTGCTGCTGGAGGACAACAGACGGTTTATTGAACGGGGAGGATTGCAGACTGCACCCATCGAGGAGCTGAGACAGCGCAATGCCGCTTTGTATGCGGATGTCATGCCTGATCGGTATGAAAACAGTTATGCCAACCCCACCTATGCAGTGGCTGCGCTGGGGGAGGAGTACGGACAGTCGCTTTCCGTGCTCTATGCGGAAATACGGAGAATGATCTCTTATATCTATCGGGGAATGCTGGAGGATTTCGTCATCGGAATGGAGCTGTTTTCTGAGGTTCACGCAGCGTTTGCCTACGGAGCGTCTGAGGGCGATCTGCCTGCGGGGGACCGGATCAGGGATATCCTGTACTGGTACTCCAGCGACTATGCGGATCGGAAGACGCTGGACAGAGTGCGCCAGATGGTATGCCCTGAGGACAATTTCCAGGTGGACATTATTGAAAATTCCGACCTGAATGACGTGAGATACCTGTATTTTTATGGGCTGTATGTAGGGGAAAATGAAGAGCAGACGGTAAAATTTATGGCCGGTCTGCCGGAGGAGACCATTGCCCTGATGGCAGACACCTATACGGAGGGGTATCGCATCGGCTTTGAGGTCACCGGGAAGGATCTGTCCAAGAAGACCAGTGTCATGCTGGCATATCACATCGGGTTTGAGCGCATGCTGAGAGCGGCCATTGACAATTTTGCGAAGCTGAACCTTGCTCCCGTGATCTGGGGCGGTTATGTGGACGGCGGTGTCTATAATCGCCAGTATGAGTATGACCACAAGGACGACATCGCCCTGTTTTTGGACAGAAATTATATGAACCGCAGACTGGAGGTGCTGCGCACTGCCTTTGAGCAGTATAAGACAGAGGCAAACGGTCACGCAGGTCCTGCAGTGATCGAGACCTTCGGCGAGGCGGAGTTTGACCCTGTGAATAAGAAGGAGAGGGTCACCTTCACCGAGGAACAGAACAAGCTGTATGTGGAACTGCTCTCCAAGAACGGTGCCATCACCAGAGAGTATATCATTCCGGAGGAGAGAAGCTTTACCATCATCGCATTCCCGGTTCCCGAGGTGGGTGAGGTATTTGAGGAACTGTTCCGCGAGACCATCAGGCTGAACACCCTGGATTATATGCTGTACCGGAATGTGCAGCAGAAGCTCATCGATGCCCTGGATCAGGCAGATTACTGTGAGCTGAAGGGCATGGGCGGCAACCGCACGGACCTGAAGGTGAACCTGTGGAAGCTGAAGGATCCTGCCAAGGAGACGATCTTTGAGAACTGTGTGGCCGATGTCAACATACCCGTGGGAGAAGTATTTACCTCACCGGTGCTGGAGGGGACAAACGGTGTACTTCATGTGACAAAGGTTTTCTTAAACGGACTGGAGTACAGAGACCTGTCCATCACCTTTGCGGATGGAAAGATCAGCGACTACAGCTGCGGCAACTTTGAGACCGAAGAAGAGAACAGAAACTTCATCCGAGAGAATATTCTCTTTCGGCATGACACATTGCCGTTAGGAGAGTTTGCCATCGGCACCAACACAACGGCCTACGTGATGGCCAGAAGACTGGGTGTGGAGGCGAAGCTTCCCATCCTGATCGCAGAGAAGACAGGACCTCACTTCGCAGTGGGCGACACCTGTTACTCCCACACGGAGGATATGCGGGTCTACAATCCCGACGGCAAGGAGATCGTTGCGAAGGATAACTCTGTCTCCCTGCTGCGCAGAAATGACGACCCCAATGCATACTTCAACTGCCACACGGACATCACCATTCCCTATGATGAACTTGGTGAACTCACTGCAGTCCGCAAGGACGGCAGCCGTATCGTGATCATCGAGAAGGGGCGTTTTGTGCTTCCCGGCACGGAGCCGTTAAACGAGGCTTTCGACGATCGGAAAAATTAAGTTTGTGAAATATTTTAGTTTTCTGTTGCGAAAACAGTTCCTTTTTAGTACACTGATAAGTGGACAAATTGTGACGATTTGGGTGCTTTGCATCGATTTTTGAGAGGCAGAGCGATAGAAAAGACGAAGATTTAAGGAGGTCATATGGCTAAGGTTGGTATTGTTATGGGCAGTGATTCCGATATGCCCATCATGGCAAAGGCTGCTGATATTCTGGAGGAGCTGGGCATTTCCTATGAGATGACGATCATCAGTGCCCACAGAGAACCCGATGTTTTCTTCGAGTATGCCAGAACAGCGGAGGAGAAGGGTTTCAAGGTGATCATTGCGGGAGCAGGCATGGCAGCGCATCTGCCCGGTATGTGCGCGGCGATCTTCCCTATGCCTGTGATCGGTATACCGATGCACACTGCTTCCCTGGGCGGAAGAGATTCGCTGTACTCCATCGTACAGATGCCCTCCGGTATTCCCGTGGCGACAGTGGCGATCAACGGCGGAGCCAACGCCGGTCTGCTGGCTGCCAAGATTCTGGCAACCTCTGATCCGGAGCTTCTCGGTAAGCTGAAGGATTACAGCGCGAAATTAAAGGATCAGGTAGTGGCCAAGGATGCAAAGCTTCAGAAGGAAGGCTACAAGGCATATCTGGACGGAATGAAGAAATAAGATACAGAAGGAGACTTACAATGGATTACAAGAAAGCTGGAGTAGATATTGAGGCAGGCTATAAGTCTGTGGAACTGATGAAGGCATTTGTGAAGGAGACCATGCGACCTGAGGTTATGGGAGGTCTCGGCGGTTTTTCCGGTGCTTTCTCTCTGGAGAAGATCAAGGAGATGGAGAAGCCTGTTCTCCTCTCCGGTACAGACGGCTGCGGTACGAAGGTCAAGCTGGCATTTCTGATGGACAAGCATGATACCATCGGTATCGACTGTGTTGCCATGTGTGTAAACGACGTGGCCTGCGCGGGCGGAGAGCCTCTGTTCTTCCTGGATTACATCGCCTGCGGCAAGAACTATCCCGAGAAGATCGCTACCATCGTAAAGGGTGTTGCGGAGGGCTGTCTTCAGTCCGGCGCTGCTCTGATCGGCGGTGAGACTGCTGAGCATCCCGGTCTGATGCCTGAGGATGAGTATGATCTGGCAGGCTTCGCAGTTGGTGTTGCAGACGAGAAGGATCTGATCACCGGCGAGAATATCAAGCCCGGAGATGTGCTGGTCGGCATCGCTTCCTCCGGCGTGCACTCCAATGGTTTCTCCCTTGTCCGCAAGGTATTTGAGATGACCAAGGAGAGCCTGAACACTTATTATGATGAACTTGGAAAGACCTTGGGAGAGGCACTGATCGCTCCTACCAGGATCTATGTGAAAGCACTGAAGTCCGTGAAAAATGCGGGCGTTATCGTAAAGGGCTGCAGCCATATCACCGGCGGCGGTTTCTATGAGAATATTCCCAGAATGCTTCCCGATGGCATCCGTGCAGTGGTAGAGAAGAACAGCTATGAGGTACCTGCTATCTTCAAGCTGCTGCAGAAGACCGGAGACATCGAAGAGCAGATGATGTACAACACCTTCAATATGGGTCTTGGCATGGTGATCGCTCTGGATCCCGCTGATGTGGACAAGACCTTGGAGGCAATTCGTGCAGCAGGAGATACCGCTTATGTGGTAGGTCACTGTGAGGCAGGCGAAAAGGGAGTAACCTTATGCTGAAAGTAGTGGTGTGTGTGTCCGGCGGCGGTACCAATCTCCAGGCGATTCTGGATGCGGTATCCGCCGGAAAGATTACAAATACGGAAATTGCTGCAGTCATCAGCAACAACCCGGGTGCGAAGGCATTGGAGAGAGCGAAAAATGCCGGAGTGGAAGGCATCTGCATGTCTCCCAAGACATACGAGAGCAGAGCAGCTTTCAACAAGGCTTTCACCGAGAAGCTGACGGAACTGAATCCGGATCTGATCGTGCTGGCAGGCTTCCTTGTGAGAATTCCCGAGGAGACGGTGCATCTGTTCAGCAACCGGATCGTCAACATTCACCCCTCCCTGATCCCGTCCTTCTGCGGGGTGGGCTACTATGGCCTGACCGTGCATGAGAAGGCACTGGAGCGAGGCGTGAAGGTGACCGGAGCGACGGTACACTTTGTGAATGAGGGGATGGACGAAGGTCCTATTATTGCCCAGAAGGCTGTGGCTGTGGAGGATGGTGATACCCCTGAGGTACTTCAGAGACGTGTCATGGAGCAGGCAGAGTGGATCCTGCTTCCCCAGGCCATCGATGATATTGCCAACGGACGGATCCGCGTGGTGGACAATCATGTCTGCAGAGCAAGCAGAGACTAGAATAGTGAAGTGAGGTACGTTACATGAAGGTATTGATCGTAGGCAGTGGCGGAAGAGAGCATGCCATTGCGGTGAGCATGCATAAGAGCAAGAGAGTGAGCAAGCTTTTCTGTGTTCCCGGCAATGCCGGAATCGCACAGATCGCAGAGTGCGAGCCTTCTATCGGGGTGATGGAGTTCGACAAGATCGTGGCATATGCGAAGGAGAAACAGATCGATCTGGTGTTTGTAGCACCGGATGATCCCTTGGTAGGCGGTCTGGTGGACGTGCTGGAGGCCGCCGGTTTCCGAGTATTCGGTCCCAGGGCGAATGCGGCGATCCTGGAGGGAAGCAAGGCCTTCTCCAAGGATCTGATGAAGAAATACCATATTCCCACGGCTGCTTATGAGACCTTTGATGATCCTCAGGAAGCACTTGCTTACCTGGAGACAGCCACCATGCCCATCGTTTTGAAGGCAGACGGACTTGCGCTGGGCAAGGGTGTTTTGATCTGCAATACTCTGGAGGAAGCCAAGGCCGGTGTAAGGGAGATCATGCTGGACAAGCATTTCGGCAGTGCCGGCAATCGGATGGTCATCGAGGAGTTTATGACCGGAAGAGAAGTATCTGTTCTGGCATGGGTGGATGGCAAGACCATCAAGCCTATGACCTCTGCTCAGGACCACAAGCGTGCAAAGGACGGAGATCAGGGCTTGAATACCGGCGGTATGGGGAATTTCTCCCCCAGCCCCTTCTATACGAAGGAAGTGCAGGAATTCTGCGAAAAATACATCTATCAGCCCACAGTGGATGCCATGCGGGCAGAGGGCAGAGAGTTCAAGGGTGTGATCTTCTTCGGACTGATGCTGACGCCAAACGGCCCCAGAGTGCTGGAGTACAACGCCAGATTCGGTGATCCCGAGACCCAGGTCGTTCTCTGCAGAATGAAGAATGATATTTTGGATGTGGTGGATGCCTGCATCGACGGCACCCTGGATCAGGTAGATCTGGAATTTGAAGATAACGCTGCAGTCTGTGTGGTGCTCGCCTCCGACGGCTACCCGGTAGCCTACGAGAAGGGCTTTGAGATCACAGGACTGGAGAATTTCGAGGGCAGGGAGGACTACTATTGCTTCCATGCCGGCAGTAAATTTGATGCGAATGGAAAGATTGTTACCAACGGTGGACGTGTACTTGGGGTAACCGCAAAGGGTGCCACACTGAAGGAGGCTCGTGCCAAGGCTTACGAGGCGACTAAATGGGTGAACTTTGCGAATAAGTATATGCGCACAGATATCGGTAAAGCAATTGATGAAGCATAAGAGAGGATGAGACAGATGAGAAAAGCAAAAAACTTGCAGACCTCCTATAAGGTCTGGTTGGGGATCATGGGGATTCTGGTTGCTTTGGTTGCAGGGCTGTTTATCAATCAGTTTTCCATTGTCAGCTATGCAGAAACAACCGGAAAGATAACTGCATCCAGTGCGAAAATCAGAAAAGACCCCAGCACCTCCGGAACTACATTGGGCTCCGTGGCAAAGGACACCTCTGTGACGATTATCGGTAAGACACAGGGAAGCGACGGTTACACCTGGTATCAGGTATATGCAGATGCCAATAAAAAGGGCTATATTCGTTCCGATCTTGTCTCCGTATCTGACGCCGGTGCAATTCCCGATGTCAGCACAGGCAGCACCGGCGGAACCGCTTCCGATGAGGGAGTGACCAAGGTGAATCCTATCAGCGCAACGATTTCCGGCGGAGAGACCGTGAGGATCAGAGGCAAGGCTTCCACCGGAAGTGCCATCATTACCACCGCTTCCAATGGACTGGCAGTTACTGTCCTTGGCACGGCAAACGGTACCGACGGTAAGGTATGGTATCAGATCACCTACAGTGCCAACGGGAAGGAAGTGACCGGCTTCGTCCGCTCTGATTATGCTACCCTGTCCGGAGAACTGACACCTCTGGGAACAGGCGGAGAGACAACGGATCCTACTGAGAATACCGACAATGACACTCCTTCTGCTCCGGATGAGAATACGCAGGAGCCTGTGGTGCAGAAGGATTACGATACCGAGAAGGGCGAGGACGGCGTGTGGTACCTGCTGGATTATGTGAAGCAGGAGAAGCATGGCATACAGGAGCTGTTCGACCTTGTGAAGAACAATGAGGAAGCATACAAGAAGCTCCAGGGAACCTGGAAGGCAGGTAAGATCGTCATTGGTATTCTGGTCGTTCTGCTGATTGCGGCAGTCTGCGGTGTAGTCTACCTGTATATCATTTTAAAGGATGCAAAGGAAAGCGCTTATATCCAGAAGGTGGAAAATGAGACCCTGAGAAGACGGGGTGCAGACAGAGCCAGAGTGGGAGAGAAGACCCATGTGACGGAGAGAAAGAAAGGGGAAGCACCGAAAGTTATCCAGACCTCCGGTGACAGACCGGCTCCCAACAAGCCTGCGGATGTTCGTCCCAGAGAGGGAGCAAGACCGGAAGGTGCCAGACCTGTGAGACCTGAGGGAGCCAGACCGGTAAGACCGGAGGGTGCGGCAAGACCTGAGGGTGCCAGACCGGTGAGACCGGAGGGTGCGGCAAGACCTGAGGGTGCCAGACCGGTAAGACCGGAAGGTGCGGCAAGACCTGAAGGCGCCAGACCGGTAAGACCGGAAGGTGCGGTAAGACCTGAGGGCGCAAGACCGGTAAGACCGGAAGGTGCGGCAAGACCTGAGGGCGCAAGACCGGTAAGACCGGAAGGTACGGCAAGACCTGAGGGTGCAAGACCGGAAGGAACGGCAAGACCTGAGGGTGCAAGACCTGCAAGACCGGTTCGCAATTTTACTTCTGAGGGCGATGACTTTGAGTTTGATTTCCTGAACGAAGATGAATAGAGATCATTGGGAGTGAAGCTTCCCTGCGTGAAGGATCTTTCCTAAGGGTTTATTCCTGGGAGAGGTCCTTCTTCTATTGTTAAAAAACAATAAACAACTGTTTGGTTTGGTTGACACTTTTCTCTCCGTGTTATAATATGTATATAACAAGGAGGTGCATCATGTTCATCGAGATCGAGATGGATTTTAATAGCGATGAAGCGTTGTATCTGCAGCTGCGCAATCAGATTATCATGGGAATTGCATCAGACAGATTCCGGGAGGGAGACGCTCTTCCCAGTGTGCGGCAGCTTGCAGATGCGATCGGCATCAATATGCATACTGTGAACAAGGCCTACACGGTGCTCAAACAGGAGGGATATATCCGCGTCGACAGAAGACGGGGCGCTGTGATCGCCATCGATGTGGACAAAATGCGTGCCCTGGAGGAATGTAAGAAGGAATTACAGGTTATCCTTGCTAAGAGCAGTTGTATGAACATTTCCAAGGAAGAGGTTCATCAGCTCATCGAAGAGATCTATGAGGACTATAAATAACGGAGGATTTGAGTGAATGTATTCTCAGTTTTCAGAACAGGCTAAAAACTGCGTGAAGGATGCACAGCGGATTGCAGCCAGCCTGTATCAGGGATATATCGGAACGGAGCATCTTCTGGCGGCGTTAGCGAAGGATTCGTCAGGATTGCCCTATAGAGTACTTCAGACAAACGGGGTGGAATACACCAAGCTGATGGAAATGATCGGAGATTCCATTTCTTTCGGCGGCAAAGTTGAATTGCGTGAAAAGTATTATTTTTCTCCCAGAGCCCGCAGGGTGATAGATGAGGCGCACCGTCTGGCGGATCGTTTCGGCGCAGACAGGACCCAGACCGGTCATCTGCTTTTGGCATTGATCAAAGAAGGGGAAAATGTGGCGGTGAGACTTCTGGGGACTCTTGGAGTTAACCTTCCGCAGGTATATGCCCAGACGCTCCGGGGAATGGGACTGGACGGAGAACTTTACAAGACGGATCTGGCACCTAAGGGCAGGAGCAAGGGAAAGCCCGGTATGCTGGAGCAGTACAGCCGCGATCTGACTGCACTGGCCCGGGAAGGGCTGTTGGACCCTGTGGTGGGAAGAACAGACGAGATCAGACGACTGGTCCAGATCCTCAGCCGACGAACCAAGAATAACCCCTGCCTGATCGGTGAACCGGGCGTGGGCAAGACTGCGGTGGTAGAAGGTCTGGCGCTGCGCATTGTGGAAGGAGACGTACCTTTTACGGTTCGGGATAAGCGGGTGCTGACCCTGGACCTGGCAGGTATGGTGGCGGGCAGTAAGTACCGCGGAGAGTTTGAAGAGAGAATCAAGCGGGTGATCAAGGAAGTCGTTGACGACGGCAATGTGATCCTGTTTCTGGACGAGATCCATACCCTGATCGGGGCGGGAGGTGCAGAGGGGGCGATCGATGCCGCCAATATCTTAAAGCCCTCCCTGGCCAGAGGGGAGATTCAGCTGATCGGAGCCACCACCATCGCCGAATACCGCAAACACATCGAGAAGGACCCTGCGCTGGAGCGAAGATTCCAGCCGGTGACGGTGGAGGAACCCACCGAGGAGGAGGCGATCCGAATTCTGGAGGGCGTCAAGAGAAAATACGAGGAATACCATCGGGTGGTGATCACCTCTGCCGCTGTGGAGGCGGCGGTGAAGCTTTCCTCCAGATATATCAATGACCGCAATCTGCCGGATAAGGCGATCGACCTGATCGATGAGGCTGCTTCCGAAGCCAGACTCTCCGCTTCCGATACTCCTGTGAAGCTGAAAGAGATGCTGTTGGAGATCGACGGGATGGATGAGCAGATGGAGGAACTGGTTCGAAACGGTGACTTTAACAGTCTGGCGCAGGTGAAGCAGAATCAGGATGCGCTTGTCAAAAAGTATGATGCCGCCAAGAAGCGGTTCGACAAGAGCCGGGACGAAACACAGGTCGTCATCGATGAAGAGCATGTGGCAAGAGTGGTTGCCGCCTGGACCAAGATACCGGTGAATAAGCTGGCACAGAAGGAAAGCGAGAGGCTTCTCAAGCTGGAGAGTATCCTGCACAAGCGGGTGATCGGCCAGGAGGAGGCAGTCACCGCAGTGTCCAAGGCCATGCGCCGGGGCAGAGTGGGTCTGAAGGATCCCAAGAGACCCATCGGCTCCTTCCTGTTTTTGGGACCTACCGGTGTGGGTAAGACAGAACTCTCCAAGGCACTGGCGGAGGCGATGTTTGGCTCAGAGGATGCCATCATCCGCGTGGATATGTCCGAATATATGGAGGGGCATTCGGTTTCCAAGATGATCGGTTCTCCGCCCGGCTATGTGGGCTTCGATGAGGGAGGACAGTTGTCCGAGAAGGTGCGCAGAAACCCCTACTCGGTGGTACTGTTTGATGAGATCGAAAAGGCCCATCCGGACGTGTTCAATATTCTGCTGCAGGTATTGGACGACGGTCACATCACCGATTCCAAGGGCAGAAAGGTCAGCTTCAAAAACACCATCCTGATCATGACCTCCAATGCCGGCGCACAGCGTATCGTTGATCCGAAGAACTTAGGCTTTGCGGCAAGCAAGGACGCCAAACGGGATTACGAGCTGATGAAAAGCGGTGTGATGGAAGAGGTCAAAAGGAGCTTTAAGCCGGAGTTTATCAACCGTATCGATGAGATCATCGTATTCCACCAGCTGGGCAAGGAGGATATGAAGGCAATCGTGAATCTGCTTGTCGCGGGTCTGTGCAGCAGATGCGAGACACAGATGGGCATCCGCCTTTCCCTGACCCCGGCACTAAAGGAGCATCTGGTAGAGAAATATTCCGACCTGAAGATGGGCGCCAGACCCCTGCGCCGTGCCATTCAGTCTGTTGTGGAGGATGCACTGGCAGAAGAGATCCTGCGGGGAGATGTGAAGGCCGGCACGGATGTCACGGTTGGATTCAAGAACGGAAAAGTAACCTTTACTTCGAAGGAACAGAAAACTGAATAACAAATAAAATACAAGGAGAAAAAAGAGATGGCAGGAATTACAGAACTGATTAAAGTGGCAGAAGGCGGAAAGATCAGCTTTGGGAACCATGAGCTGGAGAAGAAGGCAAAGCTGGAGGATTTTCCCTTTGCGGGAGATATCCTGAAGGTGAAGACCTGTAAGGAGATCACCAAGCTGGAGAAGAATGGCGCGTTTGCCTATGAATCTGTTCCAGGAACTACCGTGACCGATTTTGAGGAGAGAGAGGACGGTGTCAGCTTCACCGTAGAGGGTGCTGAGGATGCACAGATCACCGTTGGGCTGATGGAGGACACCGAGTACGAAGTATTGATCGACGGTGAGAGCATCGGCGTGATGAAGACCGGTCTTAGCGGGAAAATCTCGCTGGGCGTTGAACTTGCTGCTGCAGAGAATGTTTCCGTGCGGATCGAGAAGAGATAGCGTATCATTGAGAGGTTTTTATGGCAAAAGTTAAGTCAAACAGTGTCTTTTTCTGCCAGAACTGCGGTTATGAATCCTCCAAATGGATGGGACAGTGCCCGGGCTGCAAGGAGTGGAATTCCTTCGTGGAGGAACCGGTGCGGAAGGAGACACATATGGGAGCGGCTTCCCGAACAGGGGGAAGTCGGGGCAGTCTGCCCACTCCTACCGTACTTGCTGATGTCTGCGTTCGGGTCGAAGACAGAGTGAGCACCGGCCTGAAGGAACTGGATCTGGTGTTGGGTGGGGGAATCGTCAAGGGTTCCCTTACTTTAGTTGGTGGAGATCCGGGCATCGGCAAATCTACACTGCTATTGCAGGTCTGCAGGCATCTGTCGGATGCCGGGCACAGAGTGCTCTATATTTCCGGGGAGGAATCGCTGTCCCAGATCAAACTGCGGGCGGATCGTATCGGCACTTTCTCTGACAAAATGGAACTGCTGTGCGAGACCAATCTGGGTGAGATCGCAGAGGTGATCCGGGTGCAGAAGCCGGAGACTGTGGTGATCGATTCCATCCAGACGATGTACAACGAGGAGGTCTCCTCCGCCCCCGGCAGCGTGTCTCAGGTGAGGGAATCCACAGGGATTCTGATGCAGCTGGCAAAAGGGTTGGGAGTATCCATCTTTATCGTCGGTCATGTGACCAAGGAGGGAACGGTTGCCGGTCCCAGGGTACTGGAACATATGGTAGATACCGTCCTGTATTTCGAGGGGGACAGACATGCTTCCTACCGGATCCTGCGCGGAGTCAAGAATCGCTTCGGCTCTACCAATGAGATCGGCGTGTTCGAGATGCAGGAGCAGGGACTTGTAGAGGTGAAGAATCCTTCCGAATATATGCTAAGCGGCAGACCGGAGGACGCCAGCGGATCCGTTGTGGCCTGCACCATGGAGGGCACCCGCCCCATTCTCGTGGAGATCCAGGCCTTGGTCTGCAATACCAACTTCGGCTTTCCCAGACGACAGGCTACCGGCACGGATCTAAACCGTGTGAATCTTCTGATGGCGGTGCTGGAGAAACGTTCCGGCATGCAGTTAGGCTCCTGTGATGCCTATGTGAATATCACCGGCGGTATGAAGATCACAGAGCCGGCCCTGGATCTGGGCATCGCTCTGGCGATCATCTCCAGCTTCCGCAACCGGAGTATTCCACGTAACTTGCTTGCCTTCGGAGAGATCGGATTGAGCGGCGAGGTTCGCGCCGTGAGCCAGGCCAGACAGCGTGTGGCGGAGGCGAAGAAGCTTGGCTTCGACACCTGTATCGTCCCCAAGTCTCTCGCCGGGGACTGCGCCAAGGTGGAGGG
>JAHBAA010000090.1 GCA_018385425.1 Acetatifactor sp.
ATATTGGTCTTAACCTTCTTCACCTTTGCATCTACGCCGCTGACATATACTCTGTCCACATCCAGCTTTGTCTCTGTCATGTTCAGGGTAGCGGTACCGATTGCAGTGATATTATCCTTGAAGGTGGTAAACTCAACGGTAATCTTGTTGGGCTTCTCACAGAATCTCTCCAGCTGCTGTGCCACTGTCTGCGCGGTAGCGATCTGGTCAGCCTTCTGTCCGGAGTATGCCACCATGTCATCGACGATCTTGTAGAGACGCTTGGACTCCAGATCCATAGCCTCTATGATCTCGGGATAGTTCTTGTCGATCTTGTAATCTCTGTATGCGTCAGGGTTTGCACCGGTATAAACCAGAATCTTTCTGTAGATCTGATTCAGTCTGTATGTAGAGTCCTCCAGGTCGGAAAGGATCTGTCCCAGCCCGCCCAGTGCTGCTTCCATACGGATGGTATGCTTGCCTTTGGTCAGATAGAACTCGAAGGGATTGCCTTCCTCGTCAGCCAGTTCTCTGTAGATCCAGTCATTGCCATACTCGAAGGACACCTCCTGCAGCTCCTTGAAGGGAACCTCACCGTCGATGTAAACGGTTCTGTTGGAAACGCTTCCTCGATTATAGTTCTGACGGCCCTTGATGGTGATACGATAGAAGCCATCCTCAGGCACCTCCATCTCCCACTCGATCCACTGACCGGCACTTCTCCAGGACTCACCGCCCACGTAATTCAGTACAGTCTTGGTCACACTGTTAGGGAAGGTAGTAGGTGAAGATCTGTCATATTTTGCATAGAGGGAGGATTCGGAACGCAGTGTAGAATGCTCACCCTCAATGATCTGCACGAAATTGCTCTTAGTATCTTCAGAGGTACTTGCCGCTGGCTGCTTTGCTCTGTAGGTCGCATAGCTGTCCAGCTCCTGAACGGCGCTCACTACCAGCTTCTTCAGAGCCATAGGCTCATTCTCAGCCTCAAGAGCGATCACGTTCTCACCCTTTTCTAAATAGAAGAGATAGGGATCAGCCTCGTAGCCTCTGTCATCTCTGAAGTAGGTGTGCTGCCAGTCAAATACCTCGACCTGAGTGGGACGGATCTCGTTGCCCTGATTGTCCACTCTCACATCGCCGCCGTCCTTCCAGATTCTGGTGAAGGAGATATTGTTTGCCGCCTCGAAGGGGATCTCTCCGTTCACATAGACAGCGCGCTCTGCAGCAACGCCTCTGGACTCGGGAATCAGATATTCCATATACAGGTTGTAAAAACCTGTCTCAGGCACATCAACAGTCCACTCAGCGCGGGAACCGCTGCCGGTCAGCAGCACATTGCTCTCTCCCTGGTAGGTGTCCATGGTCTGAACATCTCCTTCAAATGTACCGCTGAGCAGGTCAACCTCCACACTTGAAGCAGCGTTCTTTGCGCCGGAATGAGCCTTCAGATACCCTGCGTAAGTACCTTCTCTCTCCATACCGGCCACATCAGTGGTAAGATCCACACCGGCATACTTGTCGTGAAAATCCTCCACTCCCCGTAGTGACAGCAGGAATGCCACAAGGACAACCAATACTATCACAGCGGCTGCAATTACTTTCTTACTAGAGTTCTTCATGTTTTCCTCCATTGACTAGTAATAAAATAGGGCACAATGCATAGATTATGCTTTATTTCAATAATAGCATATTACACAACTTTTGTCTATCCTGTCTTCTCAATCATTGCTATTTTCTTCGCAATTTTATCATCAGTTTTTCCTGTTTTTGCCTTTGACGGGCTGTCAATAGGGTAATAATCACCAAATCTTATCTGGAGTGGTATGCAAAATCACCAAAAGTCCCGGAGCCGCCTGACTGTTTCGTAGAATAAACCGTAAGTCCCAACCGACAGCCGGTGAAATGATCCAGCCGGAAAGCAACCTTTCTTGTCACGGGAAGCTTTTTCCAGAACCACCCCTCCTTCAGATAGAAGGATACCGTGTCCTTCATATCGGTAAAATCCGCCTCCAGACGGATCCGGATGGTATTCTCCTTCCACTCTTCGGCAAAGTCCTCTCCGTCGGGACCCGTCAC
This sequence comes from Acetatifactor sp., assembly GCA_018385425.1. Classification (GTDB taxonomy): domain Bacteria; phylum Bacillota; class Clostridia; order Lachnospirales; family Lachnospiraceae; genus Acetatifactor. The sequence goes on from JAHBAA010000090.1 coordinate 2,059, forward strand.
CACCAGAAACAGCTTTCCCTCTCTTCTGGTCAGACCGATGAAAGAATACATTCCCTGAAGAGCACAGATCCCTGCGTAGTCCCCCTCTGCCAGTCCGGTTCCGTCCACCGTCACCTCGCCTGCCGCTCCGGGGTAGGTCATCCGCTGGGTGATGGTATTTTTGGCCTGGGTCAGATGGGAACATACCTTGTCCGTGCGCACCGTCCAGGTACCTGCCTCCCGATTGTGTGCGATCAGGGACCGATCCGCCTCATGGTTGAATTGCCAGCAGCTTTTCAACTCTCCCTTGAAATCATCACTGTCCGTCAGAGGACTGTATCGGTAACCGGGTCTGGTGCTCTCGATGGGGAAATTCTCCGGCAGACAGCCGTCCACGCCGAAGACCGGCCGGTCCCCCTCCCAGTGCATGGGCACTAATATAGGAAGTCTTCCCACCGCGCCGCTGTCCTGGAACAACACTGCAAACCACCTTCCGTCCGGAGTGTCCACTATGCCGCCCTGAGCGATTCCCTGACCGCAGTAGCCTCTGTCATCATTGAAGATATCCCCTCCGGTGAATTCGCCGTCAATGGTATCCGCCATGAAACAGGCCTCCACTCTGCGCCATCTGTCCGGCAGGGAATGAATGAAGAACAGATAGTATTTCCCGCCGATCTTATAGAAATGAGAACCCTCATAGCCCAGTCCCGTCTCTCTGGAATCGCTGACTGCCAGTCTGTGCAGGCCTCCCTCTTTGGGAGCGGTCAGATCCTCGTTCAATTCAGTGATGTAGATATCCCGGTTGCCGTAGGCGATATACACCTTATCGTCATCGTCGAACAGCAGGGAGCAATCGTGATAGAAGCCCTCGATATTGTGCTTTTCCCAGGGACCGTCTATCTGGTCTGCAGTATAGAGATAGGTCTTGTGGGTATCATTGGCCACAAAGCACACGTAAAACGTTCCCTTGTGCCAGCGAAGGGATGCGGCCCACATGCCCTTTCCGTAGATATTCTCCTCTCCCTCCAGCCGCTGTCCCGGGGTGGAATCCAGCACATCATATACATAAGTGCAGTGCTCCCAATTCCGCAGATCGTAGGATCGCAGGATCTCACAGCCGGGCATAAAATGCATGGTAGTGCTCACCATGTAATAGGTATCCTCCACCCGGATCACGTCCGGATCGGGATAGTCCAGTCTGGTGATGGGATTGATGTCCGGATACTGCATGGTCCGGGCATAAGAGTAACCTCTGTCGGATTTCACCTTCCCCGGCTTCCACTCGAAGTAGACCACACCGTTCTCCTCAACAGGGAGGACCGTCTGCAGCTTTCCGTTCTTCGGGATCACACGAGTGGTCTTTACAAAAGGATATGCCGCCGACCTGATCAGTTCCGTTTCCTCCTTGCTCGGATTGGCCGGTTCTCCCAGATCATGCCATATCTTCAGAGGATTGCAGGTGTTCTCATCCACCGTCTTGGTGGTCAGGCAGCCTTCCTCCGTACCGGGCAATTCCAGCGTCACCTCGTGCCGGTACCCTGCGCGGGTATTGGTCATATTCCAGAGCACCCCCCGGTAGGAACCATCCTTCACCTTACAGATGACTGCATTATCGTCCCTGTAGATGCAGGTGCTCTCCTGCTCCTTTAATTTCTTGAAGAAAACAAAGGTCCAGAAGGTAGGCTTGGGAATACAGCCGTTTGCCACCAGACCGAAGCCGCCGTGGAAGGGGGTAAAGGGCACTCCTCTCTCCTCAAACACATCGCCGAAGGTCCAGTAGGAATAGGACTCGTTTCCCTCTCCCAGTCTGGACAGCTGCTGCGCCAGAAAGGCCGCGTTCTGGTTGGTGTCATGGATCGGCGCATTGGGTATGTAGGAGGTATTGAACTCCGTGATGTGAATCTCCAACCCCTTGTACTCCGGGAAGCTGTCGATGATCTCTCTGGTAGTCTTCAGATTGGCAAAACCGTCCTCCGCCTGCATCAGCTCCGGATAACCGTAATGTCCCACATCCTCCGGCAGCTCCGTAGTATAGTGATGTCTGGTCACAAAGTCCACCGGAATCCTGTTGTCATGGCAGTACTGCATGAAGCTTCGGATCCAGAGCTCGTCCGATCCGCCGCAGACCGCCGGTCCGCCCACGCGAAAGGCAGGATCCACCTCTTTGATGGCATCAAAGGTCTTGTGGAACAGTTTGAAATACTCCTGCATATCCGCATGAAACCAGAAGCCGGGAAGATTGGGCTCGTTCCATACCTCGATGGGCCAGGTCAGCACCTCCTCTCTGCCGTATCTGTCGCACAGATGTCGAAGCAGAGCTTGTACCATGGCACACCAGGCCTCATAGGAGGCAGGAGGTGTGGTGTTCCCCTTCCAGTAAAATACCGTCTGGGTACCGCTGGCCAGCTTCTCGGGCATAAAGCCCAGTTCCAAAAAAGGCTTCAGCCCCACACTCCGGTACCCGTCCATCACTCTGTCAAGATAGGTGAAATTGTACTCCGCTTCCCCCTCCGGCGTCTGCTGATAGATCGCCATATCATCGGTAAACAGACCGTGTCCTCTGATATGCTTGAAACCGATATGCTCCTGGACCAGCTTCAGCTGGTCCATATACTCTTTCGTAAGCGCCAGACCCATCCGTCCGGTGCCCACACAGAAATCCACCTGATTGTGAAAGGATACGTCCGCAGACGGATCCATTACAATACGTTTCTCCTTCATAAACTCCTCCTCGATCTGCTCGTAACAGCTGCTGCAGTTTGACGTTTCTCCTGCTTACTTATTCGCAGTCGTCCGCTTCCTCCTCCGTCTGTTCCCCGGGTAAGGTACTGCCGTTATAGCAGCCGAACCACTGATTTTTTCTGGGGGAGATCAGCATCCCCACGATCACACCCAGCAGTGTGCCGATGAGTACCGTTCCTGCAATGTCCTTCTTTGTGCAGGTCACCTCGTTCGGCAGACTGTCCAAAAACTCTCTCCATTTCTTCATAACAAGATCCTTCCTTTTTCCTTTTCGTTTCTTTCTGTTTTCACTATATACCAAAGGACAAAAGTCAGCCACTTATGTATTGCTAACCTTCTGCTTATTTTTCACCCGTTTTGAGCAATGACTGCATAGCTTCGGCTGCCCGGGGCGCTTCACTGCGGAATACTGTCTGCCACGCACAGCTTTCCCCATCCGGTACGGGAATTGGGATAGCTGCTCTCTCCCCGAAGCGGTTTCGCCCCTCTTCGAAGATATGCTTTCACTTTCTCTCCGTAGAGGAACGGATCATTTCCCAGTACGATCCCCCATTCCATCAAAAGTGCCGCGCTTCCGCTGACAATGGGAGCTGCAAAGGAGGTTCCCGTCACCGGTGTATAGCCGCCGAAAAGATTCGGTGCAAGGACATCCACTCCCGGCGCCGCCAGATCCGGTTTCGTGATTCCCCCTGCCACTACACCGATGGTCCGCTCCCGCAGGTTCAGTCCTCTGCCGGAAAACTCCGCATAGGAATCGTAGGTGCTGTCATACGCACCCACCGTCAGCACCTTCCCGGCAGTGGAGGGAATCGTCAGCGTCATCTCCGGTGTGGGGCGATAGAAGCCGGTCTCCCCATTTCTCCCCGCCCCGTCCGGCAGATAGAAATAGTACCGTCCCGTCACCACCCGGATCCCCTCTATCTGAAAGGTCCAGACGCCGCTGTCCAGAAAGGGTCTCTCCGATGGCAAAAACTCCAGATAGATCTCCTGTGCGGCGGCATAGGGCAGCGGCTCCCCCACATAGAGCAGCACCTGAGTCCGCTCCGCAGAAAAGGTGAACTTGCCGTGCTGACTTGTGGAAGGAAGCAGCACCTCTTCCCCTCCGGGAGAACGCAGTCTGATCCGATAGAGATCGCTGTAATTGATCCAAATCTGAACACTCAGTGATCTCTGAAAGCTACCGACGGCAAGCTCCGCGAGACTCACAGGCAATCCCCCCGGGCTGTCCTCTGTCAGGGCTCCGGCCAGATGTCCCGCATTCGCCCCATCATTGCCGCTGCCCACGCAGATCACCGTCCGGCCGATCTCCGATGCATTGTCCAGGAATCGTTCCAGCAGGGAAGTGCCGTCATGTGCGCCATAGCTGTTGCCGAAGCTCAGGTTGATCACCAAAGGCTGATCCCGCTCAAGCGCAGTGCGCAGAGCCCAGGACACTCCGCGCATGATCTGGGTCGTCCGCGGAAAAGAACGGGGATCCGTGCGTCCCAGCTTCACGATCAGAAGCTCCGCCTCAGGAGCCACCTCCGCTGCAATTCCGGCCACCGCCGTCCCGTGTCCGCTTGTGTCCGTCACCGGCACCAGCGTCAGGGCCTGACCGTCCCCCTCCGCCAATGCCGCATTGATCTGTTCCCGGGAATAAACTCTGCCCCGGCCACCTTCTTCCCCGGTTCCCGTCTGGTCCCAGAGGGCTGCGATCCTTGTGCCGTTCTCCGTTCGAAATGCCGGCAGTCTGTAATCGATTCCACTGTCAAGCACTGCGATCAGCACCCCCCGTCCCGTCAAAGACACCTCCCGCCCAAAGACCTGCGGGATGCAGGAGCTCCGGGCGGGGGAAATGGCTTCGAAATAGAAGTTCTTCGGTTTCTCTACATATTCTATTTGGGGAAGCTCTGCCATCTGCTCCACCAGATTCTCCGGCACTGTCAGGATCGCATAGCCTGCGATCAGTTCCTCCGTCACGATCCCCAGTTCTTCCAGACCGGCCAGACTGCCGTTGTATTTCACGATCAGCTCCCAGGTCTTTGCGGCATTGTCAAAGCCTACGTTCAGATCCTCTGTCCTCTCCCGGGTATCCTCATTGGTCTGCAGTGCCAGCTGCAGCTGATTCTCCAGCTTTTGATTCATATTACGGGTCCTCACAGGCAGTACTCTTCCTCTACCCTATGCCGGCCCAATGAAAAAGATGCTTTACTCCCCGTAGAACTTTTCCAGCATTGCAATGGCATATGCGGTGTCCTTCACGCCCGCCGTCTCCACGGCAGAATGCATTGCCAGCTGAGGCAGACCGATATCCGCACCGGCCAGTGACACATGACGCATGGAGAGATTCCCCAGGGTGGATCCTCCCGGAATATCGGATCGGTTGGCATAAGTCTGAAAGGGAACCCTGGCATCCATGCACCAGTTCTTTAACATCGCGGCAGACACACCGTCGGTGGCATACCTCTGACTACCGTGGAATTTGATCACGATACCGCCGTTTAGCACAGGTCTGTTGGTGGGGTCTGCCTTCTCCGGGTGATTGGGATGGACCGCATGGGCATTGTCCGCGGAGATCAGAAAACTCCCCGCCACCAGCTTGAGATACCCGGTGTCGCCTGTGGTCACACACGCTGCAGCTCTGCGCAGGGTATCCTCCAGAAAGGTGGAATCCGCCCCCTGCCTTGTACAGCTGCCCACCTCCTCGTTGTCAAAGACGGCGCATACATTGATGTAATCAGCCGGCTCTGCCTGCAGGAAAGCCTTGACAGAGGCAAAAGCACACTGCAGATCGTCCAGTCGGGGAGACAGCACAAACTCCCCCTCTGCCCCGATGAGCCCGCCTTTTTCTCTGGCGTAGAGAAACAGGTCATGCCCCAGAATATCCTCCGTCTTCACCCCTGCCTCCTCTGCGATCTGCTGCAGCAGGGATGCCTTTTTCCCTTCCCGGCAGGTACCGTATAAGGGCAGCATATCGGTCTGTGCGTTGTAAGCCACACCACTGTTCATGTCCCGATTCATGTGGATGGCCACATTGGGGATCACGCACAGATCCCGGTCGATGTTCACCAGCCCGGTCCGGATACCGTTCTCACCTCTCACCGCGATCCGTCCCGCCACAGACAGGGCCCGGTCCAGCCAGGTGGAGAGGATCATTCCGCCGTATTTCTCCGTATTCAGCTTCACATACGTCTGCTCGGTGACACACTCCGGTGCTTCCTTCACCTTAAAACAGGGGGAATCACTGTGGGATGCCACGATGTGGAAGCCCTTCACCCTCTCTGCCTCTCCGGGGATCACAAAAGCGATCACCGAGGAATCGTTGCGCACCGCATAATACTTCCCGCCGGGCTGCAGATTCCAATCCTCGGACTCCTGCAGCTGTACAAAGCCGGCTTCGGAAAGCATTCTGCCCACGTTTTCCACTGCATGAAAGCAGGTGGGACTCTTCCGAATAAACTCCAACAGTTCCATAGAACATTTCTGATACTCTTTCATCTGTCCTTCCTCTCTCCCCTCCGTCAGCGATAGAC
>JAHBAA010000092.1 GCA_018385425.1 Acetatifactor sp.
CATGCCGACACTCACAAGCTTGCGCTTGTTCGTTGTCGCGGCGTTCGCCGTATGCATCCATATGGAAGGCTTGCATTGATAAATGTGTTCCGGGAGCACGAAAAGTATGGCTGAAAGATAGAAAGAGTGATTTTGAAAGAGGAGTAATTTGATTTGGAAGAAAGCAGAAAGAAAACAGTACAGGAATCTCTGGTGGAGACGGTTCATATTATCAGACCCACCGATCTAAACAGTGCAGGGCGTCTCTACGGCGGAGCGCTGATGAGTTGGATCGATGAGGTGGCGGCATTGGTTGCGAAAAGGCACAGCCAGATGAATGTCACCACCGCCTCCGTGGACAATCTGAAGTTCCTCCGGGGCGCATTTATGAAGGATGTGGTGGTGATCCGGGGAAAACTGGTGTATGTGGGGAGATCCTCTATGGAGATCAAGGTGGAGACCTATGTGGAGCATCTGAACGGAGAACGGGAACTGGTGAATCGGGCGTTTCTCACCTGCGTCGGTCTGGATGCCGCCGGGAAGCCCTGTAAGGTGCCGGAGCTTTTCCTGGAGACGGAAGAAGAGAGGCAGGAGTGGCAGCAGGCCAAGGACCGAAAGGAACAGAAATGCCGGTGCCTATACTAGGATGCCGGAAGAAACAGTCGGTCTTTTCAAAGAGAAGGCATTGTACGGAGGTTTAGAATGCAGAACAGAATTCTTCTGATGAACGATCTGCCGGGCATCGGCAGGGCGGCACTGAATATGATGCTTCCGATCCTGACGCAGATGGGGGCGGAACCGGTGTGTCTGCCTACGGCCCTTCTCTCCAACACCTTGAATTTCGGAGAGGCGGCGATCCTGGATACCACAGAGTATCTGGAGCAGGCGGCAGAGAAGTGGAAAGAGCTCGGAACCGGCTTTGACGGTGTGATGACGGGCTTTATTCTTCATGAGCGGCAGGCAGAGTGGATCGCTGACTTTTGTAAGAAGCAAAGGGAGCAGGGGGCGGTGATCTTCTGTGACCCTATTCTGGGAGACCACGGCAGGCTTTACCGCGGTATCACCCAATCCCGGGTGGAATGTATGAAGCGCATTGTGCGGGAGTCCCGGTATGTACTGCCCAACTATACAGAGGCCTGCTATCTCACCGGGAGACCATATTGCCCGGACCCCTGTGAGCGGGAGATTCATAGCGTGCTGCAGGATCTGACGGATCTGGGAGCACGAGCTGTGATTCTAAAGAGTGTCTATGGGGAAGGGCATTATCGTGTCTATGGCTTCGATGGAGAGACCGGTCAACAGTTTACCTGCCCCTATGAGGCGCTGCCGGTGAATTACTCCGGGACAGGCGATGCCTTTGCCGCATTGTTTGCGGGAAAACTATTAGCGGGAGAGAAGCTGGAGCACAGTGTGCGGTATGCCGTGGATACGGTGAGAGCAATGATCGAGCGGAATGTCCGGCTGGGGCACACAGGTTTCTTGTACGAGCCCTGTCTGGATCTGGTATAAATACAAATTGTCGATGAATACTGACATAACATTACAATATCTCCTGTTGACAGGGACAGGCGTTCCGGCGTAAAATAGAGTACAGATAAAAGGGAGTAGCGACACGATAAGTGTTTACATATCGTCAGGACGATGAGTTTTTCATCCGGTATGTGACTAAGCGGCGAGACTTTTGTTGCAATTATTTTAGTGCAGCAAAGGGCTTGCCTTTTTTGTTGCGGAAAGGATGGAAGTATGGATGGATTGATGCAGGTGGTATGGTTGTTTCTGGGCTTTGTGATGCTGATCAAAGGCGCAGACTGGTTTGTGGATGGGGCGGCAGGGCTTGCCCGCAGGCTGGGGATTCCCCAGCTGGTTATCGGTCTGACGATCGTGGCGATGGGAACCAGCGCCCCGGAGGCGGCGGTCAGCATTTCATCCGCCCTGAAGGGAAGTGCAGAAATCGCAGTGGGAAATATTGTCGGCAGCAATATTCTGAATATCCTGATTATTTTAGGTTTGACTTCTCTGTTTACACCCTTACGTGTGGCGGCGTCCACAAGAAACTATGAGATCCCCTATATGATCCTGATCACCGTGCTGCTTGTCTTTCTGGGAAGTACGGGACAGCAAATCGTTCTGTGGGAGGCAGTTGTTCTGTTGGCATTTTTCGGGGGCTATCTTTGGTATCTGTTTCGAATGGCAAGAAAGCAAAAGGAGGCTCCGGGTCAGACCTCCGGCGGAAAGCCTCTTTGGATATTGTCGATATATATGATCGCGGGCATTGGGCTTGTGGTGTTGGGAAGCAGCCTGACAGTAGACGGTGCCACAGGAATCGCGAAAATGCTTGGAGTCAGCGAAAGGTTTATCGGACTGACCATTGTAGCCTTCGGAACTTCTCTGCCGGAGCTGGTGACTTCGCTGATCGCAGCGAGAAAGGGCAATGCCGATATCGCCATCGGGAATATCGTTGGCAGCAATATCTTTAATATCCTGTTTATCTTAGGAATTACCGGATTGATCCTTCCCATTCCCTTTGCAGCCAATTTCCTCATTGACACGTGGATCGCTGTGGGGACCGGAGTTCTTCTGCTCCTGGGAGTGCTGAAGGGAAGGAAACTGACCAGAGGGCTGGGAGTGGTAATGCTGATCTGTTATGCAGCCTATTTCTGGTATCTGTTGTAGGAAGAAAGCGAAAACCATCGACTTTTTTTGTGATCTGCGGTATGCTGATAAAGAGGTTTGCACAGGAAGCAGCATCAGACCAAAGGAGGAACGAAAATGATCGAGACAAGAATCATCGATGAGGAACACAGCAGGGATATTCTGCTGCCCAATGAACCCTTTGAACTGTGGGGGCGAATGATACCCTTTTATCGGGAAGAGCAGTGGGGATATACCATTGAGGAAAAGAGACCCGAGGAGATCACCACCATGTGTTTCCCGGATGAACCCTATGATTTCCGGGCTATGAGCGAAAATACCACCTTTATCGGAGCTTATGACGGAGAGAAGTGTATCGGTTTGGCTCTGATGCAGGAGGGCTTCTTCAAATATTACTACCTCTATGACCTGAAGGTAAATCGTGAGTATCGAAGACAGGGCGCAGCGGGCCTGCTGCTGCAGACTGCAATGGAGCTGGCATTGCAGAAAGGGTATCGGGGCATCTATACCATCGGTCAGGACAACAATCTCTCCGCCTGTCTGTTCTATATCAGGAACGGTTTTCGAATCGGAGGTTTGGACACTGATGTGTACAAGGGAACCAACCAGGAGGGCAAGGCGGATATCATTTTCTATAAGGATGGAGAGACTGTGCGGTAAGCATATCCCTTCAGAAAGGATCGAATAGGATGAAAAAAGGAATGAGGTGTCAGGTCTGTACAGGCTGCGGACTCTGTCCGGGTATATCCTGGGGTACACAACAGAATAGAGAATTTGAGGTTCTGGCAGACGGCTGTATGGAGGCTGTTGTGACAGACGGCGGAGAACATAATCAGACCTATGTGGCAGCGGCAGATATCGGCACCACAACCATTGCCATGGTGCTTCGGGATACTGCCGGCAGGGAGGTGGATCGGTTTCTCGCGGTAAATCCGCAGAGACAGTACGGCGCGGATGTGATCTCCCGGATCCAAAAGGCAGAAAACAGTTCCAATGCAGAGCATATGCGGCAGCAGGTATTGGGGGTGCTCTCGGAAGGGCTTGCCAGTTTTCAAAAGAAATGTGAAAACAATCCCCTGCTGCTGGTCGTTGCGGCCAAAACCACAGAGACCTATCTGCTGATGGGGTGGGATCCCTCAGAACTGGGGCGGGCTCCTTTTTGGGTGCGTCACAGGGAGGCGGTGCGGACCACGCTTCTGGGGGTGGATGCGTATATTCTGCCCAGACTGTCTGCTTTTGTGGGAGGAGATATCGTGGCAGGAATCGTGGCCGCAGGAATCGACCGGGAAGCGCAGATGACCCTTTTTGTCGATCTGGGAACTAACGGGGAGATGGTGCTGGGCAACAGGGAAGGGATGCTTGCCTGTGCCACTGCAGCGGGACCAGCCTTCGAGGGGGGCGCCAATGTGGCGGTCTGGGGCGCGGACATGGTCTCCGCTCTGGCGGAACTGAGGAGAAACCGGTTCGTGGACGAGACCGGTCTTTTGGCGGAAAAATATTTTCAAAGCGGCGTCCGGGTAGGCAATGTGCTGGTGCGGCAGGAGGCTGTGAGAGCCCTGCAGCTTGCCAAGGGGGCAATCGCGGCAGGCATCGATACGCTGACGGACCGGATGGGAGTGAAAATGACTCAGATCCATCGGATCATTCTTGCAGGAGGCTTTGGGTACTATCTAAAGCCTGCGGATGCAGCTGCCATCGGACTCTTGCCTGCCTCGTTGGAGGAGCGGACCATAGCTGGAGGCAACACTTCTCTGATGGGGGCCGGAATGACGGCATACGATCTTCTGAACAGGGGAGAGGAGGCACTGCGGAAGAAATGGGAAGCCTTGTCCGGAACCTGTCACTGCATCAACCTTGCGGCGGAACCTTCCTTTGAGGAGCGTTATCTGGGGCATCTGGCATTGGAACCCTATCGATAGGTACATTCATAACGGAAGGAAATCGGTCATATATTGCAGGGAGATTTGCAAAGGGTGCAGGTGAAGCAATATGAGAAAGGTGAGAGCAGCTATCCTGGCGGCGGAACTGATACTGGGAGGGCTGCTTTTGTTGTGTTGCCGCCTGCGGCAGCAGACAGTACAGACCTGGGCTGATGCGGAGGCAGCGGAAGGGAAAAAGGTAGCCATCACCTTTGACGACGGACCGCATCCTGTCTGTACTCCGGACCTGCTGCAGGGACTTTCGGAACGCGGTGTGAAGGCTACCTTTTTTGTCACCGGGGAGCGTGCGGAGCAGAATCCAAAGATCATACAGAGAATGCAGGAGGAGGGCCATCTGATCGGCAACCACACCTATTCGCATCTGCAGCTGACAGCTGGCAACAGAGAACAGTTCAAGCAGGAACTGGTTAAGACCAATGAAGTCATTCAAAAGCTTACCGGAACCACTGTTGAGTACGTGCGGCCACCCTATGGCTGTTGGGATAAGTCTCTGGAGAAGGAACTGTCTATGCTGCCGGTTCTCTGGACAGTGGACCCGAAGGATTGGTGCTGTCAGGATGCGGGGAAGGTTGCAAAGAGGATCCTGCAAAAGGTTCAGGACGGGGATATCATTTTGCTCCATGACTCTTTTGACACCTCAGTAGAAGCGGCGTTTGAGGTGATCGATGCCTTATCCAAGGAGGGATTTTATTTTGTGACGGTGGAAGAAATCCTCCTGGATTAGTGGAAAAAGAAGAGAAACTGTGTTATACTCATCCTTAGCGACCATTCGGGCTGAGCCCATCGGAATCGGCGGCTTTTCAGAAACCAGATGAAAGGCAAGCGGTCCCCGACGATTCACGAACGTTGGCAAAAGCGCTGTATCATTTATTGCGGAAAGGCATGGTAATCACATGAAGGAAATCACAGAGAGGCTGACAGAGGACAGGATGCAGTTTGCGGTACTCATCGATTCGGACAATGTCAGTTCCAAATATGCGGCCACTATTTTTGAAGAGCTGGATAAGTATGGTCTTTCAACCTATCGGAGAATCTACGGAAACTGGTCCAAGGGCAACGGCTGGAATGAGTCCCTGCTCCTGGATTACTCGATCCTGCCGGTGCAGCAGTTTTCTTATACCAGCGGGAAGAATGCCACGGATATGGCCATGGTGATCGATGCTATGGACATTCTGTACCGCGGAAAGGTTCAGGGCTTTTGTCTGGTCACCAGTGACAGTGATTTTACCCGCCTGGCGGTGAGACTTCGGGAAGAGAATATGTTTGTGCTTGGTATGGGAGAGTCGAAAACCCCTCAGGCATTGACCAGAGCCTGCAATCGATTTATTCATTTGAATCTGGTAGCGGAGCAGAACAAGGCTTCCGGTGTATCAGATGCGGATGTGGCAGAGGAGACCAATGTTACCACGCTGCGGGAGATCAAGGAGTTTATCTATGCATTGCTGAGTGAGAACGGCGGACAGGTAGATCTGGCGCAGATCGGAAATCGTCTGAATGACCGCTTCTCAGACTTTGATGTGAGAAATTATGGGTATACGAAGCTGAGCACCATGGTTGGCGAGGAGTGCAGAGAACTGTGTGTTCTGAAGGAGAGCAATCAGCAGCTGGTCAGCCGTAAGAATACCCTGTCCAAGGAGGAGCTGGAGAAGGAGATCGAGCGGCTGATCCGTAAGAGTGGAGGTACCATTGACAATCTTTCCACCTTAAATGACGAACTGCACAAGAAATATAAGCATCTGGATCTGAAGCAGTTTGGGTACAGCAGGATCTCCAGCTTTTTGCGCAGTATGAAGACTGTGAAGGTGACCGAGAACACCGTGTCGCTGAAGAAGGAGTAAGATACTTATGGATTTGTTTGAATATATGCGTTCCGCAAATATGGAGAAGGAAGCTCCGCTGGCTGCCAGAATGCGTCCCAGGACTCTGGACGAGGTGGTGGGGCAGCAGCATATTATCGGAAAGGATAAGCTGCTGTATCGTGCCATCAAGGCGGACAAGATCAGTTCCGTGATCTTCTATGGACCGCCCGGCACGGGAAAGACTACGCTGGCCAAGGTGATCGCCAACACCACCAGCGCCGAGTTTACCCAGATCAATGCCACTGTGGCGGGGAAGAAGGATATGGAGGAGGTCATAGAAAAAGCCAAGGATCTGCAGGGAATGTACGGCAGGAAGACCATCCTCTTCATCGATGAGATCCACCGTTTCAACAAGAGTCAGCAGGACTATCTGCTGCCCTTTGTGGAGGATGGCACGATCATTCTGATCGGAGCGACTACGGAGAATCCCTATTTTGAGGTGAACGGTGCTTTGATCTCACGGTCCATCATTTTTGAGCTGAAGCCGATCTGTCAGGAGGATATCAAAGAATTGTTAAAGATTGCCGTGACGGACACGGAGCGCGGAATGGGATCCTACGGAGCAACGATCGATGAGGATGCTTTGGATTTTCTGGCAGACCTGTCCGGCGGAGATGCCAGACATGCGCTGAATGCACTGGAGCTTGGCATTATGACCACTCAGAGGGCGCAGGACGGCAAGATCCATATTACGCTGGAGGTAGCCCAGGAATGTATCCAGAAGCGTGCGGTACGGTACGATAAGAACGGAGACAATCATTATGATACGATCTCTGCGTTTATCAAGTCCATGCGGGGTTCCGATCCGGATGCCGCAGTCTACTATCTGGCGCGGATGTTATATGCGGGAGAACAGGTGGCCTTTGTGGCCAGAAGAATTATGATCTGCGCGGCAGAAGATGTGGGAAATGCGGATCCCATGGCGTTGGTGGTGGCTACCAATGCTTCCCTGGCGGTGGAACGGATCGGCATGCCGGAGGCACAGATCATTTTGGCGCAGGCGGCAGCCTATGTTGCCTGTGCACCGAAGAGCAACGCGTCCTGCGAAGCCATCGGCGCCGCCATGCAGGAGGTGGAGCGGACAGGAAACCTTCCCATCCCCACGCATCTGCAGGATGCACATTACAAAGGAGCAGCGAAATTGGGACACGGTACAGGATATAAATACGCCCATAATTATCCCAATCATTACGTGGAGCAGCAGTATCTGCCCTACGAGTTGAGCGGGAGAGAGTTTTATCAGCCGTCCGGCAACGGATATGAAGTCAAGATCAGAGAACATATGAAAAGAATCCGGGAGGAAGCCCGGATTCAGGAGAATGCAGATCAAAACAGCTGATCGATCAGGTACTGATAGATCTCTTCGTTTTTTTTCTGCCAGTTGTCGCAGATATTACTTGCCAATTCCATAGTGGGAACCGAGAGAGTGAGATCGATGAGATTGCACTCTCTTTCTTTTGCCAGCAGATGGGCATGATACTCACCGGAGGTCGTCTTGTAATAGTCTGCCACAATGGAAACCTCGTTGCGCATGGCATATTCGTTGTCCCGAAAGAAATTTGTGATGTCCTGCTTGATGGCATCACTGATCCTGTTCTCAAAGAAGTGAAGCGTCTCCAGTCCTTCCTCGGTGATGGACAGATGGGTTCTGTTGCGGATGGTCTCTGTAGTGATCAGATTTGCCTCCGCCAGTTCGCTGATCACGGATTGCAGTGTGATGAAATTGGTGTAATCCTTTCCCAAGATGAAATCGCTGATCTGAGCGGTGGTGATGGGGAAGGAAGCAAGATTGATCATGTATAGAATGATCAGTTTATATAAGGTCAATGGATCCTGCAGCATAGATTCCTCCTAAAGAAAACTGCCCCGCTGATAGAGACAGCCCTGTGTGATAGCCTGCTCTCGCAGTCTTGCGTGGAGCGAGTTCAATACGTTTCGTTTGTTTAAGCTCCAGGCAGGAGCAAGGAGCAGATGCTTTGGACCGTCTCCGGTAACGCGGTGCACGACGATCTCGGGAGAGAGCATTCCCAGACATTTCGTCAGGATATCCAGATAGGTGTCCAGGTCAAGCACTTGGAAAGATCCGTTCAGATAGTCCCTTGCCAGGTCCGTGCCGGTCAGTACATGCAGCAGCTGGAGCTTGATGCCGAAGGGTGAGAGCTCATTGACATAGGAGATGGTCTCGTACATGGCATCGGCTGATTCGCCGGGAAGCCCCAGGATGGTGTGGACGATCACCGGAATGGACAGCGCCTTCAGATTCCGCACGGCAGTTTCAAAGCATGCCAGATCAAATCCGCGTCTGATATAGTCCGCTGTGGCAGGATGAATGGTCTGCAGTCCCAGCTCTACCCAGAGGAATTTGTCCGGAAAAGCATCCCTGCACCGGGCCAGCAGTGCCAACACATCAGGCGGCAGACAGTCCGGTCTGGTAGCGATGGAAATGCCGCATACCTTCTCGCAGGAGAGAGCCTCCGTAAAGATCTGTTCCAGATAGGCAGCAGGTGCGTAGGTGTTGGTGTAGGCCTGAAAGTAGGCGATAAAACAGGGCCCATCCGGGGCAGGCATTTTGCGGGAGATCCTTTGGATCCCCTCATCCAGCTGGGAGGCAATGTCGCCGCAGGAGACAGCGGTTGCAAAGTCTCCGCTTCCGCCCGCACTGCAGAAGATACAGCCCCGAGTGTCCAATGACCCGTCCCGGTTGGGGCAGGTCATGTGAGCATTCAGGGCTATTTTATAGCATTTATGAGAAAAATGATTCTTACACCAGGCATCCAGTGAGTAATATGGTTTGCCGTGCCAATTTACCTGAGACATAACGACACCTTTTTTGCGAATGAAGGTACTATTTGATATGGGATTTCACCGCTTCCGCCACCAGCTCGGCAACCTTGGGATTGAAGGCTTCGGGCATAATGTTGTCCTCATTCAATTCCTCCTCCGGAACCAGACCGGCGATGGCGATGGCAGCGGCCAGCTTCATTTCCTCTGTAATCTGTCTGGCACGACCCTCCAGCGCACCTTTGAAGATGCCGGGGAAAGCCACCACGTTGTTGACCTGATTGGGGAAGTCGCTGCGGCCGGTTCCCACAACTCTTGCACCGGCAGCCTTGGCAGCATCGGGCATGATCTCGGGAACGGGATTAGCCATGGCGAAGAGAATGGCATCCTTGTTCATGGAAGCAACCATCTCGGGACTGACGATGCCCGGAGCGGAAACACCCACGAAGATGTCTGCACCCTTCATGGCATCCGCCAGAGTACCGGTCTCATTCTGCAGATTGGTTACCTCGGTCATCTTCTTCTGCATCCAGTTCAATCCTTCCGTATCCTTGGACACGATACCGACCTTGTCGCACATCACAATATTGGGGAAACCGTAGGTGAGCAGCAGCTTGGTGATTGCAACACCGGCACTGCCTGCGCCGTTGACCACGATCTTACAGTCCTCTTTTTTCTTGCCTACAACCTTCAGAGCATTGATGATACCTGCCAGCACAACGATAGCGGTGCCGTGCTGATCATCGTGGAATACGGGGATATCCAGCGTAGCCTTCAGGCGCTCCTCGATCTCAAAACATCTGGGGGCGGAAATGTCCTCCAGATTAATGCCGCCAAAGCCCGGAGCCAGCCAGGTGACAGCCTTGATGATCTCCTCGGTATCCTGGGTGTCCAGACAGATGGGCACTGCATTGACCCCGCCGAATTCCTTGAACAGGACAGCCTTCCCCTCCATGACGGGCATTGCTGCGTGAGGACCGATATTCCCCAGACCTAAGACCGCACTGCCGTCGGAGACAACTGCCACCGTGTTGGCCTTCATGGTGTAAGTATAGGCAGCCTCCTTGTCCTGAGCGATCACTTTACAGGGCTCTGCGACACCGGGGGTATATGCGATGGCAAGATCCTCTCTGGACTTGACCGGAGTCTTGGATACGGTCTCCAGCTTGCCGTTCCACTTTTCATGCATCATAAGTGCTTTTTCATTGGTCGTCATAAAGTTACCTCTTTTCCTGATTGGTTTTTACGAGCATTCTTCCTTATCATATAACACATTATTCGGTACTGCAAGTGTTAGTTTGCCGAAAAGAATCATGGATTCCTGTTGCTTTTTCGGTGTATTTAGGCTATAATAAACTGGCAAGTGGTTCATTTTCACATCCGAAGCATTTCTTTTATTATTACCCACACAAAATTTAAAGTTTCATAAAGGATCCGAAGAGGGAGGATATTATGCGCGAAAAGTATAGTACTTTATCTATGGCGCAATTGCGTGAATTGGCAAAGGTGCGAGGCATCAAAGGGATTTTTTCCATGCACAAGGAAGAATTGGTGGATGCACTGGTGGCGGAAGAGGAGGAATTCAGAAAGCAGGAGAAGTCTGAGCCTTCAAAGCCTGCAGAGGAAAAGCCTGTCCGGGAGAGTGCCCCTGCAGAACCGAAACCGGAAGCAGAGAAGACACAGGAGAGACCGGCGGACAGGCTTGCCGTGCCCAGACCTGTGAGAAACAATGAAATATATGATGAGAAGACCTTCCCCAAGGAACTGGACAGCGGGGAAGAGGCCTGTGGTATTTTTGAACAGGTGGAGGGATATGGTTTCATCCGCTGTGCCAACTTTATGCCGGGTGATAATGATGTGTATGTGGCTCCCAGCCAGGTCCGCAAATTCGGACTGAAGACCGGGGATATCTTGCGCGGCAACAAGCGGGTAAAGACTCAGCAGGAGAAATTTGCGGCGCTGTTATATATCAAGACGATCAACGGTTATTCTACGGAAGAAGCTGTAAAGCGCGGTTCCTTTGATGAGATGACTCCTATTTTCCCGGATGAGCGCATTAAGCTGGAGTGCCCCGGCTGCAGTATTGCCATGCGTGTGACCGATCTGATCAGCCCTGTGGGTAAGGGGCAGAGAGGAATGATCGTTTCTCCTCCTAAGGCCGGTAAGACTACCTTGCTGAAGGAAGTGGCGAAGTCGATCCTTTACTCCAACCCCAAGATGCATATGCTGATTCTTCTGATCGACGAGAGACCGGAGGAGGTAACGGACATTAAGGAGGCCATCATCGGTGAGAATGTGGAGGTCATCTATTCTACCTTTGATGAATTGCCGGAGCATCATAAGAGAGTGTCCGAGATGGTCATTGAGCGTGCCAAGAGACTGGTGGAGCATAAGGAGGATGTGGTGATTTTGTTGGACAGCATCACCAGACTTACCAGAGCCTACAATATGGTTGTGCCCTCCAGCGGACGTACCCTTTCCGGAGGTCTTGACCCGGCAGCCCTTCATATGCCCAAGAAGTTTTTCGGTGCGGCGAGAAATATGCGTGAGGGCGGAAGCCTGACGATTCTTGCAACTGCACTGGTGGACACCGGAAGCAAAATGGATGACGTAGTCTACGAGGAATTCAAAGGTACCGGCAATATGGAGATGGTGTTGGATCGGAAGCTTTCCGAGAAACGGATCTTCCCCGCCATCGATCTGGCCAAGTCCGGAACCCGAAGAGAAGACCTGCTGCTTTCCCCGGATGAACTGGAGGCGATCAATGTGATGAGACGCTCCCTGAACGGTCTGAAATCCGAAGAGGCAACGGACCGGATCCTGGACCTTTTCGCCAAGACGAAGGACAATACAGAGTTCGTGCAGATGGTAAAGAAAAATCGCTTTATATAATATTCTTACTCCAAATTGTGTTCCCGACAAGATCTGTATGTCTGCTTGCAGACACGCTTTCGCTTGGACCTCAACGCAGCGGTATATATTTTTTGAAAAATATGAAAATAATTGTTGCATACCGTGAAGTCCTGTGATATGATAATAGCGCTGTTTGTGGTTCCATAAGCAGTGCGGATGAGAACAAAATAAAACTACTTATTATAGAGAGGTGAAAGAGATGAAAGAGGGAATCCATCCTAATTACTACCAGGCAACTGTAACCTGCAACTGCGGCAACACTTTTGTAACAGGCTCCACCAAGCCTGAGATCCATGTAGAAGTTTGCTCTAAGTGTCATTCATTCTACACTGGTCAGCAGAAGGTAGCCAGAGCTGACGGACGTATTGAGAAGTTTAATAGAAAGTACGGCGTTAAATAAGTTTCGCGTGTTTTTTTGCGAGAGTTTGGCAGCTAAAGTTATGAAAGGTTGAGGTGGAATGATCTCAACCTTTTTTCAGTGTATCGCCGGATGGATGCGGCGATATGAAGGAGTGGGACGTAAATTGACTGATAAATGTAATTGCAGGAGAGAAAAGGTATACTCCGGTATCGGCGGTCAGGCCGTTCTGGAAGGAATCATGATGAAGAACAGCGAGAAGTACGCTGTTGCTGTGAGGAAACCGGACGGAGAGATCGAACTTTTGAAGGAGGAGTACAAGAATTCGGAGCTGATGAAGAGGCTTTCCGGGATCCCTTTTGTCAGAGGTGTGTTCAACTTCGTGGATTCTCTGCGGCTGGGCATGAAGTGCCTGAATTTCTCCGCTTCCTTTTATGAGGATGAGGAGGAGACGCAGATGAGTGAGAGCAAGGAAAAACTTGTGAACACTCTGGTTATGGTTGTTTCCTTTGCGTTGGCGATCGGGATCTTCATCGTGCTGCCCTATTTTCTTTCCTCTCTTTTCAAAAAACTGATCACCAATTCCACAGTCATTGTTCTGCTGGAGGGTGTGATTCGCATCGGTATTTTCCTGGGATATGTCTCTCTGATCAGTCTTCTGGAGGATATCCGAAGGCTGTACCAATATCACGGGGCAGAACATAAATGTATCAATTGTCTGGAACATGGAAAGCCCCTGACGGTGGAGAATGTGAAGGAAAGCTCCAGACTGCATAAGCGATGCGGTACCAGCTTTATCTTTTTCGTTATGCTGGTCAGTATCGTGCTGTTCTTTTTCATCCGGGTGGACAATGTACTGATGAAGGTTGGACTGCGTTTGCTGCTGCTTCCTGTTGTGGCGGGAATTTCTTACGAAATCATCCGACTGGCAGGCCGAAGCGAGAACGTGCTTGTGAAGATCATTTCTGCTCCCGGTATGCTGATCCAGCGCATGACCACCAAAGAGCCGGATGAGAAGATGATCGAAGTGGCCATCGCTGCAGTGGAGGCAGTGTTTGACTGGCATCATTTCCTGCAGGAAGCCTTCGGAATCGTCTGTGAGGATCAGCCTGTGAGGAAAGAAGAAATGGAGGCGTCTTCCGACGGGAAGGCAGACGAATCGGATTTATGAACTATCGGGAATGTTTTGAAAAGGGAAAAGGAGCCTTAGCGGATGCCGGGATAGAGGAAGCCGCGCTGGATGCCAGACTGCTTTTGGAGCATATCTGCGGTACAGACAGAAATACCCTGCTGGTCCACGGTGACAGGACTGTGAGCCCGGAGGAGGAGAAGCAGTACCTGGATGCTGTCGAGCGGAGAAGCCGACGGATTCCCCTGCAGCAGATCACCGGACAGCAGGAGTTTATGGGACTGCCCTTTTGGGTGAACAGCAATGTTCTGATCCCCAGGCAGGATACGGAAGTGCTTGTGGAAGAGGTTCTGAAGCATACCCACGACGGCATGCAGATCCTGGATATGTGTACCGGTTCCGGCTGCATACTGATCAGTATTCTGCATTATTCCAACGACTGCGAGGGCCTGGGCGTGGACATATCTTCCCCGGCACTGGAGGTGGCAGAAGAGAACGCGGAGAGACTTCTGTCCGGTCGGACCGGAGTGTCGGCACGGTTTCTGCAGAGTGACTTGTTTGAGGCGGTGGACGGGAAGTACGATATTCTGGTATCCAATCCGCCTTATATCAGAAGTGCTGTGGTGGATACCCTGATGCCTGAGGTAAAAGACTATGAGCCCCGGATCGCTTTGGACGGCGAGGAGGATGGTCTGGTCTTTTACAGAAGGATCCTCTCCGACTGCAAAAAGAACCTGAAGAAGGGCGGAATGCTTTTCTTTGAGATCGGCTATGATCAGGCAGAGGCTGTGAAAGGCATGATGGAGCAGGCAGGCTTTTTAGAGGTGACAGTGAAGAAAGATTTCGGGGGACTGGACAGAGTGGTGTTCGGGACTCTTGGATTTGGTGCCCTGTAGAGGATGACAGGGAGATAGAAAGGCAAGGTAAGGCTATGTTTGACAAGTTAGAAGATTTGTTGATTCGTTTTGAGGAGATCATGGGGGAACTGAATGAACCTACTGTGACCAACAACCAGGAACGCTTCCGCAGTCTGATGAAGGAGCAGAGTGATCTGACTCCCATCGTGGAAGCCTATAAGGAGTACAAGGCCTGCAAGCAGGACATTGAGGATTCTCTGGTGATGCTGGAGGACGAGAAGGACGAAGAGATGCGCGAGATGATCAAGGAGACATTGAGCGACAGCAAAAAGCGGGTGGAGGAACTGGAGCAGGAGATGAAGATCCTGCTGCTGCCCAAGGATCCCAACGATGAGAAGAATGTTATCGTGGAGATCCGCGCAGGTGCCGGCGGTGACGAGGCGGCTCTGTTTGCAGCGGAGATCTATCGTATGTATGTACATTATGCCGAGGGCAGACGCTGGAAGGTTGAGACACTGAACGTGGATGAGATCGGTATCGGCGGCATGAAGGAAGTACAGTTTATGATCACCGGTCAGGGTGCCTATTCCGTGATGAAGTATGAGAGCGGCGTACACCGGGTACAGCGTGTGCCGGAGACGGAGAGCGGCGGACGGATCCATACCTCTACTATCTCTGTGGCAGTGATGCCCGAGGTGGATGAGGATATCGATATCAAGATCGAGGAAAAGGATATCCGGATCGATGTCATGCGTGCGTCAGGCAACGGCGGTCAGTGCGTCAACACTACCGACTCTGCGGTTCGTCTGACACACTATCCCACGGGAATCGTAGTATACAGCCAGACGGAGAAGTCTCAGCTGCAGAATAAGGCCAAGGCGTTCGCATTGCTGAAGGCAAAGCTGTACGATATCGAACAGCAGCAGCGTCATGACGCGGAGGCGGAGCTGCGCAAAAGTCAGATCGGTACCGGAGATCGCTCCGAGAAGATCCGCACCTACAATTTCCCTCAGGGACGTGTGACAGATCATCGTATCGGTCTCACACTCTACAAGCTGGATAAGGTGATGAACGGCGATATCCAGGAGATCATCGATGCCTGTATCGCAGCAGACCAGTCCGCAAAGCTGGCAAAGATGAACGAATGATCCGAATGTAGGAGATATGGGGATGAAACAGCTGAAGAAGATTTGCAAGGAAATATTCATTGACGGCCTGAGCGGAATGGCAACCGGTCTTTTTGCCACACTGATCATCGGAACGATCATTCAGCAGGTGGGAAAGCTGATTCCGGGGACAGTGGGAGAACTGCTCTTTCTGATGGGAAAGGCTGCGGGAGTGATCACCGGCGCGGGCATCGGTGTGGGAGTTGCAGCCAGACTGAAGGCCAGCCCTCTGACCTGTGTTTCTGCGGCTGCCTCCGGTATGATCGGTGCCTTCGCAAGCAAGATCATTGCAGGTACCATGCTGGTAGACGGCACCATTGTGCTGGCCGGCGTGGGAGAACCCTTGGGAGCATTTCTGGCAGTCATCGTCACTGTCTATGTGGGGCGGCTGGTATCCGGCAAGACCAAGGTGGATATTCTGGTCACACCCTTTGCCTGTATCGTATCCGGCGGTGCCATCGGTCTCTTGGTCGGCCCCGGCATCTCTCAGTTTATGACCTGGCTTGGCTCCATCATCAACTGGGGAACAGAGCAGGCACCTTTCCTGATGGGGATCGTGGTGTCAGTACTGATGGGAATCATTTTGACGCTGCCCATCAGCTCCGCAGCCTTGGGGATTATTCTGGGACTGAA
Source organism: Acetatifactor sp. (assembly GCA_018385425.1). Classification (GTDB taxonomy): domain Bacteria; phylum Bacillota; class Clostridia; order Lachnospirales; family Lachnospiraceae; genus Acetatifactor. The sequence continues at coordinate 16,268 of JAHBAA010000092.1, forward strand.
CGGAATCGCAGCCGGTGCCGCAACCGTTGGCTGTTGTGCGAATATGATCGGCTTTGCCGTGGCAAGCTATCGAGAGAATAAAGTAAACGGTCTTCTTGCCCAGGGACTGGGAACCAGTATGCTGCAGATCGGCAATATCGTGAAGAAGCCTATCATCTGGCTGCCTGCAATCGTTGCCTCCGCAGTGCTCGGTCCTGTTTCCACCTGTATTCTGGGGATGACCAACAATGCCACCGGTTCCGGAATGGGAACGGCCGGACTGGTAGGTCAGATCAATGCCTATCAGACCATGGTGGCAGGCGGTATGGCACCGGGAGTCGTGTTGGCGGAGATCCTTCTGATGCATGTGGCTGCCCCGGCAATCATTGCCCTGGGTGTATCCGAACTGATGAGAAAAATGGGCTGGATCAAGACCGGAGATATGAAGCTGGATGTCTGATCATCCATGAAATGTGTTCCTTGGATCGGCAGGGGCACATTTTTGATCCTGGAAGGAGAAGAAGGAATATGTTAAAGAAATTATTGATCTGTATCTTGACGGTGGGCCTATTAGCTATGGCGGCAGGCTGCGGAAGTTCAAAGGAAGAGAAGGTACCCCAGAGCAGTACCATCACCGGTGAAACAGCCGGTACAGAGGCGCCTGCGAAGGAATCTTCCGGGGCGGAATCAACTGCATCCAAGTCGGAAGAACAGACAGCAGTCTACCAGGGCGAACAGTTGACCGGCAAGCACCATGCGGAGATCACCGTCAAGGATTACGGTACCATCGCAGTTGAGCTGGATGCCGACAATGCACCTATCTCTGTCACCAATTTTGTGAAGCTTGCCGAGGAAGGTTTCTATGACGGCCTGACCTTTCACCGTATTATCAGCGGGTTTATGATTCAGGGCGGTGACCCCAACGGCAACGGCACCGGCGGCTCCAAGGAGACGATCAAGGGAGAGTTTTCCGCAAACGGTGTGGACAATCCTTTAAAGCATACCCGAGGGGCGATCTCCATGGCCCGTTCGTCCAAACCGGACAGTGCAAGCTCTCAGTTCTTTATCATGCATCAGGATGCGTCCCATCTGGACGGACAGTATGCCTGCTTCGGCTATGTGACGGATGGAATGGATGTGGTGGACGCCATCTGTGATGCGGTACAGGTGGAGGATCGAAACGGTACGGTTCTTCCGAAGAACCAGCCTGTGATCGAGAGCATCAGGGTCCTGGATTAAAAAAACTAAAAAACACTTTACATTTTGGAAGAAAAGGACTAAAATACACACAAGAAATCAGTTCTTGCAATAGAAAAAGCGTAGAAGAGAACAGTAAGTATTTGAAGTGTCACAGAGAGAACCGCCCGTATGGAGCTGTAAGCGGTTTGTCAGGACGAATACCGAAGACCATCTCGGAGTGACCCTTAATCGGGTACGGAGGCTCCCGTTACGAGCAAATGAAGTGGCAGAGGTACTTTTTTCTGCAATGAGGGTGGAACCGCGTAATTCATACGTCCCTTGCAATTTGATTGCAAGGGACGTTTCTTTTTGTAACAGTCTGTTGATAAGAAAGGAGAACAACATGAAGATTACATTGAAGGATGGCTCTGTAAAGGAATATACAGAGAGCAAAAGTATTTATGAGATCGCACTGGACATCAGTGAAGGTCTTGCCCGTGCTGCCTGCTGTGCAAAGGTAAACGGAGAGGTGGTTGATCTGAGAACGGTAGTGAGCGAGGACTGCGAGCTGCAGATCTGCACCGCATCCGACCCGGAAGGTCTCTCAACCATTCGCCATACCGCATCCCACGTGCTTGCCGAGGCAGTGAAGAACCTGTTCCCCGATGCGAAGCTGACCATCGGTCCCAGCATCGACAACGGTTTTTATTATGATTTCGACCATGCTTCCTTTTCCAGAGAGGACCTGGATAAATTAGAGGCAGAGATGAAGAAGATCATCAAGAAGGGGGCGAAGCTGGAGAAGTTTACCCTTTCCAGAGATGAGGCTGTCAAGTTCATGGCTGAGAAAAATGAGCCCTACAAGGTAGAACTGATCGAGGCGCTTCCTGCAGACGCAGAGATCTCCTTCTACAGCCAGGGGGATTTTGTGGATCTGTGTGCAGGCCCTCACCTGATGAGCACCAAGGGAATCAAGGCATTCAAACTGACCTCTTCCTCCATGGCTTACTGGCATGGTGATTCCAGCAAGTCCCAGCTGCAGCGTATCTACGGCACAGCTTTCAACAAGAAGGAAGAGCTGGAGGAGTATCTTGCTTACTGGGAGAACGTGAAGAACCGTGACCACAATAAATTGGGACGTGAGATGGAGCTCTTTACCACGGTTGACGTAATCGGTCAGGGTCTTCCTCTTCTGATGCCCAAGGGAGCGAAGATCATCCAGACCATGCAGAGATGGATCGAAGACCTGGAGGATAATGAGTGGGGCTACATGCGCACCAAGACTCCACTGATGGCAAAGAGCGACCTGTACAAGATCTCCGGTCACTGGGATCATTACAAGGAAGGTATGTTCGTGTTCGGCGATGAGGAGAAGGACAAGGAAGTCTATGCACTTCGTCCCATGACCTGTCCTTTCCAGTATTATGTATACAAGGCAAGCCAGAAGTCCTATCGTGATCTTCCCTGTCGTTACAGTGAGACCTCTACACTGTTCCGCAATGAGGATTCCGGCGAGATGCACGGACTGACCCGTGTCCGCCAGTTCACCATCTCCGAGGGACACCTGATCGTAAGACCTGATCAGATGGTGGAAGAGTTTAAGGGCTGTCTTGCACTTGCAAAGTATTGTCTGGAGACTCTGGGCGTGATGGAGGATGTGACATTCCGTCTCTCCAAGTGGGATCCCAACAACCGCGAGAAATATATCGGTGAGCCTGAGGTTTGGGAGGAGACTCAGGGCCATATCAGGGAGATCCTGACTGAGCTGAACATTCCGTTCTACGAGGCGGAGGGCGAGGCTGCATTCTATGGCCCCAAGGTAGATATCAATGCGAAGAATGTTTACGGTAAAGAGGATACCATGATCACTGTTCAGTGGGATGCTCTGCTGGCTGAACAGTTCGATATGTACTACATCGATCAGAACGGTGACAAGGTTCGTCCTTACATCATTCACAGAACCTCTATGGGCTGTTACGAGAGAACACTGGCATGGCTGACCGAGAAGTATGAGGGCAAATTCCCTACCTGGCTTTGCCCTGAGCAGGTTCGCGTGCTTCCCATTTCCGAGAAATATGCAGACTATGCCAATGAGGTGGCGAAGGAACTGAAGAAGAACGGCATCCGAGTAACAGTAGATGCAAGAAGCGAGAAGATCGGTTATAAGATCCGTGAGACCAGACTGGCCAAGGTTCCTTATATGTTAGTAGTCGGACAGAAGGAAGAGGAGGAAAAGAAGGTTTCCGTGAGAAGCCGTTTCCTGGGCGATGAGGGTCAGAAGGACCTGGCCGAGTTCATTTCCGCTGTCTGTGAGGAGATCCGCACCAAGGAGATCCGCAAGGAGATGGTACAGGAAGAGAAATAGCAGTGATTTTCTTTCATTTATAAAAGTTGATTTGAGATCTGCCGTATATTTTTTCTGAAATTCACCCACACTACAAACAGGTCTGTTTGACGCTACCTGAAAACAGACCTGTGACGAAGTGGTAGCGGAATGGAGGAAAGATATGGCAGATTTAAAATGTGGAGCAGAGAACTGTACCTACAACCAGAACCATCTGTGTTGTAAGGGGGACATCTGTGTGGGCGGCAAGAACGCCTCCTGCAGTGACGAGACATGCTGCGAGAGCTTTATGGTGAGAAAGGATGAGAATTCCTACAAGAATTCCACCTGTCATGCCACCAATACCATCAGCATCGACTGCGAGGCAGAAAAGTGCATGTACAATTCCAACTATAAGTGCACGGCTTCCCACGTGGACATCAGAGGGTGTCACGCCTGCGATTGCAGGGAGACAGCCTGTGATACGTTCCGGGAGGCATAAGCGGTCATCATCAAACCTTTGCAGTGCAGATGCAGACGATGCCTTTGGCAGCTGCATCTGCCTGTGAAAAGGGATGAAAAATAATCCGGAATATTAGAAATAGAGTATTGACAGAACAATTTGTTTATGCTATTCTATACAAGTGTGTGAGAACACATCAGCAACAAGCAGAGTATCCACTCTCACCTTACAGCAATCGGGCTCGTAAGTGTTCACATTTTTTTCATATTCGTTCGGTTTGCGGAGTATGGGATGGAGAGTCAGTGGATAGTTATGCTATTCACTTTTTTTATGCTTTTATCATATGGAGGGTACAACCATTAGCGATTTAATGATTAACGAACAGATCAGAGACAAAGAGATTCGTCTGATCGGCGAGAACGGCGAACAGCTTGGTATTATGTCCGCTAGAGAAGCATTGAAAATTGCCGAGGAGGCAGAGCTTGATCTTGTGAAGATCGCGCCTACTGCAAAACCGCCTGTCTGCAAGATTGTTGACTACAGCAAGTACAAGTATGAGCAGCTTCGCAGAGAGAAGGAAGCGAAGAAGAAGCAGAAGACCGTGGAGATCAAGGAGATTCGACTGACTCCCAATATCGACACCAACGATCTGAACACGAAGGTGAACTCCGCCAGAAAGTTCATCACCAAGGGAGACAGGGTGAAGGTTACCCTTCGTTTCCGTGGCCGTGAGATGGCGCACATGAGCGCAAGCAAACATATCTTGGATGATTTCGCCGAGAACCTGTCTGATATCGCTGTCGTTGAGAAGGCTCCCAAGGTAGAGGGCAGAAGTATGACAATGTTTTTAACTGTTAAGCGCTAGTTCGCAATAGTTAAAATATAGATTAATTGTAATTTAGGAGGATGATGTTATGCCAAAAATGAAGACAAGCAGATCTGCTGCAAAGCGTTTTAAGCTTACAGGAACCGGTAAGCTGAAGAGAAATAAGGCTTACAAGCGCCATATCTTGACCAAGAAGACTACTAAGACCAAGCGTAATCTTAGAAAGCCTGCTATGACCGATGCTACAAATGTAAAGAATATGAAGAAGATTTTGCCCTATTTATAAGTCTGGTGAGGAGGAGTTTGAAACATGGCAAGAATTAAAGGCGGCATGAATGCCAAGAAGAAGCACAATAGAGTATTAAAGCTTGCAAAGGGTTACAGAGGAGCCAGAAGCAACCAGTACAGAACCGCGAAGCAGGCAGTTATGAGAGCACTTACCAGTTCTTATGCTGGCAGAAAAGAGAGAAAGCGTCAGTTCAGACAGCTGTGGATCGCTCGTATCAACGCAGCAGCAAGAATGAACGGTCTTTCCTACAGCAAGTTTATGTACGGTCTGAAGCTGGCAGGTGTTGACATGAACAGAAAGATGCTGGCTGAGCTGGCTGTCAACGATGCAGAGGGCTTCAAGACTCTTGCAGAGGTAGCTAAGGCAAAGCTTGCCTAAGCTGATCACAGTGTGAAAATCATTGCGCAGTACGCTTTGTTTTTTGGCGTGACTGCGCTTTGTTATGCGTTTTTTTCATGGATGAATCCGGAATAAAGCGCACAGAGAATGGACAGACTTGGTGAGAAGGGTAGAGACAGATGCTGATTTTTTTCGATATAGACGGAACGATGATCGATGAGGAGACGAAGGTGGTGCCGGAGAGCGCCATAGAGGCGGTGCGAAGGGCCAGAGAGAAAGGACATGTGTGTGTCATCAATACAGGCAGGTCGAAGAAACTGGTGGATATCTGCGGCCGGTGGCTGGAGGCCTTTGACGGATTCCTGTGCGGCTGCGGAACCCAGATCCTGATGCATGGAAGGGAGCTTCTCCACCGGTCATTTACTGTAGAAGAAGGGGAACAGATCATTCGAGCACTTCGTCACCAGAGAATTGATGCCGTGTTGGAAGGTGCTGTCGACAATTTCATCGAGAGAAAGGGACAGATCTTTCATCAGTGTTTTGCGGAGTATATCGCTCTGTTTGAAAAATTCCGATACAAATCCTACGAGGAAGCGCCGGGATCCTTTGACAAGTTTTATGCCTATGCCGGTTCGCGAGATCGTATGGACCGATTTCTGGAAGAGGTGGGTGTAAAGCTGGATGTGGTCGACCGGAAGAAAGGCTATTTCGAGATCATGCCGGCAGGTTATTCCAAGGCCAGCGGTATGCGCTTGCTGGCCGAAAAACTCGGTATCCCTATGGAAGAGACAGTGGCCATCGGGGACAGCAGCAACGATATCCCCATGATAGAGTGTGCGGCTGTGGGAATCGCCATGGGCAATGCAACGAGCGATGTGAAGGAGATCTCAGACTATGTCACCACATCCGTGACAGAGGACGGAATTCGGAATGCGCTTGCCTGGCTTGGCGCAATTTGACGAGATCTATCATGAAAAAAAGATAAAAAAATAAATTTACAGTAGATATTTTAGAAGGATTGTGTTATACTGATTAAGTCAGTTGGAGAGATCTCCAAACAATCAGCAGATATAGTATATCGGTAGTACATCAGCTTCCCAAGCTGAGGAGGCGGGTTCGATTCCCGTTATCTGCTCTTAGCTGTTATTCCTCGATAGCTCAATGGTAGAGCACTCGGCTGTTAACCGAGTTGTTGCAGGTTCGAGCCCCGCTCGGGGAGTGTGAAGACCTTTGAAAGCATACGTTTTCAAAGGTCTTTTCTTTCACAAAAAATATACAGGGAGAATTCAGAATGGGAGCATTATCGGCATTGGAACCAAACAGTGTATTTCACTTTTTTGAAGAGATCTGTAAGATTCCTCATGGTTCCGGAAATATAGAACAGATCAGCGATTATCTGGTTGCTTTTGCCAGAGAGAGAGAACTGTACTGTGTACAGGATGAACTGAAGAACGTAGTCATCGTGAAGGAAGCCACCCCCGGCTACGAGCAGGAACCGCCCGTGATCTTACAGGGACATATGGATATGGTTGCGGTGAAGAAGCCGGACTGTACAATAGATATGAAGACGGAAGGACTGAAGGTTTCCGTGAACGGAGACGATGTCTATGCTGAGGGTACCAGCCTGGGCGGAGATGACGGAATAGCGGTGGCTTATTCCCTGGCGTTGTTGGACGCAAAGGACATTCCTCATCCGAAGCTGGAGGTGATCATCACCGTGGATGAAGAGGTGGGAATGGATGGTGCTACCTTTATCGACCTGTCCATGATCACCGGCAGCCGTATGGTGAACCTGGATTCTGAGGACGAAGGAATTTTCCTCGTAAGCTGTGCGGGGGGAGCCAGAGTGAAATGTTCTTATCCACTGATCAGAAAGCCCGTGCAGGGGGTGCGGTATACCGTTCGGATAGGCGGTCTGCAGGGCGGGCATTCCGGCTGCGAGATTCAGAAGGAACGGGGCAATTCCAACTGTCTGTTCGGCAGAGTGCTGTATCAGATCGGCAGAGAGATGAATGTGGCTTTGCTGTCCGTGAATGGAGGTCTCGCTGACAATGCGATCCCCAGAGAGACCGTTGCGGAGGTGGTCGTGGATGCGGCAAAGTGTGAAGTCTTTGAACAGGCACTTCAGGCGATTACCGCAGAGATCGCCGCAGAATTGATCACGAAGGATCCGCTGTTTGAAATCGTTGCCGCACGGAGGGAGTGCGGAGAATTTTCGGCGATTCCTGCGGATCGGACGGAGCAGCTTTGTGCCTATCTGTTCTCACTGCCTAACGGCGTGCAGGCGATGAGTGCAGATATGCCCGGCTTAGTGGAGACTTCCCTGAATCTTGGCATCCTGAGAACGGATGCAGAGGAGCTTGTGGCGGAGTTTTCCGTGAGAAGCAGTGTGGAGAGTGCAAAGAAAGCACTGATACAGAGACTGTGCGCAATGACTGGTCTGATCGGCGGACAGGCCGCAGTCTCCGGAGACTACCCCGGCTGGAAATATCGCAAGGACTCTCCCCTCCGGGACAAGATGATCACAGTGTTTCAACAGATGTATGGAAGAGACCCGCAGGTGGAGGCGATTCACGCCGGTCTGGAGTGCGGTATCCTGGGAAGCAAGATCAGAGACCTGGACTGCGTTTCCATCGGCCCCGACATGAAGAATATCCATACCACGGAGGAGACGCTCAGCATCTCCTCAACAAAAAGAGTGTGGGAGTATCTCTGCACACTGCTTGCCCGAAAGGATGGAGAGTAATGCTTTCCGATTCCATTCAGAGATCACATGGTCGGTGAGACGCTTCGATATTGTAATAGGAACAAGAGAAAGAGAAGGTGAAACCTATGAGCTTTGATTATGAAAATGTAAAAAAGGTCAGTTTCTTTCAGGAGAATCGTCTGGAGGCACACAGCGATCATATCAGCTATGCCGACAGAGAGGAGGCAACCCTTGGGGAGAGCAGCTTCCGCTATTCTCTGAACGGACTGTGGAAGTTTCAATACGCAAGAAATTATGCTCAGGCACCCAAGGATTTTCAGGCACCTGATGTGGATTGCAGGAGCTGGGAAGATATCAGAGTGCCCGCCCATATTCAGATGGAGGGCTATGACGGACCCCAGTATTCCAATGTGGCGTACCCCTGGGATGGACGAGAGGCAATCGTGCCCGGTCAGATTCCGGAGCATTTTAACCCGGTGGCCTGTTATGTGAAGTATTTTGAACTGCCTGAAACCATGAAGGAAGGACCGGTGATCATTTCCTTCCAGGGCGTGGAGAGCGCCCTTGCCCTGTGGTGCAACGGCGAATATGTGGGCTACAGCGAGGATTCCTTCACCCCTTCCGAGTTTGACCTGACTGACTTAGTGAAGCGAGAGGGAGAGAACAAGCTGGCAGCTTATGTGTTCAAATGGAGCTCCGGCAGTTGGTGTGAGGATCAGGATTTCTTCCGCTTTTCCGGTATTTTCAGAGATGTCTTTCTCTACACCGTGCCCGGGATACATATCAGCGATCTTCGGGTGCAGACCATACTGGATGATTCCTATCGAAACGCTGAGCTTTTGTTGGATTTCAAGGCCACCGGTGCGGGCAAAGTATCTGTGAAGCTGCTCAAGGAGAACAGGCTTTATTCTTATTCTTCGGAGTATACCGTCAACCTGGGACAGGTATGCGGCAGCACCTGTGTGGCAGAGTTGTCCGGCATCCTGAACACCGAAAGCCATTTTGTGCTTCCCGTGGAGAAGCCCTTGCTTTGGAGTGCAGAGGAGCCCAATTTATACCTGTTGGAGATCGAGGTCACGGATACAGAGGGGGTGCACCAGGAGTATATTCCCGTGCAGGTAGGCTTCAGACGCTTTGAGATCGCTGACGGTGTGATGAAGATCAACGGCAAACGAATCGTGTTCAAAGGAACCAACCGCCACGAGTTCTCGGCGAGAACCGGTCGCTGCGTCAATGTCAGCGACATCTGGCAGGATCTGGTGACCATGAAGCAGCACAATATTAATGCCATCCGTACCAGCCATTACCCCAACGATTCCAGAATGTTCGACCTGTGTGACCGTCTTGGTTTCTATATGATCGGAGAGTGCAACCTGGAATCTCACGGTTCCTGGGAGCCGGCAGAACGGGGGGCGGTGCCGAAGGAAACCGTAGTACCCGGCGATATACCCGAGTGGGGGCCGGTACTGCTGGATCGTGCCAACTCTATGTTCCAGCGGGACAAAAATCATCCGTCGATCGTGATCTGGTCCTGCGGCAATGAGTCCTATGGCGGCAAGAATATCTACGAGATGTCTCAGTTCTTCCATCGCGTGGACAAGGGACGCATCGTGCAGTATGAGGGCATCTTCCACGACAGAAGATATCCCGCAACCAGTGATGTGGAGAGCCAGATGTACACCAAGGCTGCAGACATCGAGAACTATTTGAAGGAAAACAGGGAAAAGCCCTTCATCTGCTGTGAATATATGCACTCTATGGGCAATTCCACCGGAGGCATGCACAAATACACCGAGCTGGCTTACCGGGAGGAACTGTATCAGGGCGGCTTTATCTGGGACTATATTGACCAGGCGATCATCAGGAAAGACCGTTACGGCAAAGAATTCCTGGGCTACGGCGGGGACTTCGACGACAGACCCAACGACGGGAACTTCAGCGGCGACGGAATCGTCTACGGAGATCGCAGCGTTTCGCCGAAGATGCAGGAGGTGAAATATAATTACCAGAATATTGTGATCGAAGTGAAGGAAGATCAGTTCCGGGTATTTAACCGCAGCCTTTTCGTGGATACCAGTGATTTTGTATGTGTGGTCACCCTGGAAAAGGAAGGAAAACAGGTGAGAAGCAGCGTGGTGTCCACGGATGTGGAGCCGGGAAGCGACTGCGTGTTCTTCCTGCCGTTTCGGATTCCCGACCATCAGGGCGAGTATGCGGTGACCGTTTCCTTCCGCCTGAAGCAGGACACTGCATGGGCACCTGCAGGGCATGAGATCGCTTTCGGACAGGGCGTCTTCACCCGAACCGAAGCGCTTATCGCGGACAGACCGGTTCTGCAGAAGAAACCGATGCAGGTGATCCAGGGTACGTATCACCTGGGGATTCGGGGAGATGAGTTTGAAGTGTTGTTCCATTATACCGGACTGACTTCCTATCGGTACGGAGGAAAAGAACTGCTGAAAAATATGCCTAAACCCAATTTCTGGAGAGCACCGGTGGACAATGACAACGGCAACCATATGCCTGCCAGATGCGGACAGTGGAAGCTTGCCAGTCTGTACGGCGAAAATGCCGGGCTGATCGGCATCGAACCCGGAGACGGCACGGTGACCGTCCGCTTCCGTTATACCCTTCCCACCAGACCTGCAGCAGAATGTGAGCTGAGTTATACGGTCTACGGCGATGGCACCGTGGAAGTGAATCTGAAGATGGATCCGCCCGCAGAACTGGGTGATATGCCGGAATTCGGTGTGATCCTGAAGATGGACGCTGACTATGACAATCTGGAGTGGTATGGCAATGGTCCGGCAGAGACCTATGCAGACAGACAGCAGGGGGCGAAGCTGGGACAGTACCGCAACAAGGTATCTGACAATATGGCACACTATCTGGTGCCTCAGGAGTGCGGCAGCAAGACCGGAGTCAGATATGCCAAGGTGACAGATGCAAGAGGAAGAGGACTGCTCTTTGCCGGCAAGGGCATGACCTTCTCCGCTCTTCCCTATACGCCCCATGAGATCGAGAATGCAATGCACGATTTCGAATTGCCGCAGATACACTACACCGTGATTCGCGCTGCACTGGCGCAGCTTGGTGTGGGCGGTGATGACACTTGGGGAGCACCGGTCCATGAAGAATACCATCTTCCCGCAGGAAAACCCCTGGAATTCACCTTTGTATTCAAAGGAATCTAGTCTGAATCCCCCGTGCAAGGAGGTTCCAGAAGAATTTTTCAAAAAATTAAAAAAATTTGAAAAAAACACTTGATTTTTTCCTCGTGTGCATATATAATCTTATTTGTTCACGGGGTGTGGCTCAGCTTGGTTAGAGCGCCATCTTAGGGAGGTGGAGGTCGCGAGTTCGAATCCCGCCACTCCGACGATCAGAAAGACCGAAATCCGAAAGGGTTTCGGTTTTTTTTCGCGGTAGAAAATAATGAGCGGATCCGAAGCAGATGTTTCCATTCCAGACATACGGACGCCTCCCCGGCAGGAGGGATTCCGCTCGATTTCATTTTACCCCGCAGGGAGTTTATGGTATACTGAGTGACAGAATGAGAGAAGCTGATTACAGCGCAGAGGTATAGAGTGATGGAAGAGAAGAAGCAGCAAGGAAAAAAGAACACACAGAGAAAGGCAGGACAGCCGGGGAAAACCCAGATGTCGCAGAAAACGCAGGGGTCAAAGAATGTAAAGAGATCCTCCGGACTTTGCTCACTGTCCTCAAAATGCGGCGGTTGTCAGTGGATCAATAAGCCCTATGCAGAACAGTTATCGGCCAAAGAGACCAGAGTGCGGAAGCTGATGGAGCCCTTCTGTAAGCCGGAAAGGATCATCGGTATGGAACAGCCTACCCATTATCGCAACAAGGTGCATGCGGTGTTTGGTGAGGATCGTTTTCACAATCCTATCTCCGGCATCTACGAGGAGAAGAGCCATCGAATCGTCCCCGTGGACAGTTGCCTGATCGAGAATGAGACTGCGGACAAGATCATCGTGTCGATTCGCGGTCTGTTGAAATCCTTTCGAATCAGACCCTACAATGAGGACACCGGTTACGGACTGCTTCGTCACGTCCTTGTCCGGGTAGGCCATACAAGCGGACAGGTGATGGTAGTGCTGGTGCTGGCTTCCCCGATCATGCCCTCCAAGAACAACTTCGTGAAAGCACTGCTGGCACTTCACCCGGAGATCACTACGATCGTGATCAATGTGAACAACCGGGGAACCAGTATGGTTTTGGGCGAGAAGGAACAGGTGATCTACGGCAAGGGCTATATCGAGGATACCCTCTGCGGCAAGACCTTTCGCATTTCTCCCAAATCCTTCTATCAGGTGAACCCGGTCCAGACCGAGAAATTGTACAACAAGGCATTGGAATACGCTGCACTGACCGGTAAGGAGACAGTTGTGGATGCTTACTGCGGCACCGGTACCATCGGCATCATCGCCTCCGACAAGGCGGGCAAGGTCATCGGTGTGGAATTGAACGCAGACGCGGTCTGGGATGCCAGAGGGAACGCAAAGGCAAACAACACATCCAACATCACCTTCTACCAAAACGATGCAGGGAAATTCCTGGTGGAGATGGCGGAGCAGGGTGCCAAGGTGGATGTGGTGCTGATGGATCCGCCCAGAAGCGGCAGCAGCGAGGAATTCCTTCAGTCCGTGATAAAGATGGGACCCGGGAAAGTGGTCTATGTGTCTTGTAATCCGGAGACATTGGTGAGAGACCTGAAGGTATTGACAAAGAGCGGATATCGTGTGGAGAAGTGTGCCCCGGTGGACATGTTTCCGTTCACGGAGCATGTGGAGACGGTCTGCTTGCTATCGCTTAAAGACCCAGTTTAAGCGGGTTTCAGGGCCTTTTTGAAGAATATGTTTCTGTGTTTATAGCAGGAAAAAATGTATATAAAACCGAGAATTTTAAGACGGATGATGAAGCGGTTAGTGTATGGAAGTGAAATAGATTTGTAATTATATATTAGGAGGCTATGCAATTTATGGTGGGTACATTTAGAGAGTGTTATTTTGTAATATTAGTCATTATTGCTTTATTACTAATAATTCCAATTTTATTTAGTAAAAAAAATAAATGGGTATCAACGGATGACTTTGAAAAGGAAAAGAAAAAACTTAGACCAAATTGTTCAGACAAGGAGTAACAGAACTATCTTGTTTATCTGA
>JAHBAA010000102.1 GCA_018385425.1 Acetatifactor sp.
TCGTCTACGCTGTAGTTGGGAGCTTCCTTCGTGATATGGATATCGTGAGGATGGCTCTCCTTCAGGGATGCGGCAGAGATCTTCACGAACTCGCCCTTCTCCTGCAGCTCGGGAATGTTGTGAGCGCCGCAGTAACCCATACCGGAACGAAGTCCGCCGAGAAGCTGGAATACGGTGTCCTCCAGATTACCCTTGTATGCCACACGTCCCTCTACACCTTCGGGTACAAGCTTCTTGGCATTCTCCTGGAAGTAACGGTCCTTGCTGCCGTTCTCCATAGCAGCGATGGATCCCATGCCGCGATATACCTTGTATTTTCTGCCCTGGAACAGCTCGTAGCTTCCGGGGCTCTCTTCACAGCCTGCAAACATGCTGCCCATCATGCAGACATTACCGCCTGCTGCGATGGCCTTGGTGATCTCTCCGGAGTACTTGATACCGCCGTCAGCGATAATGGGAATACCGTACTCCTTCGCAACACTATAGCAATCCATAATCGCAGAGATCTGAGGTACACCGATACCTGCAACCACACGGGTCGTACAGATGGAACCGGGTCCGATACCGACCTTTACCGCGTCAGCCCCTGCCTCGATCAATGCCTTGGTAGCGGCTGCGGTTGCCACATTGCCGGCAATCACCTGCAGATCAGGGTAAGCTTCCTTGATCATCTTCAGACAGGTCAGAACGTTCTGGGAATGACCATGGGCACAGTCCAGAACCACTACGTCAACCTTCGCTGCAACCAGTGCGGAAACTCTCTCCAGTACATTTGCCGTGATACCTACCGCAGCGCCGCAGAGGAGACGTCCCTGGGAATCCTTGGCAGCCAGAGGATACTTGACCGTCTTCTCGATATCCTTGATGGTGATCAGACCCTTGAGGTTAAAGTCCTTGTCAACGATGGGAAGCTTCTCCTTACGCGCCTTGGCAAGGATCCGCTTTGCCTCCTCCAGAGTGGTTCCCTCGGGAGCGGTGATCAGGCCCTCGCTGGTCATGGATTCCTTGATCTTCTTCGTGAAATCAGTCTCAAACTTCAGGTCGCGATTGGTGATGATACCAACCAGCTTTCTTCCCTCAGTGATCGGCACACCGGAAATACGGAACTTGCCCATCAGTGCATCAGCGTCTGCCAGCGTATGCTCGGGCGTCAATGAGAAAGGATCTGTGATGACGCCGTTCTCGGAACGCTTCACCTTGTCAACCTCTTCTGCCTGAGCTTCAATAGACATATTCTTGTGGATGATACCGATACCACCCTGTCTCGCCATTGCAATCGCCATGCGATGCTCTGTGACGGTGTCCATTCCTGCACTCATCATAGGAATGTTCAGTCTGATTTTCTTTGTGAGCCAGGTAGAGATATCCACCTGATTGGGCACTACATCTGAATATGCGGGCTTTAAGAGCACGTCATCAAATGTAATACCTTCACCGACGATCTGTCCCATCTTTCGTCCTCCTTGACTAATGAATAATATGAATCAGCAACTGCCTTCCCGGATCCTCTCCGAGAGGGTTTGATTTTCATAAGAGTTTAACAAATAACGCCTGAGAAGTCAATTGCAAAAAGTGTCAAAAAAACTAATTGTCAAACACCTTTCTGGGTGCAACATTTTTCATGACCTTGATCAGCTCCGGGGATGGACTTAAGATGATTTTCTCACCGCCTTCATAATACATGGCATATCGAAGGTCAGGCTTGTCCTCGTAACCGACGCTGAAATCCCTCACCTTCACGTCACGATTTTTGAAATCATCCAGATGATAACTCTTGATCGGTGCCAACGCCTCAATTCTGGACAGCTGATATACTGCAACGCGCTTTCTCTTCGTCTTGGCAAGCACCTTGTCCACCGTCAGCTCCTTGTCCAGATACAGGTATTCATACTCCACATCTGAATTCAGGTTCACAAAATAGGCCAGCACCCCGATAATCACCGCCAGGATCAACAGCAGAATCATTCCGGACAGAATCGCCAGGATAAATGTTGCTCCCGTCAACATAAATAACAGATACTTTAGAAAAACCTTGATTCCCGATGTTCTCGCTTTCACGAGACATTCCACATATGCTTCGCTCATAATTCATCCTTTCTGTACCTAAATACTATGCACCTAGCATACCGCAAAACAGGGGAAGATGCAAGCAGTCTTTCCTTCCGGAGACTTTTTTTCGATATTGTTTAGCAATATTTTATAAATTGATAAGACCTCTTACATTGACATCACTTTCCCAAAACGTTACAATGAATTACGCTGTTGGAAATTCAGTTATGTTTTTTAGAAAAGGACGGTAAGACACATGCCTGTAATGGATGAATTCAAGGAAGAACGTGCGGCATTAAAGCAGGGAACCTTCAAGCAGAAAGCTCGCTATGTATGGGACTACTACCGATGGTATTTCATCGGAGGGGCCATCGCCGCAGTCTGTCTTTTCACTCTGGTGAGAGATATCGTAACTCATAAGGATGCCGGATTCTATGCCTGCATGCTGAACGGAGCTCAGATCGATGTCTTCGCGGAAGAGACCGAGAACATGAAAAACTTTGCGGAATACGCCTCTATCGATACGGAGGAATATCAGGTCCTGTTCGATACCTCCATCCAGATCGGTACCCCGGGTGCGGATGACTACACTTCCGTTCAGAAGCTGATGATCTACATTGCCTCCCAGGAGATCGATGTCATCGCAACGGATGTGAACAGCATGCTGAAATATGCTTATCAGGGCAACTTTGCAGACCTGACCACCATGCTCAGCCCGGAACAGATGGAAAAATATAAGGATTCCTTCTACTACCTGGATAAAGTAGTCCAGAAGGAATACTCCGAGCTGGACTCCACAGAGATCATGGATACTCCGTTGACCTATCCGGATCCCACCAAGCCCGAGGAGATGACAGAACCCATCCCCATCGGTGTGAAGCCCGGTGCATCCTGTCCTCTCCTTACGGAATATGCCTTCAACGGAGATCTGTTTGTGGGCATCGTTCTGAACACGACAAGACCGGAGAAAGCCTTGAAATTTATTGATTATGTGATGCAGTAGAGATGCCGACACGAAAGCGACCCGGGCTTATGACCCGGGTCGCTTTGCGTTCTCTTCTCCTTCTTGACTGCCCTTACAGCCTTCTTTTCAGCAATTCCCGCACTCTGTTGGGATCAGCCTTGCCGCCCAATGCCTTCATGGTCTGGCCCACCAGAAATCCCAGTGCCTTCTCCTTTCCGGAGAGATAGTCCGCCACGGACTTCTCATTCTCCGTCAGCACCCGCTGCACTGTCTCGGTCAGCAGTTCCTCATCCCGCTCCACCAAAAGATCATGTTCTGCGGCAAATTCCTCCGGGTCCACGCCGTGCCGGAACATTGACCCGAAGATCTCCTTGGCCGTAGTCTGGGTGATCCTTCCATCCTCCAGCATACACAGCAGCCGGAAGAAATGGTCCGCCGACAGCTTCAGGGCACGGGGCGGGACATTGTACTCCTTCATCAGTCTCAGAAGTTCCCCCATGATCCAATTGGACACCTTCTTGGGTTGTCCGCCCAGGGCAACCGTCATCTCAAACAGATCTGCCAGTTCTCGTTCTTCCGTCAGGATCGTGACATCCAGTTCTGGAAGCGCATACATCCTCTGAATTCGCTTCGCCCGTTCTCTGCGAAATTCCGGCAGACTTCTTCGGATGTCCTCGACCCACTCCCGGGACATCTCGATACGGGGAATGTCCGGCTCCGGATAATATCTGTAATCCCGCTGCTCCTCCTTGGAACGCATGGGATAGGAACAATTCTTCCCCTCATCCCATCTTCTGGTCTCCATCCGAATGGTTTCGCCCTGCGCAAGCAGTTCGGTCTGGCGTCTGCTCTCCTCTTGAATCGCCGCACAGATGGCATGAAAGGAGGCAAGATTCTTCATCTCGGTTCTGGTGCCCAGCTCTCTCCCGCCCAACGGACGCACAGACAGGTTCACATCCACTCGCATGGATCCCTCCTGGATCCTGCAGTCACTGGCGCCGATATAGCCGATGATTCCCTTCAGTTCCTCCAGAAAGGCAACCACCTCCCGGCCGCTCCCAAACACCGGCTTGGTCACGATCTCGATCAAAGGCACACCTGCCCGGTTATAGTCGATCAGCGTTCTCCCACTGCTCTCATCATGGATCAGCTTTCCTGCATCCTCCTCCAGATGGATCTCCTGCAGACAAAAGCGTTTCACCTCCCCATCCAGGGGCACATCCAGATATCCCTCCTGACAGATGGGGTGATAAAGCTGCGAGATCTGGTAATTCTGCGGGTTATCCGGATAAAAATAGTTTTTTCGGTCAAATACCGACACCTCAGCGATGTGACAGTGCAGAGCCAGTCCCACCGCCACTGCCAGTTCCAGGGCACGCCGATTCAACACCGGCAGGGTTCCCGGCATTCCGGTGCACACGGGACAGGTGTGGGAGTTGGGTCTGCCGCCGAAGGCGGTGGGACAGGAGCAAAACAGCTTTGACTCCGTGGAAAGCTCCACATGGATCTCCAGGCCGACTACTGTTTCATAGGTTGTCATACGCTTCTGCCTCCCTTCCGCTCCGTCTCCAAGAGCGCTGCCCCCTGAAAGAGGAGCGGCTCCTCAAAGGCTCTGCCCATCAGCTGAAGGCCGATGGGGAGTCCGTCTGCATCCTCTCCAAAGGGAACACTGATGGCCGGGCATCCCGTCAGATTGGCGGGAACTGTAAACAAATCACTTTGATACATAGCCAGCGTATCGCCTGAGTAAGCACCGAACTTCGGAGCTGTGGTAGGCGCTGTGGGGCACAGAATGAGATCATACTGTGTATAGAGACTGTCATAGGCCTCCTTGATCTTTCGCCTTGCCTTCAGCGCCTTCAGATAGTATTGATCGTAAAAGCCTGCGCTGAGGACATAAGTTCCCAACAGGATCCGCCGCTTGACCTCCGGTCCAAATGCCTCTGTCCTGCTTCGCTCATACAAATCGGACAGGTTCCGGGCAGTCTTGTCCCGATAACCATACTTTACGCCGTCAAATCGCTCCAGATTGGAGCTTGCTTCCGCACAGGCAAGGGTATAGTATGCAGGCACCATATACTCCAGATAGGGCAATTGCACCCTCTCCACCTCGGCTCCCGCTTCCCGGAGACAGTCTCCTGCCCTCTCCAGAGCCCCTGCCACCTCGGGCTGAAGCTTGGTATCGGGTGCTCCGTCTGCCAGTCCGATTCTAAGCCCTCTCACGTCTCCGACACAGGCCTTCAGGTAATCCTTTGGTTCTGTTTCCACAGAAGTGGAATCCAGTCCGTCCTTCTTCGCAATCACCTGCAGGACTGCGGCACAGTCTCTCACATCCCTGGTCAGCGGACCTGCCTGGTCCATGGAGGACGCATAGGCGATCAATCCGTATCTGGATACCAGTCCGTAGGTGGGCTTCAGTCCCACAACACCACAATAGGCCGCCGGCTGTCTGATGGAGCCTCCGGTATCTGTCCCAATGGCAAAGCCGCACTCTCCCGCCGCCACCGCAGCAGCACTTCCCCCGGAAGAGCCTCCCGGCACACGCTCCGGATCGATGGGATTGCGGGTGGGTCCAAAACAGGAGGTCTCGGTGGTGGAACCGAAGGCAAACTCGTCCATATTTGTCTTGCCCACCAGCACAGCGCCTGCCTTCTCCAGCAGATTCACCACTCCGGCAGAGTAGGTGGGGACAAAGTGCTCCAGCATGGCGGAGCCGCAGGTCGTGCGCAGTCCTTTGGTACAAAGATTATCCTTGACCGCAAAGGGCACGCCCACCAATAGTCCTTCCTCCGGTTTCTCAAAAGGATTTTCGCTCTCTACAATCGCCTGCAGCCTGACTGCCTGCTGCCTTGCGGACTGCTCCGCCAGGGTCAGGAAGCAATGGAGACTTTCCTCTCTGCTGCGGATTTCGGAAAACGTGGCGCTTACCACCTCCGGAATAGTCACTCTTCCTGCGGCGATTGCCTCTCCCAGTTCCAATGCGCTCATCTGTTCCAACTGCATCCAATCATCCTCACTCTCTACGAAACAACCTTCGGAACCACCGGAAAGTCGCCCTTCTTTTCCGGTGCATTGGACAACACATCTTCTGTCCTTCCCGCATACTCCTGTGCCTCATCCACACGAAACACATTGCTTTGATCCTGAACGGAGAACAGGGGCAGCGTCTCTGTAGTGTCCAATTCCTCGATCTTGGCAAAATAACCTATTACCCGGTCGATCTCCTTCCGAACGCTCTCGCCTTCCTCCGGGGAGAGCGTAAGCTTTGCCTGCCCGCATAATCTCTGTATTGTATCCTGATCGATTCGTTCTTCCATATTTTCCTCCTTGCAGTCTCCCGCCGTGAATAAGCCGAACGGCTTTTCGTTCGCTTCGCCACAGATCGGTCACCATCTGCCACACAGAGACAAATCGCACCCGGAAAGAAGCCTTCCGGGTGTCGCCTGCTAAATCTGCACTTCGCCTTCGAATACGGTCACGGCAGGACCGGTCATGTAGACAAGGTTTTCCTCACGATTCCACTGGATCTCCAATTCGCCGCCCAGCAACTTCACCGTCACCTGATTGCCGGTGAGGCCGTTTAAAATGCAGGCCACCGCAGTAGCGCAGCAACCGGTTCCGCAGGCCAGCGTCTCCCCGGTTCCCCGTTCCCATACACGCATGAACACATTGCTTTCGTCCAGAACCTCCACGAACTCTGTGTTGACCCGCTCAGGGAATCTCTCATGGTTTTCAAAGGAGGGACCGATCTGCGTCAGATCCAGATCCTTTACTCCGGAAGTAAAGATCACCGCGTGGGGATTTCCCATGGAGACACAGGTCATACGATATTCCCTGCCATCCACCACAATTGGCTCATCAACAGCCCGCTCTCCGGAAGCTTTTACCGGAATCAAAGCAGGCGTCAGCACAGGAGCCCCCATGTTGACCCGCACCTTTGTCACGTGCCCTCTGTCCCCGGGGTCCGTCTCATCCTTCTCCACCGTCAGATCCAGATACTTCACACTGCCGCCGCTGATGACGGTTATTTTCCCGGAATCGGTAAGTCCCTTGTCATAGACAAACTTCGCCACACAGCGTATCCCGTTGCCGCACATCTGGGAACGACTGCCGTCTGCGTTATACATTTCCATCTCAAAATCCGCCTCCGCGGAGGGATTGATGAAAATCACGCCGTCTCCGCCGATCCCGAAATGTCTGTCGCTCAATTTTCTTACGATCTCCGGCTTCTTCTCCTGTGGGATCATCTCCGTAAAGCCATTGACGTAAACATAGTCATTGCCGCAGCCCTGCATCTTGGTAAACTTCATGTTAATCCTCCTCTATCCATTTCCTGACGGTATAATTTTCTCTCCGCACTCATATCTATTACAAAGAAAAGCCAGTTGTCAGGAATTTCCCGACAAACAGCCTGCACGCAGGCAGTTAGGAGTATCCATGAGTGCAAAGACTAAAATCGTCGTACTTCACATGAAAGAACTAATCTATACCGGAATGATCGCCCTGCTCGGTATCTTTTTGATCGTCATGCTGATTCTGATGTTTCTCCCCGATGACTCCGAAGGAGAGGCACCGGCTCCACAAACCCCCGGAACAGAATCAGTACAATCCACATATCGGCCCGGAATCTATACCACCGAGCTGGTACTGGGCAGCTCCTCCATCGACGTAGAAGTCATCGTAGACAGCGAAGCGATCACTTCTCTGCGGCTGATCCCCCGCAGTGATGCGATTGCCACCATGTATCCCCTGTTGGAGCCTACCTTTGACTCGCTCTGTGAACAGATCTATGAAAATCAGTCTCTGGAGGGTATCGTATACTCTACCTCCAGCAAATATACTTCTCTGGTTCTTCTGGAGGCCCTGCGTACCTCTTTGGATAAAGCACGCATCGCTCCGGAGTCAGAGACAGAGTAAGTCCCGGTACCGACCGCCTTTCAAAACGGTACTGCTAAGATAATGCTTCCAATTCCTGCAGCCAGATCGAAGCGCAGGCATCGGAAGGCATACGCAGATCTCCTCTGGGAGATACCGCCACACTTCCCACCTTCGGTCCATCCGGCAGACAGGAGCGCTTAAACTGCTGGGCAAAAAATCTCCTGTAGAAGTTTTTCAGCCATTTCAAAATGACAGCATCCTCATATTTTCCCGCAAAGGTCTTTCTTGCCACACGATAGATCTTTGAGGGAGAAAAGCCTGCCCGAAGCATGTAGTAGAGGAAGAAGTCATGCAACTCATAGGGGCCCACCAGATCCTCTGTCTTCTGGGCAATCACGCCGTCCTCAGGGGGAAGCAGCTCCGGACTGACCGGAGTATCCAACACATCCAGAAGCACTGCAGACAGTTCCTCATCCCGGCAGGTATCGGCGTAATATTTTACCAGATGCCGCACCAGTGTCTTGGGAACTCCGCTGTTCACACCATACATAGACATATGATCTCCGTTATAGGTTGCCCAGCCCAACGCCAGCTCTGACAGATCACCGGTTCCGATCACCAGCGCATTGTGTTTGTTTGCGATGTCCATCAATACCTGTGTGCGCTCCCTGGCCTGGGAATTCTCATAGGTGACATCATGGACACTGCTGTCCTGTCCGATATCCCGGAAA
Organism: Acetatifactor sp.; assembly: GCA_018385425.1. GTDB lineage: Bacteria > Bacillota > Clostridia > Lachnospirales > Lachnospiraceae > Acetatifactor. Next base: position 8,623 of record JAHBAA010000102.1, read on the forward strand.
TGAATGTTCACCGCTTCCCGGATATCTACCTCCAGCAAGGTTACTCCCAGGGTATGCGCCATTCTGCAGGCATTGTCGTAGGTGCGGTCCGTGGTGCCAAAGGCAGGCATCGTCACGGCCAGGATCCCCTTTCTGTCCAACCCCAGACTGTCAAAGCAACGAACCGTCACAAGCAGTGCCAGGGTAGAATCCAGTCCGCCGGAGATACCGATCACTGCAGTCTTTAAGCCGATGTGCTCATACCGCTTCTTCAAGCCAAAGGCCTGAATGGACAGGATCTCCTCACAGCGTTTTTCACGCAGTGCCGTGTCGGAAGGGACAAAGGGCATCGGATCAAAGGTCCGGGTCAACTCGGTCTCCACTGCTTCCAGAGAGAAAGGAATGGTCTGGTAGACTGCCTTCGGTGCGTCCCCAAAGGTGCCCATCCTTCGTCTCTCTGCGCCGATGCGCTGCAGATCCAGATCGGCATAGATCGTCTCGCAGGTAAACCTGGGGGTCTGCGCCAGAATGTTCCCGTTCTCAGCGATCAGATCATGCCCGCCGAACACCAGATCCTGAGTGGATTCCCCCTCACCGGCGGAAACATACAGATAACCGCAGATCAGTCTGGCACTGGCTGACTGCACCAGCATCCGGCGATATTCCGCCTTGCCCACCGTCTCGTTGGAGGCCGAAAGATTGACGATCACCGTCGCCCCCTTCAGGCAATGATTGGTAGCGGGGGGATTTGCCACCCAGAGATCCTCGCAGATCTCGCAGCCCACTACCAGACCCGGCACATCGCTGCATCGGAACAAAAGGTTCGTTCCGAAGGGATAAGCCTTCTGATCCATGAAGAATGTGACAGGCTCCTCGTTTCCCTTCTCGAAATGTCTTCCCTCATAAAACTCCGCATAGTTTGGTACATTTTTCTTCGGCACGAACCCTAAGATCTCTCCCTGCGAAAGCACCGCAGCCACATTGTAGAGTTTTCCTTCCCTTTCGACCGGCAATCCCACGAAAACCAGACTGTCCATGTCCCCGGAAGCTTCCGCGATCTCCTGAAGCTGGGCAAGAGCAGACTGCAGCAGCGTATCCTGCAGAAACAGGTCTGCGCAAGTATAGCCGGTCAGGCACAGCTCCGGAAAGGCAATCACTTTTGCGCCTGCCTCGTATGCCTCCCGCATCTTCTCACGGATGATCCTGCCATTATAGATGGGATCAGCCACCCTGATCTTGGGTGTAACCGCTGCAACCTTTACAAAACCATGCTTCATAGTCTGTGTCCTCCTGCTTATTTGCTTTTTGCCGCAAGTGTCTTCAGCTCGTCCACTGTAAACGAATAACTCTTATTGCAAAACTGACAGTTCACTTCAATGGGTTCTCCCTCCTGTATCATGTCGGAAAGTTCTTCTTTTCCAAGACTGATCAGTACTCTCTCGATTCGCTCCTTACTGCAGTTACACCGGAAAAACACTTCGCTCGTATCCGTGATCTCCGGGTCCATTCCGTTCAGCAGGATCTGAAGCATCCCCGCCGGAGAATTTCCCTCCTCCAGCAAAGCGGTGACGGAGGCAACCTTCGCCAGATTCTCTTCCAGCCTTGCGATCACACCTTCCTCGGCGAAGGGCATCAGCTGAATGATAAAACCGCCTGCCTGCCTCACGGTATTGTCCTTGTTCATCAATACCCCCAGTCCCACAGCGGAGGGCACCTGTTCAGAGGCTGCAAAATAGTAAGTCAGATCCTCGGCGATCTCACCGGTCTGAAGCTGAGTCTGCCCCACATACGGCTCCTTCAGCCCCATATCCTTGATCACGGACAGCGTCCCCTTTCCGATGGCTCCTCCTACGTCCAGCTTGCCCAGTGCATTGGCGGGAACGATCACATCCGGCACAATGGGATAGCCTTTGACACAGCCTTTTGCATCGGCGGTCACAGTCAGGCCTCTCATGGGTCCGTCCCCTTTCACCTGCAGGGTCAGAAGATCCTTATCCCCTTTCAACATGCTTCCCATCATCGCACCGGCACTCAACAGTCTGCCCAGTGCGGCAGTCACCACCGGGCTGGTATTGTGGGCCCGTCTTGCATCCTCTGCCATTTCTCTTGTATTACATGCAAAAGCACGAATCTGTGCATTTGCGGCGATTGCTCTCACCAATTCATTGCTCATCTGCGCACACCTCTGTTTCATCTCAACCTATTCTGTCTGTTTATTGCCCCGTGCAACGACCAGCACCCTCTCGCTGACATCCCGAAGGGGGCCACTCGTCTCCGCGTCCTGCATCAGCAGGATCTGCATCCCCGCCTGTTTCAGCAAAGCACTGATCTGATCCGGGGTATACCCTCTCTGATAGTGAACCTCAGAAAACCGCCGGAAGCAATCTCCATCGGTCTGCACAAACACTGTCAGATCATACTCATTCAGTCCGCTCTCCGGGTCATAGTAATTTTCCCAGATAAAGCTGCAGTCCTCCCTGTTTTCAGCGATGGTGGTATCTCCGATCACTTCCCGATACTTATACTCTGTATTGAAGTCAAAGACAAAGATCCCCCCGGGAAACAGATAATTATTCACCAGAGAAAAGACCTGCAAAAGCTCCTCTTCCTCCAGAATATAGTTCAGGGAATCGCAGACACTGACCACCGTTCCCACGGTGGAATACAATTCCAGCTCACGCATATCCTGACACAGGTACAGAATCTCGCTGCCGCTTTTCTGACGTTTTTCCATAGCCACCGCCAGCATGGATTCGGAATTGTCCACGCCGATCATATCATAGCCCTTCTCATACAGCAGTTCTGTCAGCGTACCGGTTCCACAGCCCAGATCCACCACCAGATTCCGCTCAGAGAGAAGCACATCCTTCTCAGACCGGTCTGGCTTGGACACACCGTATCTCTCGATCAGATCCGCAATCAAACTACACCACTCCCCATAGGGAGTGGCGTCCATCAATTCATCATACACATAAGAGAAGTCACCGTAGGCCTCACCGCCTGACCACATCTCACTCATCCTAAGTCTCCTCCGGGTCACATCACAAGCCCAAGCGCACCGAAAACACCCATGCTGGCTACTCCCATAATGATTCCTGCCAGAATCACACCCAGAAGCACAGCCGTCACGCTGGACTTAAAGTCCATATCCAAAAGGCTGGCAGCAAGGGTTCCGGTCCAGGCACCGGTACCGGGCAGAGGGATCCCCACGAAGAGAAGCAATGCAACAAACAGTCCTCGGCCTGCCTTCTCGTGAAGCTTCTGCCCACCCTTGTGTCCCTTCTCCAGAAAAAAGTTGAACAGTTTGCCGATATAAGGCTTGTCGGCTCCCCACTCCAACACTCTTCTTGCAAAGAAGAAAATAATGGGGACGGGAATCATATTTCCCAGAATACACACCAGATAGGAGGGCAGGACGGGAAGTCCCATTCCCTGCAGGCAGCCGAAAAAGGTCATGTCCTTAGGGGACAATGCAACCGGAACCGCGCCTCGCAGTTCGATCATCGGTATCATCGAGATAAAAAAGATAATCAGATATTTCTTCAACATAGTTCTACTCCATTCTGTCCTTCAGGTATTCTTTGAGAAACGCAAGCATCTGATCCATCTGCTCATCCGTTCCGATGGTGATACGCAGACAGTTCTCGATTCTTGGCTTGTTCCAGTGACGCACATAGATATCCCGCTCACGAAGAGCCCGGAAAATATCCTCCGCAGGAACCGTCCTGTGAGAGACGAAGAGGAAATTTGTCCTGGAATCCGGAAAGGTAAATCCAAGCGCCGTCATTTCCTTCTTGACCCGCTCTCTGGTGGCAATGATCCTGCCCGTCACACCCTTAAAATAAGCATCGTCCTTCACCGCCTCTACGCCCAATACCTGCGCAGGCAGATTCATCGTATAGGAATTGAAGGAGAACTTCACATCATTCAGATATCTGATCAGCTTCTCGCTTCCGATACAGAAACCGATCCGCAGACCTGCCATGGCCCGGGACTTGGAGAAGGTCTGCACCACAAGAAGGTTCTCATACTTTTCAAGCAGGGGCAGCGCACTCTCTCCGCCAAAATCAATATATGCCTCATCCACGATCACAATGACATCAGGATTGGACTTTATGATCTCCTCCACCACAGACAGATCCTCGAAAAGTCCGGTAGGTGCATTTGGGTTGGGGAAGATGATTCCGCCGTTCTCCTGCCTGTAATCAGCGGGATCGATATGCCAGTTCTCATCCAGCGGACAGGTCTTGTATGGAATGCGATACAGGTCGGCCCAAACATCATAGAAGGAATAGGTCACATCCGGAAACAAAATCGGCTTATCGCTGTTGAAAAAGGTCATGAATGCCATGGAGAGGACATCGTCGGACCCCACTCCCACAAACACCTGCTCCGGCTTTACGTGATAATACTCTGCCAATGCATGCACTAAGGGTGTGGTATTCTGATCCGGATACAGACGTAAGCTGTCCACATCCAGCTCCTTGGCAAGTGCCTCTACCCCGGGTGCAGGGGGATAGGGACATTCATTCGTATTCAGCTTGATCATATTGGGCTTATTGGGCTGTTCACCGGCCACATAAGGAACCACTTTTCTAATATTCTCTTCGAATTTCATCGCGGTATACTTCTCCCAGTCTTTTTTCTCGATTCAGAACCCGGACACAGCATCACTGCCCTCCGGCTCTAAACAGTACCATGATACCAAAGTAGAAAAAAGAAAGCAAGGGTTATATACGGCAAGAATGGCACAGGTTCCTTTAAATTTCCGTTTCGGGCGATATTTTTTCCGGCCCCCTGCACCACCCCCAACAGAAGATACGCGATCAGCATATGCAGCAGATCTTCCTTCAATCCCCCTCCCACAGACATGATGCAGATCCCACAGGTCAAAAAGGCATTCCGATCCGCCTTGCCATAGGTCCTCCCAAAAAAGAGGATCTGGAGAAGTGCAAAGATACCGTACTCATACAGGCTTCCCGTCTGCTCCCACTGCAGAAGAGACAGCCCTACTGCTGCCGGGGCGGCAACCCACCAGGTCAGGTTGTAGACCCGGCGGGTTTTCAGATCCTGCCAACATGCCCAGACGAGACAGCAGACAAATATTACCCACAACAGACTCCTCATCGCAGTCTGGTCCTCAGTTCTGACAGAAGGCTTCCTCCCTCCTCCGTCACCTGAAAATACAGTTGTTTCGTCACCTGTTTCTCTCCTTTCCTGGCGGTCACCACCACTGCATACCCTCCGTCAGGAGGAGTGGGCAGTGGGATCATAAACTCCGTTTCCTCGGTTTTGATCGCTTCCCTGGACGACGAATAGTCAAATGTTCTCGTCAGATCCGGACGGAATGCGGTCAGGGCATCCGGAAATGCTACCGTCACCGAATCCGCATACCCAAAGGTCCGAATCGTCAGCCTTCCGCTCTCCCCGGCCTTAAACACCGGGTCATGGGGCTCCAGAATGCGGAGAAGCTCTGCCTCCAAAGCCAGCACATCGGAGCGATACTCCAGCATTGTCTCGTTGCCCACCCGGTCAACGGCAGACACAGTGATCACCACATCAAAGTCCCATAAGGGATGGGAAGAATCGGCGCGCAGACGGATCCTTCCGTCCGCATCGGGATAAAAATATGCCAGGCATCCATTATTCGGATTATAGACCGTTACCTTCCATTCTCTCACACCGCTTAAACCATCCTCCGCCCGCAAAACGGCGGTTTTCGCCCCCGAAAGAAAACTGTCGATGGCGGTTCCCTCCAGGCTCTCGGTTCCGAAGATCATCGGTCCTTCTCCGTCCCCCACGAGAACGATTCCGTTTCTCTTATCCTGCTCTCTGTCAGACCAGACGGTCTCCTCCCGGGCATCTGCTCCTGCCGTCGGAATCAGAGTGACCTGCTCTCCGTGCAGGGATTCCGGCACATAGAAGCCCTGGGTGTACACGATCCCCCGACAGCCGGCGGTTCGTTTTGCCTGCACATACCCTGATTTTTCCAATGGGAACTCTCCCCAGGAGACCCTTTGAAGCTCTGCTCCCTTCAGTTCTATCGGTTGGGAGCTGATCATGGTATTCCCGGCATAAATTCCGATCCGGGGTCCCGTTCCGTCACCGATCACCTGTTCCAGCAAAAGATGATTGGGCTGGTACTGCTCACTTGGAACGCCCAACAGACAGCCGCCTGCTGTCAATAACAGCTGTGTCTGACCATCCGCCCTGACAAACCAGCGATCATCCTCTGTATGATATACATGGCTGCCCTCAGCTACCTGTACTTTCTCAGTCTCCATCAGCCAATGAATCGTCTCTTTCTCATCCTCCGTTCCGTCATAGTCCAGGGTGATAGGGGTACTGTCCCCTATATTGCCGGCCACATCGATTGCCGCCACATGCAGATATCTGGTTTTCCCGCAGTTTTCCTGTGAAAAGACATCCACATATTCCGCAGCGGCCAGAAAGCTTCCGTTCTGCTTCGTCACTTTGGTAAAGGGCTCCTCATTCACCACATACAGATACCCGGCAATTCCTGATACCAGTGTATTTTCGGTCACATTGGAGGTGCACAGGGGCTGTTCCCCCATGGGCAGCCAGGACTCTGCCCTGTGATAATAGGTCGTCCCCCGGTCCGCCGGCTGCTGCCAGGCAAGCTTTACGCTCCGGTCCCGCAGAGCCGTCCTTTCCACACTGTCCGGATCGATCCCATCGGGTTTTTCCAGATCCGGAGCCTCCACATCGTTCAGGGAGAAGTCATTCCGATATCCGATCCGTTTTGCCAGGACAGAAGCAGTTCCGTCTCCCGACTGCACTCCGGCCTCATTGGCCCATACCATCAATGCAGTGCTGCTGACATAATTACTGCCGCCGTATCCCGGCTTGGCGGAATCGATGCTGACACCCTCCTCTTTTCCGCAGGGATACCCCTCTGAGAGAGGACAGGTCAAAAAAGGTTCCTCAGACAGATCACAGACCAAAACAGATGCGTGGCATTCTCTTACCCCTAAATTCCGACACTGATTGCCAAAATGCTTCTGCACACAGGGGATGGAATTGTAGACAGTGGTGGTCCAGCTGCTCTCACAATACCTGCAGGAATAGTAAAAGTGTTGGATGGAGCAGCCGCAATCCAGAAAATTTATCTGGGTGGCCCCGGTCATCTCAATGTAATTTCTGAAGCAATTCTCATTGTGCTCATGCTTTTCGTAGCAGCCTTCCGAGTGGGCGTGATAGGGACACTTTTCCCCATGTTTGTGGTACACCGCCTCTCCCGCAGTGCCTCCCCGATACCCTGCACCGCCGCCTGCCATACCGCTCTCACCGGCACCGCTTGGATCGGACCGAAGGCCCTCATCACTGCCTCCAGGTCTGCCGTCCTCCAAAAGTCCTGCGCCGCCGCCTCCGCCGCCGACCAACAGGAGTCCCTGCCGATCGCTCTCCACGACTGTTCGGCCGCCGCCGTTGCCAAATCCTCCGTCGGACCGGGCACCTCCCAGTCCGGTTCCATCCGAAGCCCCCACCGACACAGTGATCACTTCCCCTTCCGTCATCCAAAAATCGGCAGAGACAAATCCTCCTTTTCCTCCGCTTTTCTCTCCATAAGCACCGCCCTGGGCTCCGCAGGCCTCAAAATGATAGACCCCGGTGCCGGGAATTTCCAGACGCTGCGTCTGATCGGAAGGCTTCCACTTCTCCTGAAACACCTCCCCGCCGTCCTGATCCCCGGTCTGTGTCAGCAGGGAAAAATCAAAGGCAGTTTTTCCCTGATAGAGTCGGAAAAATTTGTGGGCACTGTCCTCCTGGGTCCAGCTAAGATCCACCGCACCCTTGCCCTCATTTGCCTGATAATTGTCTGTGGCGGTCAAAACCAGTTCCACCCACTGGGCGTACAGCGTGAGGTTCTTCATCGGGGTGATCTGATCTCCGGCGGTTCCGGCGGGCTGTCGAAACTCTTTGTCATAATACCAGCCCCCGAAGGAATATCCTTGTCGTGCTGTGGCAGGCAGCTCAATGGGTTCTCTCCGATAGACTGCCTCCAACGTGTCGACATTGCCTGCCGGTGCCCGGAAATAATAGCAATCATTTCGAAACAGTCCCCGAAAAGGCTGCTTCATTTTCCATTCATAAAACCTCTGTGTTCCGACGATGGGATCCACCCGACTGCCTCCATTTGTCACAAAGCTTACCTGACTTCCCGCAGGGGGTACCACCGCTGATGCGTCGATCTCTTCTTTCTGTCCGTAAGCTCCCTCCACCGTGTAGGAATTCTTCTGTCCCCGGTAGGAGCCTCCTTCCAACTGTAAAACAAGGGTACCGGAGGCCGCCCTCCACTGAGCATACAGCGTCACGACGCCGGTATCCCCTCCGCCCTTACGCCAATTCTCCGTGGTCAGATTGAGAACTTCCGCTCCATCCGAAAAGCTTTGCCCGCTTCCGTCCGGCATTGTATTCCAGGAATCAAAGAGGTAGCCCTCCAATGAATACTGGTTCAGAGACAAACAGGTTGCCGGCTGCATCTCCTCCCCCTCATACATCGTGGCATTGTCGTACAGAAACAAGTCGTCCGTCATATGCCCCAACACCCCCGGCCTGCCCGGATTGTATCTGACACGGTATCGATTCTTGGAGATCCGTGTACAATTATGGTTGATGGGTCTCCCCTGTTCCAGATTGTTGCAAAAAGGGCATAGATAATAATACTCCGAACCACCGGGTAAATAATCTATGCTCTCCGCCGCCTGTCGGCTCATATAGAAGAAAATGGGAATGACCTCTCCGCAATCCGCACAGGTTGGAAACCATCCGGAGAAGTAATTTCTTTTGCACATCTGCCGTCCGAAGTTGATCTCATGATAGCTTACCCCGGAAGGAGGATAAGCGGCGTGGATGCAGGTACCCGGTGCATGACTCACCTTCCAGCTTCCCACCGGGATCTGCTCCACACAGGCCTTTTTATAGTAATGTTCTCCGGGCTGCAGTTTGCGCAGGGACGAAGTGATTCCGGTTGAGACAATGGTTCCGTACTCCGTATACTCGCAATTCTTCACTCCGGCATTGGTAGTCCAGGCCTGTCCGTCCGGAGAAAAAGAGACATAGGGACTTTGATAGATCGTTTTCCCGGCAAATGCAGACAGGGAGATCCCCTGAAAGATCCCAAGCATCAGAATCAGTGCGATCCAATATTTCCATCTTCGCATACCATCACCTCTATCTCTGAACAAAGCATTTTGCACAGTACTCTATGACCGGAGCCACAAAATCCTGTGCTTCCTCATTCCAGACTGCAGCTCCCTCTCCCGTTACCCATTGGTGCTGTTCGCCGACACATTCTGCCTCCCGTCCCAGACTGGCCCCACACTTCTCGCAGGTCACATCCACGATCTGATACACGATGCATCCCTCGTAACTGGTGGATTCCTTCCGGATGGGAGTGTGATCGATGATGTCTTCCCCATCCCCGCCATAGGCCCCGCACTCCCTGCAGATGAGATTGTAGTAATTTGTCTGCACCCCGCAGGAGGGCTCGCCATACCAGTAGACCTTCTCAAAGTAATGCAGGTGCTCGGCCTCCGGACTCTCAGACTCCTGTGTCCGGGTGGGCTGTGTCTCTTCGTTGGCATCAGGCGCTTTCGGCTGCTCTTCATCCCCGTCATTGGAGGAAGACTGCGGCTGCCCCGCTTCCACCTGCCCAGGCTTGCTTTCCGAGCTCTCCCCATGGGTTTCACCCCCGTCGGAACCGGGTTCCGGGGTTCTTTGTTCTCCCGAACCCTGCACCTTCACACCGGGGTCCTCCCTGTCGGGCTCCGGGACACTCTGCTCCTTCGAGCCCGGCTCGTCTGCCTCCGGTTCCTGAGAACCGGAAGCTTCCATCCAAAGCTCCTCCCGGCTTTCCTGCCCAAGGCTCTGCTCCCCTGTATCCTCGAATACTTGTCCGGGCTCTCTCTCTTCTTCCGGCTCTCTCTCCGGGATCTCCTCCGTGGAGGCGGCAAGCAGTACCACATGCTTCTCTCCGCTCTCCGCAGGATCCGGTTCCCGACTGCAAAAAACTGCGGCTGCTGCCGCTGCAAGCGCCCCCGCAAGCAGCCCGATGATCAGCAATTTTCTCCCATATTTCTTCATCTGTTCCTCCTCATACTTCGAACCTACCTGCAGACCTTCACAACACGAAGTGCTCCGGCCGCCAGATTGGAATAGAATTGTTCCACATCCTTTTTATCCAGATAGACATTGATCCTCGCCGCACAGGATGTGACATCCCCTGCTTCGATCTTCAGTCCGTTCTGGTCGTACACGCTCTCCACAAATATGTTCTCCCAGGTGAGCAGTGCTTCCTTCTCCTCCGAAACACTGTAGATATGTATCCGGTCTCCACCGCGCAGCACACCGCCCACCACCTGATACAGATCATCCGATCTGAAGGCTGCGATCACCGGCTCCTCCAATTCCTTCAGCACATCCGCCTCTTGGAGAAACATGTCTCTGCACAGGAACACTCCCTCCTCGATATCGATCTTTGCAAGCAATCCCTCTATCTGTTCGGGATCGGTCAAAGCAGCTGCCGAGATCAAGGTCCGATCGATCTCTCTTTGCTCCAGATACTGCTCTGCATTCTCCGATGTGATCTTCTGCCCCTTCGGAATCCTGGCCGCCGCCACATAGATCACTCCTTTTTCATAATCGGCCAACGCCGTTCTCTCCAACTGCAGCATCACTGCAAATACCGCCAGTGCGGCCACAAGTGCGGCCACTGCCCCCTTTGTCCTGCCCTTTCCGGGCGTATCTGTCTTCCTCTTTTTCATCCGTCTTCCTCTCTCTGCGACTCATTCGCACATACATCCACCAGTTTTCCCTTATGTGCCTGCACTGTCAGCCCCAAAAAACCTTTTATCTCATAGGAGATCTCACTGTAGATTCCGGTGGCCTCCACTTTGACACCATTGGGCGCTGTGACGCTTCCCGGCGCATAGGTTCCGACCTGCAGATTTCCCACCCCGTCAAATCGGCAGCTGACGATCTTCTCTTCATCCACGTTGTAAACGATAAAGGTCTCCACCCTGACCGGTCCCGAGATCATGGCTTTGTTTTCACACTCTCCGTCGTCATTCAATCCCAGATTGATCTTCAACGCCTTTTCGAAACGCTCTCTGGCCTGATACGCATTTCCGATCAGCACATTGTGCGTTTTCCCGTACTCTTCCACATCGATCACCGCAGCCGCCAGATTGGAAGAAGCCAGGGCATCCTCCAGATAACCCGAGGATGCCCTGTACAGCTCTATCTGGAGACCGGTCATCAGCAGAATACTGAAAAACAGCAGATACCACAGACCAATGGTCCATCCAACCTGCCCGCTCTCAGTACTTCGCAGTAGAGACTGATTTGACTTCAAACGCATATTCACCTCTCAGTTTTCCCTGTACATGCAGAACGATCATCTCTCCGTATCCAACGTCGGCAAACGTGGTTCCCCCCAGATCGATCTCACTGACTCCCAGCTCCTGCAGCGAAGAGAGCAGACCTGCCCGATCCTCGGACGTGAGACGCCCTACCGTCTCCATCCTGAGAATATACTGACGAACTAACTGATTCACCTGTTCCTTCTCGTTGATCAGCCCCACACTGTCCATATATCTGACCATCAGGAGACTGAGAAAGATCATACAGATTCCGACCGCCAGAAAGTCCCCGATGCTGCCGTTTTCCCTTCTCAAGAGGGAGTCACTCCGTTTAAGATTCCCTGTGCCTTCGTCGTCATACTGGTCACCAGCGTGGTGATAAAGGAGGTCAGACTGTCCTTCATCACAACACAGAGCAGCAGAGCGATAATACAGAGTCCAACCGTCACAAGAATGCCATCAATTCCCTCCTCTCTGCTCAATGCATGCTCCTTCACCCGATAAGCAAGGTTCATCGTTCTCATCTTCCAAATAATCATTGTTTTTTTCATTTTGTTCTTCCTTTCTGTTTATCCTTTTTTCTAAAACATAACTGCTGCTCCAAACATGTACGTCACGCAGGCATAAAGTGCCAACCCCAGCACCACAGTCAGAACCCCCAGCTGACAGAAGGTCAGTTTTCTGTCCAGAGCACCCTTTTTGCGTGCCAGCACACTCTCCTCCATATCCTTGATCTGTTCACTGATATCGCGCAGCAGTTCCACTGCCTGCCCTGATTCCAAGGCCTGCAGTATGATAATACACAGAGAATCCACATACTTATTCTCAAATTTGCTCTGGAATCTATCCAGAGATTCATAGACATCTGCCTTCATCACAATGTCTCCGGCCAGATCCAGCAATGCCTGTCTGAGCCGTTTTTCCCGAACGCTTCCGTAGCACTCCGCCAGAGCATCCGTCACATAGACGCCGGCCTTGATCTGAATTTCCAGGGCATGATAGACCAGCTTCAGCTCACTCAGCTGCCTTTCGTTGTCCTGCTTGTTGAAATACAACAGCAGTATGGCCGGCAGGCTCCCCAAAACCAGAAATGCAGTCCCACCATAGAGCAGCGAGACCGTCGTCAGCGTCCCCAGTCCGGCGAGTCCCAACAGCAGACTTAAGGTGACGAACCGCACCGGATCCACCCACTCCCCGTAATGAAAAGAGGCTCCGTTTCGCTTCAGCCAACCGTCCATTCTGCGGTACAGATTCGAATTCAGTCCCTTGGTCTTCACCAGACCGGACAGCTCCCTGTAGGTGTGAAGCATCCGTTTCACGCTTCCCTCATCCCTGCGCAGACTGTTTATGAGGAACAGGGTCAGTATCCCGCAGAGCAAAGCCATCGCTTTCACTCCCCCGGAAAGATAAGATAAATTCATGCACGCCTCCTAGATTTTGGTGACCGATCTTCGAAACACCAGAAAGATCATGCCCAACAGTCCCAGTCCGATTCTCCCCGGCCAGGTCGTAAGCAGCAGCTGCTGCATATCGATTCCCGTCAGCTTTCCAACGGACAGTAAGACAACCACCGACATTCCCATCAGGATCACCAGATTGACGGTGGCCTCCCTGGTCATGCTGCGGCGCTCCTGTACCGTTCTCAAGTATTCTCTCAGGCTCCTTCGGCTGCTCTGTACCAACGCCGTAAAATCAGCACAGTACCTGCTTGTGATCTCCATATTCCGCGCCAGTTCCTTGAATTTCGGATGTTCTATCCTCTCTGCCATGGCCAACAGTGCCGTCTGGGCATCTCCTGTGGTTGAAGCCTCATAGAAGCATGCAGATAAAGCCGACCGGACCGGTTCTTCCATATATCTGCCGATCTGATCAAAAATACCCGTGATCTCTCCCGACGTCACACTGTAGTTTCCCAGAAAATCCAAAAGCTTCGTCAGGTCCTCCTCGGTACGCCGGAAATTTTTCCGGCAGCACATATGAAGCACTGTCAGCTCCAGCCATAGAAGGGCACCTACTACGCCAGCTCCGACGAAAGCATCAAACAGAAGGCATCCCACGCAGAATGCTGCAGTTCCCGCAACCAATTGCAGCAGCAGAAACCACTCTGCAGACAGCTGCGGAAAACGATCCCTGATTCCGCTGTACTGCAGGGTCTGCTCCACCCGATACCAAAAGCTGTGACGCTCCTGCATTTTCAGCAGATTCTGTCTGTCGGCCAGATTTCGCTGGCGGGAGGCAGCATTCATTTCGCTTCTTGTCTTGCGGAGCGTCTTCGTCAATTCGCTCATCAGCTCCATTTCGGAAAAGAGTATCCGGAAACCCACAAAGAGAAACAATAAAATACCGATCTTCAAATGCAATCTCCTTCCTCTCTCCGATAGATCAATTCATAGTTCAGATCCTGTCGTGCTTCGTCCCAACCCGTACAGGCAAAGATCTCCTTTACCCTGTAGTGCTCCATGAACACCAGGGTTTGGAAGCAATCCATCATTTTCAGCAGTTCCTTTCGGGTATATTTACTGCTGCTGAGGCAGTAATCCACCAGTTTGTTGATGGCACGGTCTGCGGAAGGCGCATGAATCGTTGCCGCACATTGCTGCCCTGTATAGGCGGCATTCAGCAGATAGACCGCCTCCGCTCCCTTCACTTCACCGATGATGAAAAAGTCCACATCCATCGTCAGACCTGCAATACTGATTTTCTCCAGATCGTAATTGACAGAGGTTTCTCCCTGCGCAGGCAGGGAATGTAAAAACATCATATCGGGATGGAATCTGGTCGTCAGTTCGTCCGCCTGCTGGGCCACCAGGACAGCACAGTCATTCGGCAGCGTCTCCTTCAGTGCATTCAGAATGGTAGTTTTGCCGGAGGAATTTCCCCCGCAGATCAATGTTGACCCCTCCCGGAACCGCCTGATCAGAAGCTCTGCAATGGTCACATCCATCATGCCCGCCGCGATCAGATCCTTGATCTGCGGGAAAAATCTGGGAACCTTGCGAATACACAGATATGGCTCAGTGCTGGTGTTCACAAGCGGCATGGACAGGGTGAACCGCAGAATAAATCTTGGGTCTGAGTCATCATCGGTAAACCGCTGAATGGCGTTCAGATTCGAGATGTTCACCTGATTGCGCGTGGCAATATAGTCGATGAACTGTCGATACTCCTTCGCCGAAGCAAAGGCCACCCCTGCTGCCTGTCTGCGCCCCTTTCTTTTGACCCGGATGTTGTCAAAGCTCACGACGCGGATATCAGATATCTCTTCGTCATTGATCAGCTCCGACAGTCTGGAATACCCGAATATGTACTGTTCGAAATTTTTCAACAGTTCTTCATCCTGCTCCTGTGTCCGGTGGTAGAACTCCTTGATGTGTTGTCCTGCATCCTCCAGAAATTCCTCTCTGGAGAGCATTCCCTTTTTCATCTGAACCAGTGTCTGCTGCTTCCTGGTGGTGTATTCCTCCACCAACTGCGAAAGACAGTTTTTGGATGACTCCAGTTCACTGCTAATAATGCATCCCCCCTTTGATCGAGAACTCATGGTGCACTCATGAGAAACTCTTCCTGAAAAAAAGTGATTTTGACTCGATTCGGTCAAGAAATAAGAATCCGTCAGATTTGACGTAATTGAACTGTACTACAAAAGAAACGCATTGTCAATAGTTTTTATACATTTCTGCGTGTTATTTTTTCTCCCCGCAATGTGTCCCGCGAAGACCTGCATGTCTGTTGCAGACTGTGGCGAGGCGCCGGTACTTAGGCCCTGTCCTGTAGGGCCTTATGTACCGCTGCGACGAGGTTCAAGCGAGAGCGTGTCTGCAATCAGACATGCAGGTCTTAAGGAAATGGAACACAATTCCGGGAAGTGAGTTTTTTGTCAGAAAGGATTGTGATTTTCAGTGACTGGTGCTATACTATGTTGTATCTACAGAAAAGAGGTGTCACACATGAATGCTTTGTTTTTGATATTGGCCATGGGTCTTTTGTTGGTGATCGTTGTTGCTGTTGTAATTGCGATCGTTTCTGCGCTGTCCGCTGCCATCGCCACAGAAGGCGGTGCCGATCCCGAATAAGTATTTTTTCTGCGCTGCTTTCCCTTTTCTTAAGAAAGCATCCGCTTTTCCTTGCCAAAAAGAAGAGACTGTTGACTTTTTTGCCAACGGTCTCTTCTTTTCGTTCTGTTATACAGTGTAGGTCTCACCCTGTTCAATTCTGGCCGCCAGATCCTCCAGATACATCCAGCGGTCCATCTTCTCCTCCAGCAGCTGCTCCGTCCGCTCCTTCTCGGCTGTCAGTTCATTCAGCTTGGCGAAATCTCTGGCATTGCGCAGGATATCGTCCTCCAAAATTTTGATCTTTTCCTCCAGTCCGGCGATCTGGGCCTCAATGGTCTCATATTCCTTCTGCTCCTGATAGGAAAACTTCAGCTTCTTCGTCTGGCCGCTCTTCCAGTTTTTTCGGGCAGCGGACGATTCCCCTGCAGGGCTCTCGGCGGCTGTCTTTTCAAGGACATCCTTCTGATCGGCCTTCTGTCGATAGTCGGTATATCCGCCCTCGTAACGGGATACATGACCGCCCTCCTCCAGGGCAAAGATCCTGTGCACCGTTCTGTCCAGAAAATATCTGTCATGGGACACTGCAATGACGATTCCCCGGAAGGAGTCCAGATAGTCCTCCAGCGTCTGCAGCGTGGCAATGTCAAGATCATTGGTGGGCTCGTCCAGGATCAGTACATTGGGCGAACCCATCAGCACCTTGCACAGATACAGTCTTCTCCGCTCTCCTCCGGAAAGCTTTCCCAGAAGACCGTATTGATCCTCTCCGGCGAACAGAAAGCGCTCCAGCATCCTGGCGGCACTCACCTTTCCGTCTGCAGTATCCACAAACTCAGCCACATCTCTGATGTAATCGATGACTCTCTTGTCTGCGGGCATCTCCTCCTGTCCGATCTCCTGGGAATAATACCCGATCTTCACAGTCTGACCCAGAGTAACGGTACCGCAGTCAGGCTTCTCCTCCCCGGTGATCATCCGCATCAGCGTGGTCTTACCGCTGCCGTTTCTGCCCACGAAGCCTACCCTGTCATCCTTTCCGAAGAGATAGGTGAAGTCACGGACCAGGCACTTATCCCCAAAGGATTTGGTCACTCCCTCCAGCTCCACCGTGGTTCTGCCCAGCCTGGACAATGCTGAGGACAGCTCCACACGGCTGTCTGTCACCGGTGCATCCCCGTTTTTCAGTTCTTCAAATCGTTCCAGCCTGGCCTTCTGCTTGGTGGTCCGCGCCTGGGCACCCCGCTGTACCCATTTCAATTCATTGCGCAGAATATTCTGTCTCTTTTTCTCGGAGGAGAGAGCCATCTCCTCCCGCTGAAGCTTTCGTTCCAGAAAGCCTGCGTAATTGGTGTTATAGGAATAGACAGCACCCTTGTCGATCTCAATGATTCGATTCGCCACGCTGTCCAGGAAATACCTGTCATGGGTCACCATCAGCACGGCACCCTTCCGACTGCGTAGATTCTCCTCCAGCCATCCGCTCATCTCACTGTCCAGATGGTTGGTGGGCTCGTCCAGAATCAGCAGGTCCGCATCCGACAGAAGGGCTGCCACCAGTGCCAACCGTTTCCGCTGTCCGCCGGAAAGTCTGTCGCAGATCTCCTCAAATTCTGTCACACCCAGCCTGGTCAGCATGGATTTTGCTTCTGTCTCGATAAATTCCCTGTTTGTCTCTGTCTGGGCTACGCGAAGCACAGCCTCCAGCACGGTTTCTCCGGGGATAAATTCCGGGTTTTGAGAAAGAAAGCCAACCTTTAAATGGTTGGCTTTGATGATCCTTCCTTCATCCGGTTCCTCCAGCCCTGCAAGAATACGAAGGAGGGTTGACTTTCCGGTACCGTTGATACCGATCACTCCCACCTTCTCTCCCTCCTGCATGGAGAAGTTCACCCCAGCCAAAACCTTTCGCAGTCCGAAGGACTTGGTCAGATTCTCAGCTGTCAATAGATTCATATGTTTCAGATCTCCACTTCCAGATGCATTACGCTGCAGGCAGGAGCGGTAAATACCACCTTGCCGTCAGCGATCTTCACTGCGGTATAGTCAGCACTTTCCACCACATCAGGATCGTCGAAGGTATTGTGTGCCCTCATATCTCCTGTCAAAACAGAAGCCTTCACACTCTTTGCGGCAGAGTCAGCGAGAACCATCTCGATGTCGGCGCTGTCTGTGAGCGAAGCGTTGGTAATGGTCACATGAAGCTTGCCGTCCTTCCCCAGGGATACCGACTCCGTCAGGTTGGGGATCATGAAGCCTTCCTCCAGACCTACCTCCGTTGTCTCCAGAGAGGACTGTACCAGCTCAGCATCCTGATGGAACTTATACAGGTTGAAAGCGTGCCAGGTGGGAGTCTTGACCATCTTCTCTCCATCGGTCAGGATGACAGCCTGGAGGACATTCACCATCTGCGCGATATTTGCCATCTTTACTCTGTCACAGTGCTTGTTGAACAGGTTCAGATTGATACCTGCCACCAGTGCGTCTCTCATGGTATTCTGCTGATAGAGGAAGCCGGGATTGGTGCCGGGCTCCACATCATACCAGGTCCCCCACTCATCGATCACCATACCGATCTTCTTCTCGGGGTCATACTGATCCATGATGGCGCCATGCTTCTCGATCAGTTCCTTCATCTTCAAGGTAGCCTTCAGGGTGCGATACCAGCTCTTCTCATCAAAGTCGGTGGCAGAGCCCTTCTTGGACCAGTCTCCGGTAGGCAGCGTATAGTAGTGAAGAGATACGCCATCCATACGAACCCCACTGTGATCGAATACGGTCTCCAGCATCTTGTCTGTCCAGTGATAATCCTCTGCATTGGCACCGCAGGCGATCTTCGCGATGGGAGCCGCATTGCTGTAATTACGAATGTAGGTCTGATATCTGCGGTACAAATCCCCGTAATACTCCGGTCTCATATTGCCTCCGCAGCCCCAGTTCTCGTTGCCCACACCAAAGTAGTCCACTCTCCAGGGTGCTTCATGTCCGTTTGCCTTTCGCAGGTCTGCCATAGGAGACACGCCCTCAAAGGTCATGTACTCCACCCACTCGCTCATCTCCTGTACGGTACCGCTGCCCAGATTGCCGTTGATGTAGGTCTTGCAGCCCACCTGTCTGCACAGCTCCATAAACTCGTGGGTACCGAAGCTGTTGTCTTCCACGACACCGCCCCAGTGGGTGTTGATCATCTTCTTACGGGTTTCCTTAGGTCCGATGCCGTCCTTCCAGTGATACTCATCCGCAAAGCATCCGCCGGGCCAGCGAAGCACGGGAACCTGAATCTCCTTCAGTGCCTCCACCACATCCTTGCGCATACCGTTCTCGTTGGGAATGTCGGAGTTCTCTCCCACAAAGATTCCCTCGTAGATACATCTTCCCAGATGCTCGGAAAAATGTCCCTGCAGCTCCGGGTTGATGTGGCCGCACTTCACATTGGGATTCACATACAATTTTGCCATAATTCTTTCCTCTTCTCTCAATTTATTTCATTAAAAAATGAAATATTAAAGTTTTTTCTTTACATTTCCAGTCTATTCTATTATAGTTAAATTGTCAAACGAAATGATAACAGCAGTTTTCACAAAAAAGAACATGCTTTTTGTAACTATTTATCAAAGTTTTCTTTCGTTCATCTCCTATCTGACGAATGAAGTGAGGAATGAGGTCGCCATGCTCTATCTATCGACTCTGGAAGAAGCCCGGCCGGTGATCCGGGCTCTGAGTGCCCCTATGCGTATGGAAATCATGAAGATCATCTATAAGACACCCGGGGTCAGCATGAATTATCTTGCAAAGACATTGAAGCTCACAAACAGTGCTGTCACCATGCATGTCAGCAGGCTTTGCGAGGCTGGCCTCGTGGAAATACAGACTACCTCCGGAAAGCGGGGAACCATGAAGCTGATCAGCCCCTGCCACGACAGGATCGTGATCGACATGATTCCGGAGAAGGAGACGGAACCCCGTCCCGGCTATGTGGATGATATCAAAATCGGCTACTTTACCGCATGCAGCATCACCCCGACCTGCGGACTCTCCACTCCGGAGAAACTCATCGGCGCCCTGGATGACATCAAAGCCTTCACCTTTCCGGAGCATTTCGATGCCGGCATTCTCTGGTTTACCAGCGGATATGTGGAATATGGTCTGCCGAATCATCTGCAGCCGGGACAACAGCTGAAGGAGCTTCAGATCTCCTTTGAGATATCCTCCGAATACCCCGGCTTCAACAAGGACTACCCTTCCGATATCCATTTTTCTTTGAACGGTACTCCACTTGGCGTATGGGTGAGTCCCGGAGATTACGGAGACCGCAAGGGTCATATTTCCCCCGCCTGGTGGCCGGAAAGCCTGAATCAGTATGGGTTGCTGAAGACTCTGATCATCAATGAAGAGGGTACTTTTATGGACGGCGGCCAGAAGCTCTCCGCCGTCACCATAGACGAGCTGAACATTGATTACAACAGTCTGCTGACGCTCCGTATCGAGGTGCCTGAGGACACGCCAAACTGCGGTGGCTGTACCCTGTTCGGAGAGCAGTTCGGCGACTATAATCAGGCGATCCGGGTCAAGGCCTTTTATGAGTAGGAGGCGCCCAGATCGACAACCTTCGTTGCCACCTTCTCCCCAAATACTTTGTCATGCTCTACCAGCAGCATGGTCGGCTGATATTGCAGGATCAGATTCTCCAGCTGCATTCTGGAAAAGATATCGATATAATTCAAGGGTTCGTCCCAGATATAAAGGTGCGCCGGTGTCAGCAGACTTGCTGCCAGCAGCACCTTTTTCTTCTGTCCCTCAGATAATTCTTCCAGCCGCTTGCCAAACTGTACCCGTTCAAAATCCAATTGCCGGAGCAGCGTCATCAGCAGGCTTTCCTGCAGACCCCGTTTTTCCGCAAACTCTGTGAGACTTCCCCGCAGGAAGGAGGTATCCTGGTTGACGTAAGAGATGATCAATCCCTTGGGGATCTCCAAAAAGCCCTCCGTCAGCAAGGGTGTGGTCTCCCCGTCTATGTGCTCCGGGGCAAACGATTGCTCTCCCTTTTGCGTCTGCACCTCGGTGTCCTCGCCTGCCTTTCGAAGCAGCGCCTGAATCAGACTGGACTTGCCGCAGCCATTGTCGCCCTTCAGCCAGATCCGGTCTCCTCTGTGCAGCTCGAATCGTAAGTTTCGAATGACCGGGGAAGACAAACT
>JAHBAA010000111.1 GCA_018385425.1 Acetatifactor sp.
CAGGCACTTGAATTTGTTCACTGATAAATTTATAACTGCCACCATACAAAGCTGTGCCACTTAGCATTGCTCGTATTCCATTTCCGGGCAATGCATGGAAATTCTCAACCTCATCTGCCGACAGCCCGTCCTGCTCAGCGCGATGAGTGATTGCTCTCGCCAGAGGATGTTCGCTTTTTTTCTCCAGTGTATAAGCGATTGTCAAAAGCTCCGTCTCACTCCTGCCGTTTAACGGAATCATATCCGTAACCTTAGGTTCTCCCTGTGTAATCGTTCCGGTTTTATCCAGTGCCACAATCTGTGTTTTTCCGGTTTCCTCCAAAGATACAGCCGTCTTAAAGAGAATACCGTTTTTGGCTCCCATTCCGTTGCCCACCATGATGGCGACAGGTGTAGCAAGACCAAGTGCACAAGGACAACTAATCACTAACACAGAAATTCCTCTTGCCAAAGCGAAACCTATTGTATGACCGGTGACAAGCCATGTGATAACGGTTATCACCGCAATTATGATAACAGCAGGAACAAATACACCGGAAACCTTGTCAGCAACTTTTGCAATCGGTGCTTTTGTTGCAGCAGCATCACTTACCATCTGAATAATCTGAGAAAGAGTAGTGTCCTCACCGACTCTTGTAGCTTCACAACGAATAAAGCCTGCCTGATTCAGCGTTCCTGCGGAAACTGTGCTTCCTGCTGCTTTGTCAACCGGAATACTTTCGCCCGTCAGAGTAGATTCATCTACTGAGCTGTTTCCCTCTAAGACGGTTCCGTCCACAGGGATATTTTCACCGGGACGAACGACAAAAATATCACCTTTTGCCACCTGCTCAATGGATACAGTCATTTCTGCACCATCCCGCAAGACCGTGGCAGTCTTTGGGGCAAGCTTCATCAGCCCCTTTAGTGCATCGGTTGTTTTTCCTTTTGAATGTGCCTCAAGCATTTTGCCTAAAGTTATCAGCGTCAGAATCGTGGCAGCAGATTCAAAGTAAAACTCGTGCATGTATGCCATCACCGCATCTGTATCGCCTATAACCTGTGCATCCGTCATAGCAAACAGTGCAACTGTACTATAGACAAAAGCTGCCGCAGAACCTAATGCAACCAATGCATCCATATTCGGAGCATGGTGCCACAAGCTCTTAAAGCCGCTGATAAAAAACTTCTGATTAATGACCATAATTACAATTGTTAACAACAGCTGCAAAAGCCCCATTGCCACATGGTTGCCATCAAAAAACGGCGGCAACGGCCATCCCCACATCATATGCCCCATGGAAACATACATAAGTACTATCCAAAAGCCGAGAGAAGCGATTAATCTTTTTTTTAACACAGGAGTTTCCCTGTCCTTCAATACTTCCTCGTCAGAGGATAAACGTGTGGTTTGATCTTTATTTCCATTTTTCAGAGCTGCTTCATATCCTGCATCACGAACCGCCGCTATGATTTCCTCTTCAGATGCTGTTCCCTCCACGCCCATGGAATTGGTCAACAGGCTTACCGAACAGGAAGTAACTCCTTTCACACCTGATACCGCTTTTTCCACCCGGGCAGTGCAGGCAGCGCAGCTCATACCGGTTACTGTATATTGTTCCATAATTGATACACTTCCTTCTATTTCATGAGTTTTTGCAGAGTTGCAACTAACTCATCGATTACTTCATCTTTACCCTCACGGATATCTCTGGCAACGCAGCCTTTGATGTGATGTGCCAGCAATTCCTTGTTAAAAGCATTGACCGCAGCATTCACAGCGGCGGATTGCACCAATATATCCGCACAATAAGCATCTTTTTCTACCATCCCCCGAATCCCCCGAATCTGCCCTTCAATCCGGTTCAGACGGTGTATCAGTTTCTTTCGTTCTTCCTCCGTGCGGGCTGTCGTTTTTTCACAGCATCCGCATATTTCTTTATCAGTCATCATGCTTTCTCCTTTTATTTATACCCCCATAGGGTATTTGTATTATATACCCCATAAGGGTATGTGTCAATAAGATTTTAAAAAGGCGATCTGATTTCTCAGACCGCCGTAATGTATTTTATTTTTTGACTACACTTAAGGAAAGCAAACAATCACTTTCCCATTTGTGTGCCCTTCCTGTACCAATTTCACTGCGTTATTAATTTGCATATACAATCTCGTAAGGTGTTCCCGGCTCCATGTCCGCAACACTCATCTCTGCCACCTTTTCCACCAGTTTACGCTCCCCCCGGTATTTCGCTGCTGTAGTGATGGAACAGTCAGCGATTTTCATAACCGGTTTCAGATTCCATTTACTGGTGCCGCTTTTTCACAAAAGCGTGTTCACTCCTCCGGCTCAATCTCCGCCCCGATGGGCTGACCGGTGGCCCAGGGACTGCAAACGTCACATCTGCCGTGATGATACTGCTTCTGCACCAGCCCCTCCGTCAGGTTATCATCCATTAAAACCTTCAATCTGCCGGTGTCAGACTCAGCAAACCCGTCCAGCATACGTATCAATTCTTCCTCCGTAATCATTTCAAAACTCCTTTCATTGCCACAGAATCGTTTTACAACAACAGATCTCCCCACTCATCCTCGCTGTCGCCTGCCGCATCAATCAGGAATGCCTTGGCCTGAATCTGGGCGTAGCTTAGATCCTCAATCATCCGATTCAGGGTGCCCCTGTCAGGCTGCACAATGTCCAGATACATCTGCCAGCATTCCATATCCTCGCTACACTCCTCCTTCAGCGTCCTCCAGAAGGAATCCTTCTTCTGTCCGAAGCCGCGCTCCCGGATATAGACATACAGCTGCTCT
The DNA here is from genome assembly GCA_018385425.1 of Acetatifactor sp. Lineage (GTDB taxonomy): Bacteria > Bacillota > Clostridia > Lachnospirales > Lachnospiraceae > Acetatifactor. The sequence continues at coordinate 2,791 of JAHBAA010000111.1, forward strand.
CTGACCTTATCTCCCAGGAAGGTATCATGCTTCAGCCGGCATATGGTAAGCAGGCACTTGTTCTTTGCGGCATTCCGGATGAATTCCTCCGTTTCCCCCGGCATCTCTCCGTCCACCATGCCTACACCGTCATAAGAGATGTCTTCCTCCCCGCACAGTGCCACATTGCTGCTGCCCTCCGCGTCATCTGCACGAAGCAGGGAAAGCAATGTCAGATCCCACTGGTCAAACCAGCTCTGCTGCCCCAGTTCAGCGCTTCGAAGCAGGTGGTCATTTGGCATCCGGTTGGCATTGCAGGCCACCAGAATTCCCGCATCCTCACAAAGGTTTGTGAAACGAATTTCCTTCAGGGCATCGCATCCGTCAAATACACCCCGGTCAAAAACATTACCCCGAAACTCCCCGGCAATCTCCACCCTCTCCAGATTTGTGCACTTGGAAAAGGCCCATTCTCCCAAGTGCTTTACCGTACCCGGAAGGATGAGATGCTTCAAAATTTTGCAGGATAAAAACGCCTTCCGGTCAATCTCCGCAATATTGCAATCGGACAAATCCAGCACCGCACTGCCGCTCTCAAACCCTTTCACCACCAAGGCTTTCTTCCCATCCATATTCCGTTCTTCACATAAAAGAGTAACGTCCTCTTTTTCAATACGAATCATAATAACTCCAAAATCTCTTTTCTCAGGTTTTCTCTGCGGTCGCCCACCATCAGCAGGGAATTGTATTTGCTGTAGGCATCATTTTTAAAGCTTGCGAAGAAACCGGCGGTATGGGGATTTACGGTGAGCTCCGTCATCAGTACCATCATTTCGTTGCTCTCGGCACCAAAGATTTCCGCCATCTGCTCAAACAGGTTCTGCACCCGTACCTGCTCCGCACCCACACGGCTCTTGATATCCAGCACCCGGCTGTTGTAGTAATCCCTGGGGGACTGACCCTCCTTCATGCTCTCCATCAGTTGTTCATAGAAATCAATAATTTTCTTGTGATGTCTCTTTTCCGGAGCGGTAAGAGAGCCGGCCCTGCTCTTTGTCTGCAGAATGGTCCTTCTGGCATCCGCCAGCTTTTTCGCCTGCGTATCATCCGCAATGGTATCGATGCTTGCCCGGATTTCCTTCACAATCCCCAGGGAATCCATAATGTCCTTTATCTCCGACTTCACCCGGTCTGCCAGCATACCGGTGAGCGCCAGACGCTCGTCCATGGGAGCATGGGCTGCCTGCTTTGCATACTCACCGGTCTTTCCTTCAAATATAGCTTCCACATCATACTGCTTGCGGTATTTATTGTACAAATCATAGAAAGCAGAGAATTCCTTCACCACCGTCTCATTGCGCAGGTACTGGCCAATCAGATTCTCATCCACTCTTTTGTTTTCTTCCTCGTATAAATAGATAATGTCGGACAAATCCTCCCAGCCTCTGGCAGTCACATAGCTCTTTCCGTAGGCAGTGGTCTCCACCATATAGAAATAATCCTTGTTGCTGTCCAGGAAATTCAACACCGCTCCGTGAAGCCCCTTGTCGGAGGCATACTTCTTCCAGGCCGGGTAGTCTGCCTCCACCGAAAGAACCTTCAACCGGTCCAGTGTTACCACATCAAACTCCCGGACAGCCTTGTTAAACTCACCGGGATTACCGGCAGTCACAATGACCCAGCCCTCCGGTACACTGTGCTTTCCAAACACCTTAAACTGCAGAAACTGCAGCATGGAAGGATAAAGCGTTTCGGACACACAGTTGATTTCGTCCAGGAACAGAATTCCTTCCTTTATGCCGCTCTCCTCCATGGTATCGTAAATTGACGCGATGATTTCGCTCATGGTATATTCCGACACCTTATAGGACTCCCCACCGTACTGCTTATCCTCAATGAAGGGCAATCCTAAAGCAGACTGTCGGGTGTGGTGGGTCATGGAATAGCTCACCAGTGCAATATTAAGCTCCGATGCCACCTGACTCATCACTGCCGTCTTACCGATACCGGGCGCTCCCAGCAGAAAAATGGGTCTCTGGCGCATGACCGGGATGCGATAATCCCCGAACTCATCCTTTTTTAAATACATGCATACCGTATCCTTGATATATTCCTTTGCCTGTGCAATATTCATTTATGCTTCATCCTCCATTATTACTTTCATTGCCCAACCGGGCACCGGTGCCCGGAAATCATCCTCCCGGTTAAATACAAACAGGGTATCATAGGCTGCTGCCGTCTCCGGATAGATTCCGTACCCGTCCGTAAAATAAATCAAACCCTTCAGCTTCTTCAGCTCCCCGTCCCGGATCAGCCTGTCCACATACTCAAACACCGGACGGAAATCCGTGGCGCCGAAGCCCCTGGTCTGAAAGTTAGCCGCCACCTCCCGAAGCTTTGCCTTGGAATCAATCTTAATGTCCGAGGTCACTCTGGAGTCACACTGCAAAATGTGTACACACAATTCCTGATCGGAGAAGGCTGCCGATTTTTCCAATATGTCATAGGTCCGCATGAGAAAGCTTTCCACCATGGAACCCCGCACGGAAGCAGAGGTATCCACAGCGATGACAAATTCCCTGATTTTCTTTTCCTCCACGTACTCCAACGGTTCAATCAGGGGCATGTTATGGTATTCATTTAACCCGTAGGTATAGTATATATAATCAAACTCATCGGGATTCACCCGAATCTCCTCGTTCATCACCGCGAAGCGGTTTAATATGGCATCATAGTCATACCGCTTCCTGGTGCTTTCCTTCAGATTCATCAGGATGCTTTCCCCACCCATCACGTCCCGGGAAAAGGATTTCAATTCCGCCTTCAGACGCTCCGCAATTTTTTCCCAGTCCCGTTGCGACAGCTGAAGCTCCCGCTCCTCCTTTACCTGCACCATGGACAGGTGTCGGTCAAAGGCAAATAATTCCCCGTACTTTTTTGCAGAATCCTTGGAGATACCGTCCACCAGAAACTCCCGGTACAGAGCCTGGGCCGTGAGCGCCGGTACCCATTTCTTTAAACGGGCCAGTATCATCCGCTCCTCTCCGTCCCGGAGCATTCCTCCCTCCGGAATCTCCATATCCAGAATGATATTTTCTACCGCAATATCACAGGCGATATTCCAGTATTCCTCCTTTATCTTCCCGTCATACAACCGGTAGGTATGTCCCAGAATACTGTGGAATAGCACATGGAGCAAAAGCCTGACCGGAAAGGAAGCCTCCTCCTTATAGTCGTTTAACAGTCGGAGGGGGTCGTAAATCAACCGACTGCCGTCCGCCAGATATCTCCCTGTTCCCGGCTCCGCCACAAAGGAATACTTCGCCAGGGCAGCATCAAAAAAACGAAACCGCACAATGATACTGTCCTTCGCCAGCTTCCACACCTTTTCGGCATATTCGGTTATCTGCCTTTCATCTGTCAATATTCCGCCCTCCAGGTATTTCTTCTATTCCATATTATATCGGGAATTCCACTCAATCACAATGCATTTTCCTTCTTTCAGACCATTCCATTTTTTACCGTATTGTGCTACAATGAGACATCGATACGGAATGTCCACAGGAAAGGAGACCTATGGAAACTTTAAAAGAAAAATATGCACCCTATTTCAAAATCGGAACTGCTTTCGAAGGAAGAGACCTTGACAGGAAAGCAGATTTGATCCGTACCCACTTTAACAGCATGACCTGTGCCAATGCCATGAAGTATGTAAGCCTGACCCGCGAGCCGGGCTCTTACCATTTCGACCGTGCAGATCGGCTGGTCAGCTTTGCAAAGGAGAACCAGATGGCCATCCACGGACATACCCTGGTATGGCACAATCAGACTCCGGACTACATTTTCGAAAACACCACCCCGGAGCAGCTCTTAGAAACCCTGCGTGACCATACTCAGAAGGTAAAAGACCATTTCGGTGAGCTGGCCAGCTTTGACGCAGTAAATGAAGCCATCGAGGACAAGTCCGATGCATACCTTCGTGATACCAAGTGGTATCGTATTCTGGGCGAGGATTATATTGCAAAGGTATTCCGTACCATTCATGAGGTTATGCCCAACACCCGGTTATTCTACAATGACTATAATGAGTGCTACCCGGAAAAGCGTACTAAAATAATGCGCCTTCTGAAGGGCCTTCTTGCCGAGGGTGTACCCGTATCCGGTATGGGGCTTCAGTCCCACATCAGCATCTACGGACCGGACTTTGATGAAATCAAACGATCCATAGAAGATTATGCTTCCTTAGGACTGCGCCTTCGTATTTCCGAGCTGGATGTGTCCATGTACAAGGACAATAATCCTGACGATCCACAGGTATCCATGCCCAATCCGGAACTGATGAAGAAGCAGGCCGACTACTACAGAGAGCTGTTCAAGATTTATCGTTCCTACGCTCAGCATATTGACGCTGTTACCTTCTGGGGCGTAGCCGACAGCGACAGCTGGTTGAACTATTTCCCTGTTCCCGGCAGAAGAAATTATCCTCTTCTGTTTGACGATAACGGTGAGCCAAAGGAAGCTTTCTACAGCATTATGGATTTCTAATTCTGCTTTAACAAAAATGCAAACCCGGACCATTCCTTCACGTCTTTGACAAGTAACGAGGTCTCCGATATTTCTACAGAGACTGCACCGAACCCATCTGCCACGCTCCACACACCGGAAAGAGGGATTGGGATGCAGTCTTTTTCTGCCTCTGCAAATCCATGGCAAACCACCCACATTTCTTTGTTCGTGCTTCGTACAACCACCTGAATTCCCTCCGGATGACGAATCACTCCCTGACGACTTCTGTATACCCGGGTGGTACCATCTATAATAACCTGCTCTGCCTTCCGGTATATCTCCAAGCTTACTCCCCTTCAATTGTTTTGTGGTCTTGAATACCATATATGAGAGCTTCCATTCCGAAATTATGTTTTATGCAGACTGTATAAAAGAAAAGGCAGAAACAATCGTTCCTGCCTCCGCAAAAAACTACATTATCGCAATGTAAAGGAATCCGCAGAATCCTTCAGGGTCTGTGCACTTTCGTTCAATTGTGTACAAATTGCCTGATTCTCCTGGGCACTGGCCGCATTGTTCTCAACCATATCTGCAATCTCCTGCAGGCTGGCATTGACACGTTCAATCGCCTGCTGCTGTAAATTCACGATATGTACAATCTCGTCAATGCTTTCCTTGGACTTCTCAGAATCGAATACACTCTTAGCGATGGTATTCGATGTGGATGCTGCCAGCTCTTTCCCCTCATGAACGGCCTTCTGGCTATCCTGAATCAGCCTCTTGATATTAACGCTGGCCTCTGCACTGGAAGCAGCCAGGGAAGAAATCTCCTCTGCTACTACGGAGAAGCCTCTGCCGGCTTCACCTGCTCTGGCCGCCTCAATGGAAGCATTCAGACTCAACAGATTGGTCTGGGATGCAATATCATTGATTTCCACAACAAACTTGGCAATCTGCTGATAGCATCTTTCGATACTTTCAATGGCTCCCACCAGCTGCTTCATCTCATCACTGCCCGCCAACAGCTGACGGTTGGATTCGTCCGCCTTGGTGCTGACATCTGCCGCTGTTTCAGTAATACTCTTCGCCTGCTCGGTCAGATCTGCCATATCGCGGGTAACGGAAACCACTGCCTGATTCTGCAGAGTAGCGGAATTTGCCACCACCTCCGTGGTTTTGTACAACTCATCGGAATACCCAACCAGGACATCCGACTCCTCCTTCAGCTGACCAAAGGCCTCATTCAGGCTGTCCAGAATCTTGTCCAGGGATGTCTTCAACTCCACATAGCTTCCTTTGAAATCTCCCTTCACAGAGGAAGAAAGGTCTCTTTCCGAAATTGCCGCCACAACTTTGGCAATTCTGGAAATATAATCCTTCAGGCTGCTGACGGTATCATTCAGGGAACCCGTCAGTTTTTCGATTTCCAGAGAATTGCGGTCTTCATCAAACACCACATCCAGATTGCCGTCCGCAATCAAAGTCACCTTATCGGTAATAGACTCCAACGGTGCAAACAGACGATCCACCTTCTCCTTGACTACCTTGCTCACAAACCAGATGGCAAACTGATAAATCATCAGGCTCAGCAGGGCAATCACCAGGGTAATCCGGACAATAATGGAAAAATCATTGACGGAAACGATTCTCATGTTTATCCCTTCGATGGTGGTAGCTCTGGCCATCTTTAAACCGCCCTTATAATCCCAGAGTAACTGCCCATCCACCTGTCCGGATACGATTTTCAGATATCTACCGTGATTTGCCTCCTCAGCCGTGACCTGACTGCTTTCCGTAAGCCGGTACTCCCCATTGGGATGAACCAGAATTACACCCTCAGCAGAGGTCAGAAACACATAGCTTGAGCCATTATAGCTCTGCTCAATCCATTCCACCAGCTCGTCCAGATAAATATCCATACCCAGTACACCGCTGACTCTTCCATGCTCGTGAAGTGCCTTGGAAACCGTGATACAGACCTGTCCGGTCTGCATATCCACATAGGGCTCCGATACAT
>JAHBAA010000131.1 GCA_018385425.1 Acetatifactor sp.
GGCCCCGGATATCTTGACAAGAGCAAGGAGACCATCGTAGGTTTCCAGACCGATAAGCCTTTCAAGAGATCTCTTCAGCCCTACGGTGGTATCCGTATGGCAGAGAAGGCTTGTGCCGACAACGGCTACGAGGTAGATCCCGAGATCTCCGAGTTCTTCTCTACTCACAGAAAGACTCACAACGCAGGTTGTTTCGACGCTTACAATCAGGAGATGAGAGCTTGTCGTTCTTCCCATATCATCACCGGTCTTCCTGATGCTTACGGCCGCGGACGTATCATCGGCGACTACAGACGTGTTGCTCTGTACGGTATCGACAGACTGATCGAGGATAAGCAGGCACAGAAGGATTCCACCGGACGTGTTATGACCGATGACGTGATCCGTCTTCGTGAGGAGATCTCCGAGCAGATCACTGCTCTGAAGATGATGAAGGAGATGGCTGCTTCTTACGGCTGCGATATCTCCAATCCCGCTACCAACGTAAAGGAAGCTATCCAGGCAGTATACTTCGGATATCTGTGCGCAGTAAAGGAGCAGAACGGTGCTGCTATGTCCCTTGGACGTACTTCTACCTTCCTTGATATCTACGCAGAGAGAGACCTTGCAAACGGTACCTTCACCGAGGAGCAGATCCAGGAGTTCGTTGACCACTTCATCATGAAGCTTCGCTGCGTCAAGTTTGCTCGTACACCTGAGTACAACCAGATCTTCGCAGGCGACCCTGTATGGGTAACCGAGTCTCTCGGTGGTGTTGGTGTTGACGGTCGTCACATGGTAACCAAGATGAGCTTCCGTTATCTGAACACCCTGTACAACCTGGGTGCTTCACCCGAGCCTAACCTGACGGTTCTCTGGTCCACCAGACTTCCTGAAGGCTTCAAGAAGTTCTGTGCAAAGACCTCTATCGAGACCTCTTCCATCCAGTACGAGAACGATGACCTGATGAGAGTTACCCACGGCGATGACTACGGTATCGCTTGCTGCGTATCCTCCATGGTAATCGGTAAGGAGATGCAGTTCTTCGGCGCTCGTGCTAACGTTGCTAAGTGTCTGCTGTACGCTTTGAACGGTGGTGTAGATGAAGTTACCAAGAAGCAGGTTGGTCCTAAGTATCGTCCTGTTGTCGGCGATGTTCTCGACTACGATGATGTTGTAAGCAAGTTCGTTGATATGCTGGAGTGGCAGGCAGATGTTTATGTTAACACCCTGAACATCATCCACTACATGCACGACAAGTACTGCTATGAGAGAGCAGAGATGGCTCTTCATGACAGAGACGTTAAGAGATACTTTGCTACCGGTGTTGCAGGTCTGTCCATCGTAGCTGACTCCCTGTCCGCTATCAAGTACGCAAAGGTTGAGCCGATCCGTGACGAAGACGGCGTTATCGTTGACTTCAAGACAACCGGCGACTTCCCTAAGTACGGTAACGATGATGACCGTGTAGATGAGATCGCTCAGTGGGTTGTTCATACCTTCATGACCGCTGTAAGAAGACATCACACCTATCGTAACGGTGTTCCTACCACTTCCATCCTGACCATTACCTCTAACGTTACCTATGGTAAGGCTACCGGTAATACTCCTGACGGACGTAAGAAGGGACAGCCTTTCGCTCCCGGTGCTAACCCTATGCACGGCCGCGATACTCACGGTGCAGTAGCATCCCTGTCTTCCGTATCCAAGCTTCCTTTCAATGATGCACAGGACGGTATCTCCAATACCTTCACCATCATCCCCGGAGCTCTTGGTAAAGAGGATCAGGTATTTGCCGGCGATATCGAACTCGATTTGAGCAAGTAAATCTTGATGCGATAGAGATATCGCCAGAGATATTCGAACTCGATCTGAGCAAGTAAGTTTTTTATCAAATGGAGGTTCGCTATGGACGAGAACAAAATGGTTGAAGACCTGATGAGAATGCTGGATGCCGGAATGACAGAAGGCGTGGGTCACATCAACGTAGATTGTAACGAGGAAGAGGAACAGGGCAGAAACGTGCAGACAATGGGATGCACCGATTGTTCCAGAACGCCACTTGCCTGCAGCGTTCCCACCCTTCATCAGGGTTTAGATGAATACAAATAATATTAATAGGAGGAAAAAATTATGGCAGCAAGTACCGCACAGGTTGATAACCTTGTAAACTTATTGGATGGATACGCTACAAAGGGCGGACATCATCTGAATGTTAACGTATTGAACAGAGATACTCTCTTGGACGCTCAGAAGCATCCTGAGAACTATCCTCAGCTTACCATCCGTGTATCCGGATACGCAGTTAACTTCATCAAGCTGACTCCCGAGCAGCAGGCTGACGTTATCTCCCGTACCTTCCACGAGGCTATCTAATCATTCTATGATTTAGATTACAAAAGATGACCGAAAGGCAGTTCCGTGAAAGCGGAATTGCCTTTCTTCATTCCTACACTTCCCCATTTCTTGGAAACAAACGTATCTGACTTTATTTTTTTCAAGGAATCTGCTATACTATATAAGTAGAAACAGAGATCCTTTTCGGAAACACCGTTTCGGAAGGGCACAGAAAGAATACAGTCAAGAAAGGAAATAGATTATGCAAGGAAGAATTCATTCATTGGAAAGCTTTGGCACAGTAGATGGCCCCGGAACACGCTTCGTCGTCTTCGTACAGGGCTGTCCCATGCGCTGTGCATATTGTCACAACCCTGACACCTGGGACCTCAAGGGCGGCACACTGATGGAGCCCGCCGAGATCATCGAGCAGTACGAGCGAAACAGCGCCTTCTATGCCAACGGAGGCGGACTGACTGTCACAGGCGGTGAGCCTCTGATGCAATTGGACTTTTTGATCGATCTCTTCACTTTGGCAAAGCAGAAAAACATTCACACCTGCATTGACACCTCAGGTATTGCCTTCAATCCTTCCAGTGAGGAGCATATGAAGAAGATGGACAAGCTGATGACCCTCACCGATCTGGTAATGCTGGACATCAAGCATATTGACCCTGAGCTTCACAGAGAACTTGTGAAACAGCCCAACACCAACATCCTCAAATTCGCAGCCTACCTCAATGAAAAGAAGGTAGATATGTGGATCCGGCATGTTGTGGTACCGGGATATACAGACGATGACAAATACCTGTTCCAGCTGGGATACTTTATCGGCCAGTTCAGCAACTTAAAGGCTCTGGATGTTCTCCCCTACCATACCATGGGAGAAAAGAAGTATGAGAGTCTGGGAATGGAATATCGCCTGAAGGGTGTTCCCCCTATGGACAAGAACAAAGTGATCGAGAAAAAACAGGTAATTCTCGAAGGTATCAAGAAGCGCCGCGCCGAGCAGGCAGAGCAGCCTCAGTCCTGAGAAAACTGCTCTTTTTTCCAAAAATTATTCTTGTATTTGCCGGCAAAGTATATTACAATAATTCTGGTATCAATGAATAGATTGATCAGTTTAAGGAGGATAAAGTCATGGCATTTAAGATTAGCGATGGTTGTGTAGCATGTGGAGCTTGTGAGGGTATGTGTCCTGTAGGCGCTATCAGCATGGGCGACGGTAAGTTTGAGATCGATGCAGACAAGTGCATCGAGTGTGGTTCCTGCGCAGGCGCTTGCCCTACCGGTTCCATCTCTCAGGAATAAGCTTCAGTGCTTTTTCCGCATACGGCTGACGCAGGCGTCAGTCCATTCTCATTATGAGAACACAAGACACTCCTGTCAGGGAGTGTCTTTTCTTTTTCTGCCAAACCGTAATCCCTTCTTGCTTTTTCTTCGAAGAAGTTCATCCATCTTTGAATAATACCTCTCATCCCGCTGCGCCTGAAGGCGGTCTCTCTCCTCTTCCTTCTCTTCTCTTGCCCTGAACTGGTAGTCCAGCTCCTTGATGACACTCTCCTTCAGCTCCTTACACAACTCAGCATTGTTCCTGCGCAGGGTGTCCTGAATCAGCTGTGACATCAGCCATTGCAGCCGCTTCAGCTTTTCCTCCCTGGAATCATCTGTTTTTTCCACCTCTCTCGTGGCAACGATATCGATTGCCATCACATCCCGGTTCGTGCTCATATTTTCGTCCTCCTTCTTCGGATCGCTTTCCACAGCTTCCTCCTGCCCACCAACGACATCCAATCTTCCATCCTTCAAAATCATTTTGATCGCCTTCAACTGCAGTCCCCTCTCCTTCATATCCCTGATTTGCTTCAGCTTCTCAATATCCTCCTTTGTAAAGACACGATGCCCCAGTTCGTTCCTGTGAATGGAAAGCTTCAATTCATCCTCCCAGTATCGCAGGACGTGACTTTCTACCTGAACTTCTTTCGCAGCATCGGAAATGGATAAATACTCGCTCATAAACTCACTCCTAAAAAAAGAGAATGAGCACTCCACTCATTCTCTTCCGTAATCACTATTCTTCATTTTTGTGTTCCATATTGGCAAACTTTGTATACTCCGGCAGCCATACCAGCTCCACCGTGCCAATGGGACCGTTTCTCTGTTTCGCGATGATCACCTCTGAAATCCCTTTCTTCTCGGAATCCTTGTGGTAGTAATCGTCACGATATAAAAACATAACCACATCGGCATCCTGCTCGATTGCACCGGACTCACGCAGATCAGACAGCATCGGCCGATGATCCGGCCGTTCCTCCACCTTTCTGGAAAGCTGTGACAGCGCAACCACCGGCACGGAAAGCTCCCTGGCCAGAGCCTTCAGTGATCTGGAGATCTCTGAGATCTCGTTCTGTCTGGACTCGCTCTTGCCGTTGCCACTCATCAGCTGCAGGTAATCGATCATCACGATCGCCAGATTGTGCTCCATCTTATACTTTCGACACTTGCTCCTAAGCTCTGAGATGGAAATACCGGGAGTATCATCGATGATCAGGTTGGAATTGCTGATGATTCTCGCACCTTCTACCAGGCGCTCCCACTCCTGATCCGTCAGCTGTCCTGTACGAAGCTTCTGGGCATCCACGTTGGATTCCAGGGAAAACATACGGTTTACAAGCTGTTCCTTGCTCATCTCCAGGGAGAACAGTGCCACGGTCAGATTCTTCTTGAAGGCCATGTATTGCGCCAGATTCAGCTCAAATGCAGTCTTACCCATGGAAGGTCTGGCAGCCACGAGAATCAGGTCTGAGGGCTGAAATCCCGCCGTCTTGTAATCCAGATCAATAAAGCCGGTGGGGATACCGGTAACGCTTCCCTTGTTCTTGGAAGCGATCTCGATCTTATCGATGGCATCACGGACGATTTTCCGGACAGGAACGAAATCTTCGGTGCTGCGCTTCTGCACCAACTGAAATACCTTCTTCTCCGTTTCATCCAGGATGGATTCCAAGGGCTCCGACTCGGAATAACAGGTATTCTCGATCTCCTGATTCAAACGAATCAGCTTGCGCAGCGTTGATTTCTCCGAGACAATGTTGGCATAATGCTTTACATTGGCGGAAGTCTGCACCTGTGCGACCGCCTCCGTCAGAAACTCCAAACTGCTGACCTCCGGGGGCACATTCAAGCTCTTTAGTTTTTCCTGCAATACTACATTGTCCACCGGCTTACCGGCATCGTGCAGCTCAGTCATCGCCTGATACAGCTTCCCATACGCAGAGATATAGAAATCCTCCGGTGTCAGGATCTCAGCCACCGTTGTGATGGCTTTTTCGTCCATCAGCATAGCACCGATGACCGACTGCTCCGCCTCCTTGCTGTAAGGCATTTGTCTCTTGATAACGTTCTCTTCCACTGGTTACTCCCCCGTCAAGTGTTCTGTACGAAACCCTTATGCCTCAACAACTCTCACGATCAGTTTCGCAGTGACCTGGGGATGAAGCTTAACGGGTACCTCCACCGTACCGAAGGACTTGATGCTCTCAGCCAGCTGAATCTTCTTCTTGTCCAGCTCCACACCATGCTGTTCCTTCATGGCGGCAGCGATCTCCTTTGTGGAGACGGAACCGAAGGTCTTTCCACCCTCTCCGGCTTTGATCTTGACTACCACAGGCATCTGCTCCAGAGAAACAGCCAGTTCCTTGGCAGACTCCAGCTGCTCCTTAGCGATCTTCTCTTCATTTGCCTTCTGAAGCTTCAGATCATTCATATTCTTCGGGGTCGCCTCGATACCGATCTTCTTGGGGATGATAAAGTTTCTGGCAAATCCCTCATTCACTTCAACAACGGCACCCTTCTTGCCGAGCTTTTTATCGTCCTGTAATAAAATAATTTTCATGTTCTGTCCATCCTTTCTTTTCCTGCTATATTCTCTTAAAGCTCACCATTTTCCAGCATAGTATCGATGGTGGCCTTCAACTCGCCGATCGCCTCGATAATGCCGCAGCCCTCCATCTGACAGGCCGCAGTGCTCATATGTCCGCCGCCTCCCATCTTCTCCATAATGATCTGAACATTGATCTCATCAATGGAACGGGCGCTGACATAGATCTTACCCTGATAATCCGTCAACACAAAGCTGGCCTTGATTCCCTTGATATTCAGCAGCTCATTGGCCGCCTGCGCACCGATAATGGTGGGGTTGGGGGAATCCTCGGCCGTACAGATAGAGATCGCAAAATACTGCTTGTAGATCTCTGCCTGACTGACTGCATCCGCTTTCGCCTTATAGCTGAGCGCATCTTCTCTGAAAAGCTTTCGCACTCTCGTCACATCCGCACCGTTTCGGCGAAGGAATGCCGCCGCCTCAAAGGTACGCACGCCTGTCTTGGTCATAAAGTTATTGGTATCCACCATCACGCCGGCGTAGAGGCAGTCCGCCTCTTCCGATCGGATCTTAATATTGTCCAACGTGTACTGCAGGATCTCCGCAACCATCTCTGAAGCGGAGGAAGCGTAAGGTTCCACATAGGAAAGAGTTGCATTCTCGATGGTCTCCGCGCCCTGTCTGTGGTGATCCAACACAACCACAGAATTGCAGAACCGCAGCAGATCCGGACACTCTGTGATAGAAGGCTTGTTCACATCCACGACCACCAGAACACAGTTGCCGTTCACCATCTCGATGGCATCCTGGCTCCCAACGATCATGTCCTCCTCATATTCCTCACGATTCCGGAACAGATCGATCATCGGCGCAATGGCAGCCGTGGCATCGTTCAGGACAATGTGGGCCTTTCTTCCCAGGGTCTGTGCCACGCGGTAGATTCCCACCGCTGCACCGAAGCTGTCTGCGTCCGGCATACGGTGTCCCATCACAAGCACCAGATCCTTGGACGTAATGATCTCCCGCAGGGCATGAGCCTTGACACGTGCCTTCACACGAGTATTTTTCTCCACCTGCTGACTCTTTCCGCCGTAGTAGGTGATGCTGTCAGGGGTCTTCACCACAGCCTGATCTCCGCCCCGTCCCAGCGCCAGATCAATGGCATTGCGGGCGAACTCGTAGTTCTGCGCATAGCTCAACCCATCCAGACCGATTCCCATGCTCAGGGTCACAATATTTTCATTGCCGATATTGACTGTCTTGATATCCTCCAGCAGCTCAAATCTGGTCTCCTGGAGCTGTGCAAGTGCTTTCTTGCGCATTACCACCAGATACTTATCCTTCTCCAGCTTTCGGCAGATACCGTCCAGGGCCAGAATGTGTTTATTGACACGCCTGTCCACCAGAGCAAGGAGGAGAGATCGTCTCACCTCTTCCACGCTGGCCAGCGCTTCCTCATAGTTGTCCAGATAGATCATGCCAACCGCAAGAGACTGATCATCCAATTCCTGTAACGCAATGTGCAGTGCGGTCTCATCGTAGAGGTACACCGCTATCATATAGCCGTTGTAGTCCATGGTCTCGATCATCTCGCTGTGATCTGCCATATCCTTCAGCGAGACCTTCCGAAACTTCGCAGAATACTCATTTCCTTCATATACCAGCTCGTACTCCGTCTCCTCCACCTCGGATTCGTCCGGAAGCCGGTCTCTGGTAATGGCGGGAAACAATGCGGTGATGGATTTCCGGTACCCCTTGGGCAGATGGGTGACCTTCTCAAAAGCCTCATTGGTCCAGAGAACCTTGCCGCTGCTGTCCAACAGCGCATAGGGCAGATCCAGTTCCCGAAGCAACCTCTTCTGTATCTGTCCGTACTCCGCCGCAAAACTGATCAATTCGTTCATAATACCGGGCTTATTATAAAAATATAAGAACAAAATGATCCCCAGATAAATCACGGTAAACCCGGTAAGCAAAACTGCAGCCCGCAGATCAATAAAGTACATTGCCACATTCACAGCCAGCAATAATGCCCCCAGATATAGACAAACCTGGACATATGTCTTGATACGTCCTCTTAGCTTAACAGTTCTCCTCATATGAAATCATGTGCCTTTCCCGGAACCTGTCCGGCAAACTCCTATCCATCCAAGTACCCGTCCAATATCACTCACAGAGTGCAGCTATCCATTGGACTAATCTATTATAGCACACTTCCCAACTCAATGCCATAAGATTATTTGTCATTTGCCGGCAGCCCCGGTTGACTTCTGCCAAAGACTGTCGGTGCAGAAAGACCGGAGTTCCCGAGCCGACTGCCCGGATAAGGTCTGCGCAGCAGAAAACATGACAAAAATGCTTTTGAGATGACGAATTCGCAGTTCAGAATAGTTACAAAGCAGTAAAATTATGGTATACTGTAGCAAACACGAGAGAAAGGACAGAGAAAATGAGTGATAGAAACGAATCAACGAACACAGAACAGGAGAAATTTCACCTTTACGTTCCGGATTTTTACGGAAATGCGCCGCTCTACATGCTGCTTGCCGATTTTATGGAGCATATTCCCCAATGGTTCTTCGATGATTTTAAGATTTCTGCGGCATATGGTTCCTTTCCGAACTGCATCTGGAACGGCGGCAGAGTGACCTTCGACCGCATCACCAGATCTACGATGGATCGGGTGATCCGGGAGCTGAACAACAGAGGGATCGCCGTTCGCTATACCTTCACCAACCCTATGCTGGAAGAAAAGCATATGAGCGATACTTTTGCCAACATCTGTCTGGAGGCGGCAGACAACGGAATGAATGAAGTTCTGGTCAATACGCAGGTGGTTGAGGATTATGTCAGAACCAATTTCCCCGGCTATAAAATCATTTCTTCCACCACAAAATGCCTGCGAACCATCGAGGAGGTAGAGGCAGAGCTGGATAAGGATTATTATCTCGTTGTACTGGATTCCTCCCTGAATAAGGACGAGCGGATCTTCTCCATCGGGAAGCGCGGCCGATTGGAACTGCTTGTCGATCACGGCTGTATGCTGAATTGTCCTAACAGCAAAAATCATTATGTGGAGCTTGGCCGCTCACAGCTGACCTTCAGCGAATCTACGTTTGTCTGCCCCACCGTAGGGAAAACCTTTGAGGAGGTAATGCAGGGCGAACACTGTATTTCACGGGAACTCATGAAGGAGAAATATATCCCCGGCGGATTTCGGCATTTCAAATTGGACGGCAGAGTGTTTAAACCGGAAAAGCTTGTGGACAGCCTTTTGTACTACATGGTAAGGCCCGAATTTCGGCCGAGAGTGAAGGAGATCATCAAAAAAGAGATCTACGATAACAGAGCGGTATGGTAAACAGTCTCATTCCCCCGCCGGGCGCATTCGGGACTTTCACCCGTTAGAGCGCGCCCATGGCGCGCAAACAAAAGGACCAACCACCCTCCGGGGTAGTTGGTCCTTTCCCATTCTTCGTCAGATCAATCCTGAACGTAAGGCATCAATGCTACGTGACGAGCTCTCTTGATTGCTACAGTCAAAGCGCGCTGATGCTTTGCGCAGTTGCCGGTGATACGGCGAGGAAGGATCTTGCCTCTCTCAGATACGTATCTCTTCAGCTTATTGGTATCCTTGTAATCAATTACATTATCCTTACCGCAGAATACGCAAACTTTCTTTCTTCTGCGAATGCCACCTTTCTTTCTCATCGGAGCATCGGATCTATCTGTCTTGTTAAAAGCCATTTCAGTGCCTCCTATCTCAAATAATGAAACTTAGTTAAACGGTAAATCTTCTTCGATGCCTTCGGGGATATTCATAAATCCACCGTCTGCACCTCCGGGAGCAGGAGCGTTTCCGCGATTACCTGCATAACCGCCGTTATTGTAACCACCATCATTGCTGCCCTGTGCGTTCTTGCTCTCGGCAAATTCAATCTCCTCTACCATAACGCGAACGCTGTAGACTGTCTGACCATCCTTGTTGGTGTAATTGTCATTCTGGATTCTTCCGCTGACAACGATCTTGGTCCCCTTGTGAAGATATCTCTCAACAAACTCAGCCTGCTTTCCAAATGCGGTACAGTTGAAGAAATCCGCATCGGGCTCACCCTCGCGCTTAAATCTTCTGTCAACGGCAATGGAAAAACGGCCGACTGCTGTCTGGCTTGCGCCCTGAGAATATCTCACCTCAGGATCTCTGGTCAAACGTCCCATAAGAATTACTTTGTTCATACTTCTCTCTCGCTTTCTAATTAAGCCTCGTCCTGTCTAACGATTAAGTATCTGATGACATTATCCATGATACGAACACGGCTCTCGATTTCAGCGGGTGCAGTACCTTCAGCTTCGAATCTGATGAAGTAATAGAAAGCTTCTCTCATCTTCTGGATCTCGTAAGCAAGTCTCATCTTGCCACGCTCATCCACTTCTGTAATGTTGCCGCCGAATCTCTCAACCAGAGCCTTGCACTTGTCAACAACTGCTGCTCTCTCTTCGTCTTCGATGTTAGCGGACACAACTACGGCTAATTCATACTTGTTCATGCTTGTTACCTCCTTTTGGTCTCTGGCCCACACTGTTGCGTGAGCAAGGAATATGATTCATCACGGAATAATATGTTACCATGAAATCACAATAGTTGCAATAGTTTTTTATGATTTTCTTCACGCTTTTTTGCACTTTTTCTGCATGAATCGTATTTTTTACTCACTTTCGACGACGCAAGGCAGTATCTCTTTGACATTCTTCTCCAGAGCCACTCTCGCGATCATGATCTGATGTCCGCAGCCCTTGCATTTCAACCGAAAATCCGCACCGATGCGCAGCACCTCCCATTCCCTGCTGCCGCAGGGATGCTGCTTTTTCAGACGCACTGTATCACCAACCTGAATATTCATTCTGCATAAGTCCTTTCTTTTTCATAAGGAATCGCGTTCTGTCTACAATGACATATTCCCGCAGAGGAAATCCTTGATGACCGCAAGGAATTCCCGAAGCAGGTTGTTTGGCACCATCCAGATATCCGAGTAAGCAGCCAGACCTTCTACCCGGTATCCCTGCTTCTTCGCAATCCCGCAGGCTCGATAGACGTGATAATTATTGGTCACCAAAATGGCCCTGGAAGAACCCACATCGAAAAGCTCCGCACTGAACCGAAGATTCTCCTCCGTACTGGTGGAGCGGTTTTCGGCAAGAATCCTGCTCTCGTCGATCCCGGCATCGATCAGATATCCCCGCATTCCTTCCGCCTCGGAGATGGGTTCATTCAAGCCCTGTCCGCCGGACACGATCACTGTCACATCCGGATGCTGCTTCAGATAATCCGCTGCAGTGTCCAGTCTTTGGCGAAGCACTCTGCTGGGACCGGTGCTTCTCCACTGTGCCCCCAGCACGATCATCACATCCGCAGATTGGCTGGGTCTTGTGAAAAAGCGGGACAGAATCAGGCCCTCCACCGTCATAAACAAAAGCATTCCCACACCAAGAAGGACCAGACACAGTCTGCGAAACCACTTTGGCAGGCGACGCCACAGTCTCCTTCTGCAGAGAAGAAATGCACACAGCAGCAGTCCGGCTCCCAGCACACCCCAGATCAGAAAAAATCGAGTGCCAAAGCCGACAAAGGGTATCGAAAGACAGTACAGGATACAGAGTATCCCAACTACCGTCATCAGGGTTCCAACCCTGTCGATGGTCTCTCTACTTCTTGTTTTTCGCTCGCGCCTGTTCTTCACCGGATCGTCTTCTCCCACTTCTTTGCCGTCGCTGCTTCCTGCTTTCACTTTCAAAACCGTACCGGGCACGCAGCATTTCATGCCGTAGGTATATTATAGCAACTTTCCGTCCGCCGAACAATGCCGAATTCACGCTTCCCCTGATTTTTCCGGTGCTCCAAATTGAACTATCTTTCCCAGTGTGATAAAATAGGGAAAGAAGAAACCATCCATACGGAGAGCCTCCTCCATGGAGCCGGATGCCCGGCAGGGAGAGGCTGGTCTTTCACAGGGTTCGCAGGAGCCGGAAAGGAGTTCACGATGCAGACAACGCAGGCAGCCATTCAGGAATTGAAAAAAATCGTAGAGACATACGATAATATTGTCTTCTTCGGAGGGGCAGGAGTATCCACGGAAAGCGGCATTCCGGATTTTCGCAGTGTAGACGGTCTCTACAACCAACAGTATGATTATCCCCCGGAGACCATACTAAGCCACACCTTTTACCGGAAGAATCCGAAGGAATTCTACCGGTTCTACCGCAATAAGATGATCTTCCGGGATGCAAAACCGAACGCAGCTCACAAAGCTCTGGCTGCATTGGAGGCGGCCGGCAAGGTGCGTGCAGTCATCACCCAGAATATCGACGGGCTCCACCAGGCGGCCGGCAGCAAGGTGGTACTGGAGCTGCACGGTTCGGTGCTGCGCAACTACTGCGAGCAGTGCGGAGCCTTCTACGATCTGGATTTCATCGCAAACTCAGAAGGGGTTCCTAAGTGCAGTGCCTGCGGCGGCAGTGTAAAGCCGGATGTAGTGCTCTACGAGGAAGGATTGAATCAGAAGACCATAAACGATGCGGTGCGCTACATTCACGAGGCGGATGTGCTGATCATCGGCGGCACCTCCCTGGCGGTGTACCCTGCTGCCGGACTCATCGACTATTTCAAGGGGGAGAAGCTGGTAGTCATCAACAAGTCCTCCACACCCAGAGACAGCTTTGCAGATCTGCTCATCAATGCGCCCATCGGTGAGGTCTTTACAGCGATCCTATCCTAGACAAAATCTCCGAACTCTTCCACGATTTGCAAAGAAGACAAGGGAGCCTCTCGGTTTCCTTGTCTTCTTTCTTATCTCCGTTCTACATACCTTTCTGTCTCACCCATCGTCAAGGCAGGATCGGTTCGTATACTTTGCAGATCTCTCCGTCTGCATTCAGTTGAATAAAGAAGGGGTAGTGACTGCCGCCGTCCGGGTACTCCCTGCTGATCTGTTCCAGAAATGCC
>JAHBAA010000063.1 GCA_018385425.1 Acetatifactor sp.
GCTAAAATTGATACAAAATACTTGAATTCTTTGATAAAATGAACGAGAATATGAGTGTATCTACCCATCAGCGGAAAACAGCGAAAGGATTTGGAAATGAAAGAGATTCAGAAAAAAGGATTATCGATTGCGGCAGCGGCGTTTGGAGTCCTGTGGATTCGTGTTTTGAGCGAGATCGGTGCTCCTGCCTATGCGGAAGGGCAGGTTGGAGTGCCCTGGAACTGGTGGTGCTTCATCGGTCTGACAGGAGTATGTGTGCTCTATGCGGGCTGTTCCTTTTTGATCTATCGACTCAGTGTGGTGGAGCATTTGGCGTTGGCGCTGTGCTTTCTGTGCCTCAACTGCTGGAAGGTTGTCGAAGAGTCTGCCTATGCGCTCTGGGAGAAAAACTATGAGCTCAGATTCTCTACGGAGCACGGATTGCATCCCTTAAGCATTGCGCTCTGGCTGATTGCGCTGGTGTATCTGGGCTTCTGTGTGTATAGTTATCTCGGAGACAGGGAAAACTATCTGATCAGAAATATTCTGGCTTTGGTTGTGCTTTTTCTGGGAGCCGTCGACTACCGGGTGATGACCTACGGCAGTGACTGGTTTTTTATCTTGGGTCTGATTTATCTGCTTTTGATGATCGGACTGCGTCTTGGAATAGATATCAGGGATGGCAGACGGAAGAAGCAGTATGTGGATACCCACACCCATTATTTTTTGAAGCAGATCGTGAACAAGAGAGAACGACTTTTGCAGGCATCCGTGGAAAAGGGTGTGGAGAGATATGTTTCTGTTGCCATTTCCAAGGAGAGCAATGAAGAACAGGAGAAATTGTTTGCACAGGATGCTTCCTTCTATTATGCGGTTGGTCTTCATCCTTCCTTTGTGAAGGCGGCCTCGGATGTGGAATGGGTGCAGGAGGTGCTTCCGAAATATATACACGGAAGGACGGTTGCCATTGGGGAAACCGGACTGGATTATCACAGGGAGGATACCACCGAGGAGGAGAAGAAGTGGCAGCAGGCTTGTTTTCGGGCCCAGATCAGGCTGGCATCGGAGAAGAATCTTCCGCTGATCCTGCATATTCGGGATAAGGAGAATGAGTCCTTGGCGCTGAAGGACGGACTGGCCATTCTGAAGGAATTTTCTTTGAGGCCTGAGGCGGGAGTGTTCCATTGCTTTCACTACAGCATCGAGCAGGCAGATACGGTGAAAAAATACGAGAAGCTGGGTTTTTGCTTTGGTATCGGAGGAAAACTATGTGACAGGAAGGACGAAGGATTTCGCCGGATGGTTCGTCGGCTGCCTTTGGAACGACTGGTTTTGGAGACCGACTGTCCTTATGTGAAGCCGGAAGGATTGTCGGGAAAAGTCAACTCCTCCGTCGCTATTCCCATCATCGCCAAAGAATTGGCACAGCTGAAGCGAAGAAGCCTTCAGGAGATCGCCGACTGCACCTCGCAAAACGCAGGAAGAGTATTTGTCTGGGAGGAAAAGAGCAGGCTGATCAAAAAAATGCAAAAGACAGAAAAATAAAAAAATTTGTGATTTTTTGCAACTCATGGGAAAAGCTGTCGTCTTATAGGGAGACAACAGTAAACTTTGATTGATGTAGGAGGAGTATTTTATGAAGAAACTGGTTGTTATGATGTTGACAGGTGTTATGGTATTTTCTCTGGCTGCATGCGGCGGAAAGGATGAGATCGCTCAGAATTCCGAGAGCAGTGTGGAGAGTTCTTCTTCTGTTGAGTCCACAGCAGAGGAGAGCAGCGCTGAGGAAAGCAGCACCGAGGAAAGCAGTACGGAAGAGAATGGTCAGGAGAGCGAGTCCGCAGAGGCTGTGGAGACAGAGGGTGCTGCCGGGGTTCTGAATACAATCTGGGAGAAGGTAGACCCCGAAAATCGTTTTGCAGTGGCAGGCGGAGATGCTGAGAACTCTGTCATGGAAAGTGCAGGCACTGTTGCAGTGACCGATGGCGAACTGATCGATTCCATGCTTGGATTTCCTGCTGACAAGATCGAGATGATCGACGATGCAGCGTCCCTGATGCATATGATGAATGCGAATACCTTTACCGGCGGCGCGTACCATTTGGCAGACCCTGCTAAGATGGATGAAGCGGCACAGGCTGTGAGGGAGAACATCCTGAACAGACAGTGGATGTGCGGTTTCCCGGAGAAGCTTGTGGTGGTATCTGTGGATGATTATCTGATTTCTTTCTTCGGAAAGAACGATCAGGTTGCAAATTTCAAGACCGCTCTTGTAGGGGCATATGAGAATGCTCAGATCATCAGCGAGGATGATATCGAGTAAATCGGAGGAATGGTGATCCATGTTATTTTCCAGTATTCCCTTTCTGTACTACTTTCTGCCCGCAGTGATGCTTCTGTACTTTCTGGTGCCGAAGAAGCTGCGCAACAGTGTACTTTTTCTCTCCAGCATGTTCTTTTATGCCTGGGGAGAACCGAGGTACGTGTGGTTCATGCTGTTTTCTATCACCCAGGGATATCTCTTTGGTCTGCTGATCGAGAGATTTCAGGGTCAGAGATTGTCAAAGGTGTTCCTCACATCGACGATTGCAGTCAGTCTGGGATTGCTGGGATATTGCAAGTATGCCAACTTCTTTCTCGAAAATTTTCATGCTTTGACCGGTGTGGCGGTGCCTGTTGTGAAACTGGCACTGCCTATCGGTATCAGCTTCTATACCTTTCAGATCGTCAGTTATACCATTGACGTCTACCGAGGGGATGTGAAGGCCCAGAGAAACTATATCCACCTGGCAGCCTATATCTCGATGTTTCCCCAGTTGATCGCCGGTCCCATCGTTCGATATTCCGATATTGACAGGGAACTGGCGGAGAGAACTACCGATTGGGACAAGGCAGCGGAGGGAATAAGGAGATTTGTCATCGGTCTCTCTAAAAAGATACTTATTGCCAATCTTTTGGGGGAACTGGTTGCCATTTTCAAGGCATCCGATGAAAAGTCTCTGTTGTTTTACTGGGTTTACGCAATCGCATTTTCCCTGCATATCTATTTTGATTTTTCCGGCTACAGTGATATGGCAATCGGCCTGGGGAGGATCTTTGGATTTCATTTCCCGGAGAACTTTCGGTACCCCTTCATTTCCGGCAGTATTACAGAATTCTGGAGAAGATGGCATATCTCCCTCGGATCCTGGTTCAGGGACTATCTCTACATTCCTCTGGGCGGAAATCGGGTGAATCGGGTGAAATGGGTGAGAAACCTGTTCCTCGTGTGGATGGCTACCGGTCTGTGGCACGGTGCGGAGTGGAACTTTGTCCTCTGGGGGCTGTATTTTGCGGTTCTGCTCATGCTGGAAAAACTGTTTTTACTGCCGATCCTTCAGAAACATAAGGTGTTTTCCCACATCTATGTGCTCTTTTTGATCGTGATCAACTTTGTCATTTTTGATGCTTCCGGTATGACGGAGGTCTTTGCCCATCTGGCTGGAATGTTTGGACTGGCAGGGGCTCCTGTTTTGTCCCCGGCTTCCGTGTACTATCTGAGAAGCTTTGGGTGTCTGATCCTGATAGCTGTGATCGGTGCCACACCGCTTCCGAAATATCTCGTGGAAAAGGTGCGCGGCAGGAAGGGCGGAGAGAAGATTCTCGCGATCTTAGAACCGGTCTATTTGGCAGCATTGCTCATTGCCTGCACGGCATTTCTGATTGACGGATCCTTTAATCCGTTCCTGTATTTCAGATTTTAGGAGGGATTGTCATGAGTGAAAAGATGAAAAACAGAGTGATCGTGGTCGTTTCCATCGTGCTGGTGTATGGGTTCTTACTCTGGGGGATCTTTCAGAAGGACGGGAGTCTGTCTGTCAGCGAACGCAGAAAACTGACACAGTTTCCGAAACTATCCGTGGAGACGGTTCTCTCCGGTGAGTTCATGGAGAAGTTTGATAAGTATACGCTGGATCAGTTCCCGCTCAGAGACTTGTTCCGAAGAGTGAAGGCATATACTTCCTTCTATGTGCTGCGGCAAAAGGATAACCATGACATCTATCTTCAGGACGGACATGCCATCAAGATGGAATATCCGCTAAATGAAAAGAGTATTGAACACGCTGCGGACAGATTTTCGTATGTCTATGACAAACTGTTGGCAGGAAAGGTAAACAATGTCTATGTTTCCCTGATCCCGGATAAGAATTATTTTGCGGCTGCGGATGCAGGGTATCTTTCGCTGAACTACGATGATTTTGTGGGGAAGCTTACCGACAGAATGCCCTATGCGGAGTATCTGGATCTGTTTCCCGTACTTTCGCTGGAGGATTACTATGCCACGGATACCCACTGGAGACAGGAGAAGCTGCGGCAGACAGCAGTTTTTCTGGCACAGGAGATGGGTGTGACACTGTCGGACAGCTATACGGTAAAAAAGGCGGAGGTTCCCTTTTACGGTGTCTATTACGGACAATCAGCTCTGCCCCTGCCTGCGGAGGACATATTCTATCTTGAGGCAGACTGGATGCAGGACTGCATCGTGACGGATTATGAGACCGACCGGCAGATGCCCTTTTATACCCTCGAGAAGCTTCAGGGAAACGATCCCTATGAGTTGTTTTTGGGCGGGCCCAAGTCTCTGATATCCATTGAAAATCCAAATGCAACCACCGATAAAGAATTGATCGTATTCCGGGATTCCTTCGGCAGCAGCCTGATGCCCTTGCTGGCGGAGGGGTATCGGAAAATTACTCTGGCGGACATTCGCTATATTCAGCCGGATATTCTGGCCGGTTTTTTGCAGTGTGAGGGGGCGGATGCATTGTTCCTCTACAGTACTTCCGTCATCAATCACAGCGAGACGATCAAGTAATAGAAACTTTGCCTTGAAAAAAGGAAGCGGTCTGAGTATACTGTAGATGTATACGCGCATCATAAAAGAACCATATTTACGTAAGAAAGGCTAGGGATTGGAATGGAGAGAAGAGTAGGAACTGTTTCAAGGGGAATTCGCGGACCGATCATCCGTGAAGGAGACAATTTGGTGGAGATTACCGTTGACAGCGTGCTGGCTGCGGCTGAGAGTGAGGGGTTTTCTCTGAGAGATCGTGATGTCATTGCTTTGACGGAGTCAATTGTGGCAAGAGCACAGGGCAACTACATCACGGTAGATGATATCGCCGCAGATGTGAGGGCAAAGCTGGGCGGAGAGACTGTGGGTGTGATCTTCCCGATCCTTTCCCGCAATCGCTTTGCCATCAATCTGAAGGGAATTGCAAGAGGCTGCAAGAAGGTAGTGCTGATGCTGAGCTATCCCTCGGACGAAGTGGGCAATGCACTTCTTTCCTACGATCAGCTGGATGAGGCAGGGATCAACCCTTACTCTGATGTGCTGACACTGGAGAAGTATCGCGAATTGTTTGGAGAGAATAAGCATGAGTTTACCGGCGTGGACTATGTGCAGTATTATTCCGACATCATCAGGGAGGCAGGTGCCGAGGCAGAGGTGATCTTTGCGAACCAGGCGAGGACGATTCTGAACTACACCGATTGTATCATCAACTGCGATATTCACACCAGAGTCCGCACCAAGCGTATTCTGAGAGAGGCCGGAGCCAAGGTAGTATGCGGTCTGGACGATCTGTGTACCGCACCTATTAACGGCAGCGGTTTCAATGAGAAGTACGGTCTGCTCGGTTCCAACAAGTCCACCGAGGATAAGATCAAGCTGTTTCCTCAGGACTGCAAACAGCTGGTATTGGATATTCAGGCAAGTATCCTGGAGAAGACCGGAAAGCATGTTGAGGTTATGGTGTACGGTGACGGCGCATTTAAGGATCCCCAGGGCAAGATCTGGGAGCTGGCTGATCCGGTTGTATCTCCTGCATTTACGGATGGTCTGATCGGTACACCCAATGAGCTGAAGTTAAAGTATCTTGCGGATAATGATTTTGCAAATCTGTCCGGAGAGGCACTGAAGAATGCGATTTCCGAGAGTATCAAGGCGAAGGATGGAGATCTGAAGGGAAATATGGCTTCTCAGGGCACTACGCCCAGACAGTTGACCGATCTGATCGGTTCGCTCTGCGATCTGACCTCCGGTTCCGGCGATAAGGGTACGCCGATCATTCTGATCCAGGGTTACTTTGACAACTATACCAATGACTGATTGATTTGTTGAGGAAGAGATTCGGCATCCGTTTTCTGCGGGTGCCTTCTTCAATTTTTCGATCCATGAATCGTGAGATGGGCACATGATTTTCGGAAAACATCAGAATTTACCTGCGCCCGGAAGGAAGGTGTGAGGATATGAGGAACAGAAGGAAGAGGTTTGGCAGGGCAGCAATTCTTTTCGCAATGGTTTTGCTTACCGGCTGCGGAAGAGATGTACCCACGGATCCGGATCCGTTGATACACTGGAATGCCGCTTTGTCTGAAGAATCACCTCAGTTCACGGATGAGTCGGATCCTGCGGCAGAGGGGCCTGTTGCTTCTTCTGAGGATGCAGGAATGGAAAGTGCAGGCTCAGAGGAAGTACCGATTCAGAACGTCACAGAGGAAACGATACCGGAGGACAGGGGCGAATATGACTTCACCATTGCTTTTGCGGGAGACATCAATCTGGATGAGAAGTGGTGTACTACCATCTATATGGACCGACAGGAGAACGGTATCTATGACTGTATTTCCCCGGAACTGATCGACGCCATGAATGCGGCAGACATCTGTTGTCTGAACAATGAGTTTACCTATAGTGACAGAGGAGAACCGCTTCCCGGAAAGGCCTACACCTTCCGCGCTAAGCCGGAGAGAGTTGACGTTCTGGAACAGTTGGGTGTTGATGTGGTTACCCTGGCAAATAATCATGTCTATGATTATGGGAGAGATGCGCTGGAGGATACCCTTGACACGCTGGCTTCCAAAGAGATCTCTTATTTTGGAGCAGGGCGAAACCTTTCAGAGGCAATGGCCCCGGTGGTACTGACTGTGGAAGGAAAGACAGTGGCTTTCGTCGGAGCATCCAGAGCGGAAAAAAATAAGATGACTCCCCAGGCAACAGAGGATACCCCTGGCATTCTTCGCTGTTACGATCCGGAAAAGTTTCTGACGGCCATTGCACAGGCAAAAGAGCAGGCTGACTTTTGTATCGCGGTGGTTCATTGGGGAACGGAGTACAGTGATCGTTTAGAGCAGGTGCAGACACAGACCGGAAGAGCATACATCGATGCCGGGGCGGATGCTGTCATCGGTGCCCACAGTCATTGCCTGCAGGGAATGGAGATCTATCACGATAAGCCTATCATCTACAGTTTGGGCAATTACTGGTTCAACGAAAAGACACTGGACACTATGCTGCTGCAATTAGAGATTGCGGGCAATGATACGGAGAGCCATGTAGGTGTTCGGGTGATACCTGCGGTGCAGAAGGGGTATTGTACGCAGTATGCGGAGGATGAGACACAGCAGCGCCGTATCTTTGATTATCTGGAGAGCATTTCTGAGAATATACAGATTCTGGAGGATGGCAGCGTGGTTCTGAAAAACTCCCCGGAATAGAACGCTTGCCCGTTTTGGAATAATCTGATAGAATGGCGTTGGACTTATGGTATGAGGGAGAAACGTGAACACATGCTTTTTCCGGAAAGCACAGTGAATCGATAGAAGAAACGGAGGATTTTACAATGAATTATTCTGGGAGAAGAGAGGCAGTTTTGGAAAAGATGGAGGAAGGAAGCATTGCGATTCTGTATTCCGGTGCAGAGGTGCATGTGAGTGCCGATTCCTACGCACATTTTGAATGTAATCGGAACTTTTTCTATCTGACGGGACTTCGTCGGGAAGAGATGGCGCTTGTGTTGGACAAGGCGGTCACACCGGCGAAGGCAACGCTGTTCATCGAGGAGGCGGACCCTGCCATGGAGAGATGGTACGGCAGAAAGGTGACGGTGGAGGAAGCGAAGGAGATCACCGGAATCGCAGATGTTCTGATGATCAGCAGTCTGGAGAGCACCATCGACAGAATGATGACCAGAGAGGATGTGACCTGTGTTTATTTCGATACCTACAGACACGCCATGAGCGATCTGCCGGATTATAATCTGGTGAAGGCAGGAGAGTTTGCCGCAAAATATCCAGGCACCCCTGTAAAGAATCTGTTTCCGCTTGTGGCAGCGCTGCGCATGTGGAAGGATGAGGATGAGATCGAGGCTACCAGGGCAGCCATCGGATTGACGAAGGATGCATTGGAATATGTGATGGAGAATCTGACCCCAGGAATGTATGAATACCAGGCGCAGGCTGATTTTGAGTATCATATTATGAGAAACGGTGCGGACGGCCCAGGATTTCCAACCATCGCCGGCAGCGGCATCAACGGAACCATGCTGCACTATGACACCAACAGGGAGATCTGTGCGGACGGCAGCCTGCTCTTACTGGATCTCGGTGCGAGACTGAATGGATATAATGCGGACATCACCCGTACGTATCCTGTGAACGGAAAGTATTCTGAGAGACAGAGAGCGGTGTATGAGATCGTTCTGGCGGCGAACAAAAAGGTGGCAGCTGAGGCAAAGCCCGGCATGACTCTGGGACAGCTCAACGATATCTGTAAGGGCGTTCTGGCGAAAGGCCTGATGGACCTGGGATTGATCGAAGAGGAAGCGCAGGTCTCCAAATACTATATGCACGGCGTCTCCCATCATCTGGGAATCGATGTGCATGATGTGTCTGTGGCGGCCAACAAGGAGCTTGCCCCCGGTGCCATCATCACTGATGAGCCCGGTCTGTATATTGACGAGTGGGAGATCGGAATCAGAATCGAGGATGATCTGTTGATCACAGAAGACGGCGCAGTCGTGCTTTCGCAGGATATTCTCAGAGATCCTGACGACATTGAGGCGTTTATGACAAAAAAAGTCAAAAAATAAGCATTTACAATTTGAGAAATAATAGGTATTATATAGATATATGCAAATGAAAAACCTTGAGGAGGGTAAAAAAATGGGAAGCTATGCAAATGCAGGTAAAGGTATGAAGCTTTTGTTCTTAAGCCAGATCGGTGCGATCATCAGTGCGGTTTTCGCAGTGATTCCTTTCATCGGAGTGATCGGGGTGATCGGTGCGCTGGTGTTCGGTGTAATGGGTGTGTATGGACTGTACGTTGCAGGTCAGGATGTGGAAGGCTGTAAGTTGGCTATGATGCTCACGATCGTGAATGTGGTTGTAAGTCTGTTGGGAGGTTTCTTTTGGAAGAGCTTTTTCTCCATCGTAAGTCAGATTCTTTCTCTTGCAATTGTTTTTCTTGTATGCAAGAGCATCGGAGAGGCACTTTCCAATATCGGTGACAGCAAGACCGCAGCTTTCGGCGCCACCACCAGCAAGCTTTACATTGTATGCTATGCGATTGCAATCGTTCTGACTATCATCGGTCTGATTCCTTTGATCGGAATCGTTGCGAAGATCATCTCTGTTCCGGTAGCAATCGTTGAGCTCGTTGCAAGCATTATGTACATTATGTTCTGCTACAAGAGCTACAATTCTCTTCAGTAAAGAGAAGCAAATCAAGGTCATTGCAATGCCTCCTGATTGTGCACACAATACAGGAGGTATTTTTATCAAACAAAAAGGAGGATTTTGGATGGAGAATGGATATCTGACAAGGTATGCAGCCCTCTGCAGACAGGCAGACAGACTGGACGAAGGGATGTTTGATCAGTACGAAGTGCAGAGAGGCCTGAGAGATAAGAATGGCAACGGTGTGGTTACTGGTCTGACGAATATTTCCAGAATTGAGTCATTCAAGATGGTAGACGGAGTGAAGACTCCCTGTGAGGGGAAGCTTTGGTACAGAGGGTATGACTGTATTGAACTGGTAAACGGATTCCGAGGGAGGCATGCAGGCTTTGAGGAGGTTGCCTACCTGCTGCTTTTCGGAGAACTGCCCACCAGAGAGCAGCTTACGGAGTTTCGGGAGATCGTCTCGAGCAGCAGAACCCTTCCCACGAACTTTACCCGAGATGTCATTATGAAAGCTCCCAGCAGTGACATTATGAACTCTCTCACGAGAAGTGTGCTGACATTGGCATCCTATGACGAGAACTGCAGCGATACTTCTGTAGAGAATGTTCTGCGTCAGTGCATCGGACTGATCAGTGTATTTCCCATGCTGGCCGTATACGGATATCATGCTTACAACCATATCAACAATAATGACAGAATGTATATTCACAGACAGAACAGTGAACTCAGCACTGCCGAGAATCTGTTGATGATGCTCCGTCCCGATAAAAAATATACCGAACTGGAGGCCGGGGTGTTGGATATCGCTCTGGTGCTGCATATGGAGCACGGCGGCGGAAACAACTCTACCTTTACTACCCGTGTCGTTACATCCTCCGGTGCAGATACATATTCTGTCGTAGCAGCAGCGCTTTCCTCCCTGAAAGGGCCGAAACACGGGGGAGCGAACATCAAGGTAGTGGAAATGATGCGTGATATCGAGCAGAATGTGTCTGACTGGACCGACGAAGAGGAAGTCAGGAGATATCTGAAGCGGATCTTAAACCGCGAGGTGTTCGATAAGCGCGGCCTGATCTATGGAATGGGCCATGCTGTGTATTCCCTCTCCGACCCCAGAGCTCAGGTGTTCAAGGGCTTTGTTCGGAAGCTTGCGGAGGCAAAGGGAAGGCAGAAGGATTTCGAACTGTATTCCATGATCGAGCGGATCGCCCCGGAGGTGATCGCGGAGAAATCCCGTATCTACAAGGGCGTCAGCGCAAATGTAGACTTTTACAGTGGTTTTGTATACAGTATGCTGGAGATTCCCCTTGAAATGTATACACCGATTTTTGCCATTGCACGAATCGTCGGTTGGAGCGCACATCGTATTGAGGAGCTGATCAATATGGACAAGATCATCCGACCGGCATACAAGAGTGTGATGGTTCGCAGAGATTATGTTGATATCGAGGATCGTTCCTAGACTGATTTGGGAGAAGTATGGATACCATATTGGAATATATTGAGAGATATAGCGATTGTACATTTGAAGAGATGCCTTTTAACGATGTGGACAGTCTGATTCTATGCCAGCTGGCATACCTGAAGTTTGACGGAATCGTTCCATCAGTGAATTCTCTGGAAGACTCGGTGGTGTTAAAGGACCTGCCGCAGATGGAGGGATATGAGAGGATTTTCTCGGATGTGCGGTACGAAAAACCAAATCGGGCTCTGATGAAGGGACTTCTCGAAAGCAAGCGATTCCGGACGCTGAAAATGAATTGCTTCATCGACATGGTTGAGAGGGAGTGGGAGATGCAGTTTTCCGCCATCACCTATATTTTGGAGAACGGACCGGTCTATGTGGCCTTTCGAGGAACAGATGAGAACATGGTTGGATGGAAGGAAGACTTCAATATGGTCTATCTGGCACCGGTGCCGGCCCAGGAATACAGCGTGAAATATCTCAACACGGTTGCGTCCAGAGTCCGCTGTCCGTTTATCGTTGGAGGACATTCCAAGGGCGGCAATCTGGCGATCTACAGCGCTATGTACTGTAAGCCTCAGGTCCGGGAGAAGATCACCAAGGTCTACAGCATGGACGGTCCCGGCTTTCGGCCGGAGACTCTGGAGGCCGGAGACTACGTGAGCCTCGCGGACCGGGTGGTGCGCATTCTTCCCCATTCCTCCCTGTTCGGCATGATTTTTGCCGCAGACCTGTCTTACCGTGTCATTGAGAGCAAATCCATCGGCATTGCCCAGCATGATCCCTACAACTGGATCGTGAAGGAGGATCATTTTAAGCCCGTGAAGAAAATATACGGAACCCGTATGCAGATGGACAACGCTCTGAATGCCTGGCTGCTGTCTCTGAATGAGGAGCAGGTTCGGGTCTTCGGAGACACGATGTATCATGTGATGCTCGCCTCCAAGACAGACAATCTGATCGATCTGACCGCGGATTGGAAGAAGAGTGTGAACGGAATCATCACAGCCATGAAGGAGGTTGACGAGGATTCCAAGAAGGTGTTGAAGGAGGTTATGAGAGCCTTCTTCGAGATCGCCGCAAACCAGATGAAGGAAGAGGTTGTCTCCGGAACGAAGAACGTCCTGGAGGGAACCAAGAAGCTGGTAAAGCGCAGAAAAGAAAAAAAGACGGACTGACCCAAGAAAACATACCTGCTACTTACAGTTGTTGTTGTGAAAATGCATTCCATTTGGTACAATAACTGTAAGTATTTTTTTGGAGAGGTCCGTTTATCTATGAAAAAGGAGCGTTCTGCCTATTTGCTTTCCTTCCTGATACCGATAGGTATCATGATGGTTTTGTTTGTCATAAAAGGGATATATCCGTTTGGTGACAGGTGTTTCCTATCGGGAGACCTGTATCACCAGTATATGCCCTTCTTCAGTGAACTGCTGCATAAGGTGCGGGGAGGAGAGAGCTTAAGCTTCTCCTTCAATGTTGGTATCGGTTCCAATTTCCTGGCGCTGTTTGTATATTACCTGGCCAGTCCCTTCCACTGGCTGGCGTTTCTTTTGCCGGAAAGATTTCTGATCGAATTTATCGGGTATTTAATTGTCTTCAAGACCGGACTGTGCGGTTTGACAGCTGCCATCTATTTCTGCAGGCATTTCCGGACAGACAGTCCGGCAGTGATTCTGTTTTCCCTGTTTTATGCCTTCAATGGCTTTATGATGGCCTACAATTACAACATTATGTGGGTGGACTGCGTATGGCTGCTGCCCCTGATCGTGCTGGGACTGGAACAGCTGGTGAAAGAGGGAAAATATGCTCTTTATTGTATCAGTCTTTCGATGTCCATTCTCACCAACTATTATCTGTCCATCATGATCTGTATCTTTCTGGTGCTGTACTTTGCTGTGCTGTTTGTGAATGAGAAGAAGCACAGACTGCGCAGTATCGGCCTGTTTGCCTGTTTCTCTCTGCTGGCCGGACTGATGGCGTCAGTGCTGCTGGTACCGGAGGTCTGCGCGATCCTTCAGACGGATTTCGGAGATATGGATTTTCCGGAGAAGATCGAGACCTACTTCTCCGTATTGGATGTGTTGGCAAGACATTGTGTCTGCGTCTCCTCCGAGAGAGGGCTGGACCATTGGCCCAACATTTTCTGTGGCAGTGCGGTATTGATGCTGGTTCCCATGTATGTGATGAATGCGAAAATCTCTGTCCGGGAGAAATTTACCAGACTGGCACTGATCGGCTTGCTCCTGCTGAGCTTCTCCGTGAATATCCTGGACTTTATCTGGCATGGCTTGAATTACCCGGATTCTCTGCCTGCCAGACAGTCTTACATCTATTGCTTTCTTGTGCTGACCATCTGTTATCATGCCTTCCAACAGGTGAAGGAGGCGGACAAGCAACAGATCGTGAC
Source organism: Acetatifactor sp. (assembly GCA_018385425.1). Classification (GTDB taxonomy): domain Bacteria; phylum Bacillota; class Clostridia; order Lachnospirales; family Lachnospiraceae; genus Acetatifactor. The sequence continues at coordinate 13,359 of JAHBAA010000063.1, forward strand.
AAGCGTCCTGATCGGAATCGCTTTCGTTTTGTTTGTGCAGAAGTTTGTGGATCATGATGATTTTCAGCCGGGGGTGAGGCTGGCTACCATCGTTTTTCTTGCTGTCTATGGTATCTTGTTGTATCTCTACCGAACCAGGGAGAAGAAGTTCGTGCTGGGTGTGCTGTTTGCAGTCGCGCTGGTAGTCGGTGTGGTGGAATGCGGTGTGGATGCAATCAACACCAGTCTCGGTACGGTGTCCAGAAGTGCTTATCTGGGGCAGCAGGAGGATTATCGTTCATTATATGAGATGACGGGAGAGCGGGAGAACGAGCTCTATCGTGTGGAGAAATTCACCCGTAAGACAAAGAATGACGGTACCCTGACAGGGTATCCTACTGCCAGTGTCTTTTCCTCCACATTGAACTCCTATGTGATGGACCTGTATACCAGATGGGGAATGCGCCACAGCAAGGTATACTATGGCTACGATGGCGCTACGGCATTGACACAGTCCCTTTTGAATGTAAAGTATATGTTCGGCGAATCGGATGCCTATGAGAATGCGCTCTTTACCAAGATTGCACAGAGCGGGGACATTCGCCTGTATGAGTGCAATGTATCGCTGCCCTTCGGATATGTGGCACCGGTAGGGTATGATCTTCCGGAAAGTACCAAAAAGGCAGGCCTTACGCTGCAAAATGAAATGGTGAAGGATTTGGGAATCGAAGGGGAACTTTTCGTGAAAAAGGCATCCAGCAATTCCGTGGAATCTGCGGCCTTTTCTCCGACGAAGAGCGGGATCTATTATGCACAGCTCACCAGCTCCGGCACGAAGAAGATAAAGTACGCCGGAGGTGCCACCGAGGAAGAGACCTTCGGTGACCTGAAGACCAACAGCATTCTCTATCTGGGATATCTGGAGCCGGACAACAGTATCGTTCTGACCAACGGAGATGACAAGGATACCACGCCGAAGTTTTCCGTCGCAATCTACCGTATGGATGAGGAGGTGCTGCAGCAAGTCATCGAAGCCTTAAGTGCTCAGCATTTTGAGAC
>JAHBAA010000108.1 GCA_018385425.1 Acetatifactor sp.
CGGATCGCAAGCGGTGTTCCCGTGGGAGGAGACTTGGAGTATATCGATGAGGTAACATTATCCAGGGCATTGGATGCCAGATGGGATATGTGATGAAAAAACAGATAGGAGAGGGAGAAACATGGCAACAACAGTGACAAAAACAGTATTTGGAAAGTACCCTGACGGGAGAGATTGCTTTCTGTATACAATGACAAACGAAAAAGGTATGGAAGTGGCAGTGACTACAGTGGGTGCCGCTATTGTAAAGCTTATCGTTCCCGATGCAGAGGGAAAGAAGGCTGATCTGGTACTTGGATTTGACAAGGCAGAGGATTATCTGGTGAACCCCAGCTTCTTTGGCGTAGTAGTGGGTCCCAATGCGAATCGTATCGGCAATGCAAAGTATGAGATCGACGGCGTGACGTATCAGTTGGACGTAAACGACGGCGTGAATAATCTTCACAGCCACATTGACAAGGGCTATCACAAGATGCTCTGGGATGCAGAGGAGATCGCAGGCGGCGTAAAATTCACACTGGAGGACACCGACGGAAACTTAGGCTTCCCCGGCAACAAGAAAGTCAGTGTGGAATATACCCTGGATGAAGAGAACAATCTTCGTCTTCATTATCATGCCACCAGCGATAAGAAGACGATTCTGAACCTGACCAACCACACCTACTTTAATTTGGATGGACATGACAGCGGCAAGATCGAAGGACATGTGCTTTCACTGAATGCAGCGAACTTTACCCCGGCAGATGCAGGCTCTATTCCTACGGGAGACATTGTTTCTGTAAAGGGTACTCCCATGGATTTCACCAGCCCCAAGCAGGTTGGCTTGGAGATCGATGCGGCATTTGATCAGCTTCAGAATGCCGGCGGTTATGATCATAACTGGGTGATCGATGGCTGGAAGGGGGATGGCGAGTTGATCTGCTTCGCACAGGTGAAGGCGAAAAAGAGCAGCCGTGTGATGAAGGCATACACTGATCTGCCCGGCGTGCAGTTCTATGCCGGCAACTTTATTGCTCCTCAGAAGGGCAAGGGCGGCACAGATTATGGCCCCAGAGCAGGACTTTGCCTGGAAACCCAGTATTACCCCGATTCTGCCAATAAGGCACAGTTCCCCAGCTGCGTGTTCGGCGCCGGAAGAGAGTATGATTCCGTGACCGTCTACAAGTTTGAAAATTGCTAAAATTGTCGAATCTTTTTTGAAACTAACCGACAGAGAATACTAAAAACCTCCCTGCTTATTCCGCTACAATAGCGTAAAAAGCGGGAGGTGTTTTTTTATGGATTTACCGAAAAATATCGTACAGATCGGCGAGATCGATAAAACATGCAAGGTATACATAGAGGATTTTTGCTTCTCCTATTTGAAGCAATTGAATGTACAGGCGTCTTCTAAGCATATTGCAGTGGCATTGTATGGCAGCAGCAGAGAGGAGGAGGGAATCTCCTATCTGTTTGTCTACTGTGCCTGCAGGGTATTGTTTTTGGAGAAAGACACCAAGTATCTGCCGCAGGCGGCGCTGCAGGACATTGAGAAGCAGCGAAAGAGGTATTTTGCGGAATACAGTTTTCTGGGGTATCACATTCTGGATGGAGAGATGATGGAGGGGATCCATGCGTTTGATCATGGGACATGCAGATATGTGGGGGGATATGCCCGATTCTATGAAAAAAATGAAAAGATGCTGCAGTATATGCTGTCCGAGAAAAAGGGAGAGGCTCCGTCCGAGGAAGTCAGCGTGGAGAAGTATGAGGCGGTCCGAAAGCGGCAGGAGGAACGGAAGCGTCAGGTGGAAGCATTCCAAAGGCAAAAGGAAAGACGGAGGGAGACGGCGGTTCACAGGAACCCCGCCCCGGAGAAAAACGCCGGAATGCGCTTCGCGGGAACTGCGGCGGTGCTGGCTCTGGGAGTGGGCGGTGCGTTCTTCGCCGGAAATTCCGGGCAGCTGCAGGGACTTTTTCAGGCTGCAAAGCAAACGCTGGCGAATATTTCGGAAAGGCAGCTGCCGGAAGCGGTACCGGTGGCAGCAAATGCGGTTCAAGTGGACAAGATCGTGGCTGAGGACAAGCTGACACAGGCCATTTTGGAAGAAAACCGAAGCGAAGAAACTGATTCTGCGAGCCTGCAGGACGGGGAGGAGGCGATGACACGGGAGAGCGAAGAACTCCCTGCGCAGTCAGAAGTACCCTGGGAGGAATCCGGGATCATTCCTTCGGAAGCGGCCTCATCGGAGGAAGACTTGCCGGTATCTGCCGCAGTGGAGGCACCTCCTTCGCAGGAAGCACGAAAGCCTACAAAATATACGGTCAAGAGAGGAGACACTCTGCTAGATATCTGCCAGACCTGGTATGGGGATGAGAGCAGATTGGAGGAGATATGCAGTATGAATCATATCACGGACCCCAATGATATCAAGGCTGGCCAAAAAATTCTTTTGCCATAAACAAGAAAACTATGTTACAATAAAAGTTAGCAATATACGTGTCTAAGAGAAAAATGGGGGCAATATGGCAGACATTACGAATTACTCCGAGGGAAAAGAAAAGTGGGAAAAGAAACACTTGAATTATAGAGAACAGATCAGCCGGCATAAGGCACACAATTTTTACAGAATTCTTCTGGTTCTGTTTCTGTTTGTCGCAATCATCCTTTTGATCTATGTACAATATAACCGACACGTCTATACCGGTTATGATGTGACTGCCTCTGTGGAACGCGACGTGGTGTCGGGTTTGATAGACTGCAGACTCGGCAACAGTGTGCTGAGCTACAGTAAGGATGGTGTTCACTGCACGGACGCAAAGGGAAAGGTGACCTGGAACCAGACCTATGAGATACAGGATATTCGCATGGCGCGAAACGGCGGTACGGTGGCCATGGGGGACTATCTGGGACGGTCCATTTTTGTCCAGAATACAGAGAAGCAGATTTCAGAGATCACAACCACCATGCCGTTGATCGACCTGACTGTTTCGCAGGAGGGATATGTCACCGCCATCCTGGATGGAGCAGACAGTACCTTTATCGAGACCTATGGCCCCGATGGGAAGGTTCTGTACGAAGGTGAGACCCATATGAACAATTCCGGATTCCCAACTGCGCTCAGTCTTACCCCCGGCGGCAAGATGCTGGCAGTTTCCTTTTGGTATGTGGATGCCGGCGAACTGAACAGCACGGTGGTTTTCTATGGATTTGACTCGGTAGGCGAGAACCAGAATGATTTCATGGTCAGCAAGTTTACCTATCCGGGATCTGTGATGCCGATGGTGCAGTTTGTTTCCGATGACACTGCGTTTGCCGTGGCAGATAATCGAATCATGCTCTATAAAGGAAAGTATTATCCGGAAGAGAAGGCAACCCGCCTTTTTGACGAGGAACTGCAGTCTGTTTTCTTTGGAGACCGATATGTAGGTCTGGTCTACCGCTCGGAGGATGTGAGCCATCTGTATCGTATGGATGTCTACGATACGGCAGCGGTAAAAGCGGAGAACTTTTTCCTGAAGAGCTTTTACCTGGATATTGAGTACACCGATATCTTCCTGGGCGAGGATACCTTTGGGGCCTACAACGAGACAGACTGTGTGATCTACACATACAGGGGAATGGAGAAATTCAATGGACAGTTTGATAAACCGGTGAAGCTTATGATCCCCCAGAGCAATTCCTACAAGTACCTGCTGGTCACGGAAGATTCCTTTGATACCATTCAGCTGAAATAAGGAATATCTTCTCAGTTGAGAGAACAAAATACGCGAGGTGATAAAATGACACTGAATATCGTTACAATTATTGTTGCTGTTGTTTTCCTGATCAAAATCATAGACGGTTTCAAAAAAGGTGTGGTCAAAGAGATCTGTTCGTTGGTATCCATGTTTGTGCTGTGTGCGCTGGCGGCCCTGGTGGTGGGCGGCATTCGAAGCTACAATACCGGAAAGATTTTGAATGTGATCATAGCAGTAGTACTGATTTCACTGCTCTCGATAGCACACCACTTGCTGAAGCTGGTGCTCTTTCCCGCAAAGCTGGCCTCAAAGCTTCCAGTTGTACATACTGCAGACAAGCTCCTCGGAGCAGTCTTCGGCGCATTGGAGGTTGCCGTTGCCATTTGGTTTGTCTACATGCTGACAGCGGTACTGGATCTGGGTGTCATCGGGAAACTGATCCTCTCCTACACCTCCGACAGCAGACTGCTTAGCTGGATGTACAACCATAACTACCTTGTATCGATAGCAAAGCAGTTTCTGGGCAATATTGGTCTGAATCTTCTGAACTGAAAGAATGAGTGAATAAATTCCACCCTCGGGTGGAATTTGGTTTTTGAAAAGAAAAATAAAAAAATCCGGATATTCTGTTGACAACCGCAATGAACTGTGATATATTAAACAAGCTGTCGCGTGAGAGACAGCGAAGCACCTTGACAAATAAACAGTAATGCAACCCTGAAGATTCCAGATTAAGATTTCACAGCGCGAAGCGCTGCAGGTGATTTTCTGAAAGTGATGAGGAGCTTGCTCATCAGCACTTGAATGGAAATCAACGTGCAATGCGAAGCATTGGGAAATCAAACGGGAGCGAGAAATTAATTTCGAGCTTCCATCCAGAATTATTCAGAGAACAAGTTCGAGAAATCGAACAACTCAAACAAACAGTAATGCCAGATGACATCTGGCAGGACAAACACTTTAACATGAGAGTTTGATCCTGGCTCAGGATGAACGCTGGCGGCGTGCTTAACACAT